>DATANR010000132.1:0-39551 GCA_036266155.1 Gemmataceae bacterium | reverse complement strand
GACTCTCTGTCGCCCCTACGGGGCTCCGTTGTTGCTCATGCGCTGCCTTCCAGGGCTTCCCTTTGGTCACCCCTGGCTACCATCGGTCGCCGCTCCGCACATTGACCCGCCGCAGCGATCCAAAACTGGTAAATCAAAGATGGCCGGGGGCGTTACCGCTTCAATGAATGGTAGCGCGGTACAAGTTCTTCCCGATCGCATCGCCGAGACTCGACTATGAGCAGAATCTCTCGACGGCGTTTCCTCTCAGTGTTCTGTGGGCTATTGGCAATCGCTGTTGACGCAACGGGCGAAGAACCGAAGTCGCTTCCTCAGAAATCGTCCGCGCAGACGATCCCCACGAAGGCGGACTCCATTCCCCACGCAACGACTGAGCAGATCCAAAAGACCGTCGGTCGCGCTATCGGTTACTTACAGACCGAAAGCGCTGCCTGGCTGAAGTCGCGCGGCTGTGCCGCCTGTCATCACGTGCCGATGCCACTCTGGGCGCTCAGCGAGGCCGATCGGCAGGGCTATGCGATCGACAAGACGTATCTGGCCGATACGTTCGAGTCTCTGCTCGGCAGCAAGGAGAAGTTGCTGGCCTCGAAGATTTTTCCCAATCCGGCCGATCCGCCGGACCCGCGGCCACAAGGGCGCGGCCTGAACATGGGGCTCCCGTTCCTGGCCGTCGCCGCCCGGTCATTGCCCAAGTTGAGCGAAGGTCAAAAACAGAGCTTGAAGTTGATCGCGGACGAGATCGTCAAGAAGCAGCAACCGGATGGTTCGTGGGAGTTTTTTGCCACGCTTCGTCGACCACCGATCAACGAAAGCCAAAGTACGGACGCGGCCTGGATCATCATGGCGCTCGAAGGAGAAGACGGTCCTGACGCGCCGAAACCGCAATGCGAGGCACTCAAGAAAGCGATCGCCTGGCTCGACGCGGCCAAGTCTGCCGATCTGCATCAGGACAAGGCGCTGAAGGTGTTACTGGCAGCTCGCGCTGGCGTACCGCGTGAAAAGATGCAAAAGGCAATCGACGAATTGCTGACGCTCCAGCGTGCCGACGGCGGATGGAGCCAGACCGTCCCGGAATTGAAGAGCGACGCGTTCGCCACCGGCCAGACTTTGTATGTCTTGGCGCTCGCGGGCCTCACAGCAGAACGAACCGAAATCAGGCGTGGGATCGACTTCCTGGTCGCCACGCAAAAGCCGGACGGCAGTTGGCCGATGATCTCGCGCTCGACCCCCGATGGTTCACCGGGCAGTTCGAAGCTCTTGACGCCGATCAACTGCGCCGCCAGTTCGTGGGCCACACTCGGCCTCACCAAGCTCGCACCGAAGCGACCATAGCTTGCATTGCAGCCACCCCCACAGAGTCAAAGTCTGTCCGAGTTTTACGCCCCGGGAGTTGGCGATCTTGCTTTTTGAAGGAGTGCGTTTTCCGCGGGTTTTTGAGTAAGGTCGCCAAGATCGCCACGGTTTTGCCGCACCCACCCTTCCGATTAATTGCGTTTCATTGCACCAAGGAGAGAAGGAGACGGCCGGACAAGCGCGAGCTGTTTGTCGGCAGGGTGGCGACGCTGCTACAACACGGCGTCGGCGTGTCGCTGCGACTTGAAGGGAGAGATTGCCAACAAAGATTGCCAAACAGAGATGGGGGTTGGCAATCTCTGCTCGTTTTTTTGGACACATGTCATTGTCGGCAGAGGAGATGGGTTGAAAACGCGTCGTGCAAAATACTAGCGCAATAGAGCCCCCGAAATGGTGCCGCGCGTGCGGCATTCGCGCTTGGGCAGCCTTCAATTCGTTTCACAAGGCGGTTACGTTGCAAAGGCAAGTCGGTTGTGTTGTGCGGCGTCCGCGGTTTCGGCACAATGTCCTTCTTGCCGCCGGCCGGGTTCAACTCGGCGAGCACCTTGCTCAGTCGCTCACGCGCCGCCTTGCTTTCGGCGGTGTCAGCCGACGCGGCGACCAACTTCTCGGTAAACGGCGCGTCGCTCATGTCGAACAGTTCGCCCGTCTCGGTCATTTTCCATCCCTTTTCACGGACATACCAGCGCGCACCGAGTTGGACGAACGCCCACTCGCGCGGGTTACCCTTCTCACCGCGCAGTTGCGGGGCGATGCTGCGACTGTCGTAAGTGAAGTCTTTCGGCAATTCGCCGCCGGCCAAGGCGACGAACGTCGAGAGCATATCGGTGAAATTCACGATGTCCTTGGACACCTTCCCCGCCGGTGTGGTGCCGGGCCAACTGGCGATGAGCGGCACCCGCGAGCCACCCTCCAGCATCGACGCCTTTTTGCCGTTGATCATTCTGCCGCCGATGGTACATGGGTAGTTGAGCGCCGTCCCGTTGTCGCCACTGAACAGGACGAGCGTCTTCTCCCGCAAACCGAGCTTTTCCAACTCCGCGACGATTTCGCCGACCTGCTTGTCCATGTAGGCGATGTTGTCCTCGTAGAACTCCTTCGTGTCGGCCTTGGAGTCCGGCGTCTTGACGATGGGTGCGTGGACCAGGTGCATCGCGTAATACAGGAAGAACGGCTTCTCTTTGTGACGGCGAATGAAGTCGAGGCCGAATTTGTGAATGACGTCCGGGTTGTACTCCTCGTTGGCGGTCTTGATGGCTTCGCCGTTCTTCGTGTAGTTGTCCTTCCAGTACCATCCGCTGGCAGTTGGATCCGTGCAGTATTCGTCAAAGCCCCAGTCGCGGGGCGTCTCGCCGACTTGCCGCCATTTGCCCGCCTCGCACGTGGCGTAGCCTGCCTTCTTGAGCAGTTGCGCCATCGGATGCTCGTCCTTTGACATGGCCCCGGGGCCGCCTTTGCGCCAGGAATTGTTGGTTAGCCCGCCCGTGCGAAAGGCGTAACGGCCGGTCATCAAGGCGCACCGCGACGGGCCGCACAGTGGCGCGGCGTAACACGTCTCAAATCTTGTTCCCGATGTGGCGAGCTTGTCGATGTTCGAGGTCTTGTGCTTGTCGGAGCCGTAGCAGCCGACGCCATCGAGGCCAAGGTCGTCGGCCAGGATGAATACGATGTTCGGCTTGTCGGCGGCAATGGCGGAACTGCTGATGGCTAGCAGGGTCAGCGCAACAAGGGATGCAACGTGACGCATGGTGAACTCACAAGATTGGGAGTTGGCGGTTTGGAGCACCGCGTGCGAGACCAAACACTGCGCGACAGATCAAGTTCCGTTCGCCGGCAACTCGCCGTCACTCGGCCGATTTCTTCGCGCACGCCGTGATCCGCAGATAGTAGAAGCGGCGCCTGCGTCCCGACTACCGCGTCTGCCCGGTCAGAGTGTAGGCGGCCCAGAAGTACGGGTGGGCCGCCCCGAACCGGTCCCGCCGGCGTGTCACCTGCTCGAGTTGCGCTTCGCGGAGAGCGGCATCACGAGCCTTGCCCCCGCCGAGCCGGCCGAAGAACCCGGCCATCAGCAGTGCCGAGTCGCGGTCCGGCACCTGCCACAGGGTGGCGACCACGGCCTCCGCCCCGGCTAGCTGGAACGCCTGCCGCAGCCCGGCCACCCCTTCCCCGGACCGCACTTCCCCAACCCCCGTCTCGCACGCGCTCAGCACCACCAGTTCGGTCCCGCGGAGGTCGGTGCCGACCACCTCCAGGCCAGTCAGCACGCCGGTGTCGGCCCCCGGCCCGGCCGCTTCCGCGCGATTGCACCCGGCGAGGAGGAGGCCACACCGCAGGAGCGGGTTCTCGCCGCCCGCGCGGCCGAGGTTCGAGGTCCGCGTCGCGAGTTCGTCCTCCAGGAAGAACCCGTGCGTACTGAGCACCAGGACTCGCGGACTCCTCAAGCGCCGGACGGCTGCGGTCCCAGCATCGGCGTCAGTGAGTACCCGCGGCTTCGCCCCGGCGAACTTCTCCAGGTGCGGAAGGATGGCCTCGGCCTCGGCCGCCGTCCCGGGCAGGCGGCGGACCGCCCCGAGTTTGAAGTCCTTTGACAGCCCCCGCTGCGCGTCCGGGTACGCCGGGGTTATCGCCCCGGACGGGCCGCGGTCGAAGTCCGGGTCGGCGACGATGACCGGGGCGGTCGTCTTGCGGTCGAGTTTCAGGGGGTCCAGGAGCAAGTCACGGCCGCTGACAACGTACCGGATGTCGTGCCGCTCCACGGCGTAGGCGCCGGGGTCCAGGGGGAGCGCTGCCCACGGGATCAGCCACAGGTTCGAGTCGGGAGAAATGATCCACCTGGCCTTGGAATCGATATGCCGCCGGAGCGGGTCGAGGACCAGCTTGCCGAGACCGGCGAGCTTGACTCGGATGTCCCGCTCGGCCTGCGGCTCGCCCTGGTCGCGGATCGTCTTCGCGGCGGCGTCGAACTCACGCCGGACAGCGCGCATGGCGGCGTCGATTGGGTCGGCCGAACCGAGGTCCGCGACCTGTGTCTCCTCGGACCGGAAGCTGACGAACGCCACATACCGGTCCGGGCCGTCCTTGCCGGTCTTGAAGTCGTGCCCCGGAAGCCGAGCGACGTCGACGTAGGCGGCGTCCGCCGGGAGCCGCTGACGGAGTTCATCCAATTCGTACCACGGATCGTCCCGGCGCGGGCGGGTGTCGAACGCGGCCAGGGACGCGGCCAGCCGCCGTTCCCGATCCTTCAGCGCCTCGACCTGCGTCGGGTCGGCGGGGACATCGGCCTTGAGGGCGAGCCCGGCGAGCCGTTGGCGGACATCCTCCAATTCGGCCAGGACCTTGCGGGACGCAGGCGAGTCGGCGTCCCGCGCGAGGATCACCTTCTCGGCCATCGACTCGGTCGCGACCGCTTTCCCATTGAGCAACCAGGCGGCCACCCGCAGGCGGTTCTCCTCGCCCAGCCCGCCTGCCAGGGCGAGGGCCAGCCCAGCCTTCAGATCGCGGTCGAAACCCCGCTTCAGGAACTCCAATTGTTCGCCGTCTGACAAGGTGGGGAGGACTTCGACGGAGTGCCGACGGTAGGCGCGGAGGGCGCGGTCGAGAGTCCGGATCGCGTCCCCCGTGCGGCCCTGTGCGGCCGACAACCGGGCGGCATTGGCGAGCACCTTGGCCGTCTGCGGATGGTCCTTCCCGCACCGGGCGCGATAGATGTCGACGGCTCGGGCGAACAGCGGCTCGGCCGCGGTGTAGTCGCCCATCGCCTGGTACAGGAGAGCCAGGTCGTTGAGCGCGAACGCGGTGCCCGGGTGATCCTTGCCGAGCGCCTCCTCGCCGATGGCCACGGCCCGCCGACCCAGCGGCTCGGCACGGGCGTACTGCCCGGTCTCCCGGTACAGCTCGGCGAGGTTGTTGAGGACGTGAGCCGTCCGGGAGTGATCCGCCCCGAGCTTCTCCTCGCAGATGGCCAGCGCCCTTCGGAACAGCGGCTCCGCCTTCGCATGGCGGCCCGTGACCTGGTACAGGTGGCCTAGGTTGGCGAGAGATTGCGCGGTCGCCGGGTGGTCCGCCCCGAGCCGCGCCTTCCGGGCGGCCAGGGCCCGGTCGAACAGCGGCTCGGCCTTCGTGTACTGGCCCGCGGACTGGTACAGGACGGCCAGGTTGTTGACGAATTGAACGGCGTCCGGGTGGTCCCCGCCGAGCGTCGCCTCGTAGATGGCCAGCGACCGCCGGTACAGGGACTCGGCCTTCGCATAGTGGCCAATGTACTGATGCAGCAGCGCCAGGTTGCCGATCGCCTGCGCTGTGTCGGGGTGCTTTCCCCCGAGCTTCGCCTCGCTAATCTCGACGGCCCGCTGGTGCAGCGGCTCCGCCTTGGCGTACCGGCCCATCGCCTGGTACAGGTTGGCCAAGTTGCCGAGGGCGTGGGCGGTTTCCGGGTGGTCCGGTCCGAGCTTCTTCTCCCGGACGGCCAGTGCCCGCTCGAGCAGCGGCTCGGCCTTCGTGAAGTGGCCCGTGGTCTGGTAAAGTAGGCCCAGGTTGTTCAGCGCGAGCGCCGTGGTCGGGTGGTCCCCGCCGAGTTTCGCCTCGCAGATGTCCAGGGCCCGGCGGTACAGCGGTTCGGCCTTGGTGTACCGGCCGGTGTCCCGGTAGAGCCAGGCCAGATTACTCAGGGCCAGCGCGGTGTCCGGGTGGACCCCGAGCTTCGCTTCGTAAAAGTCCAATGCCTGGCGGTACAGCGGTTCCGCCTTCGCGTATTGCCCCACGGACTGGTACAGGTAACCCAGGAGGTGCGTCAGCGCGATGGTATCCTTGTGGGACTCCCCGAGCTTGGCCTTCGCCAGTCCCAGGGCCGTCTCGCAGACGACGAGGGCCTCCTTCGGCTTCCCCTCCTTCGCGAGCTTGTGGGCCTGGTTCCACAGGTCCTTCAGCCGGGCGGCGTCATCGGCCTCGGGCTTGTTGCGTGAGGCGTCCTTCGGTGCCTGGGCGGCGGCCGGGCAGACCATGGCGAGGCCCAAGCAGGCGAGTGTGAGCAGCAGTTTCACGGCATCACGTCAGGGTTGCGGTGAGGATTTTGTCCATCGAGAGTACGGGCATGGGGACGGAAACATAACGGCAATTCGTTCCGCAAGCGGGGTGTCCGCAAGATCCTTGTACTTCTGGAAGGCGGTCAGAACCGACGGATGGCGGATCTCCGTTCACTTCTTGTAGTAGATCACCGTGAGTGTCATGACCGGGCTTGCGGCCGGGGTGAATTTCACGACCTGCACCTTTCCTGCCACCTGCGTTCCTTCCACGATCAGCCCGCGGTTGGCATCTGCAAGAAGCTTTGCTTTCAAGGAGTCGAAACTCTTCGACGGCTCGACCGGCAGTTCGGCTGCGGCGACGGCAGTCTTTTCGGCGGCATCGTCGGCAAGGTCCGGGGCAGGCGTCTTGCCGTCCGGGAAGACGGTCAACGTGAGCGTCCCCACGTCGGCTCCGTAGTTGACTTCGCGGGCCTTCGACTCCGGCGTCGAGAGCACGCGAAAAGTCTCGATGCGGTCGGTCCCAAGTTGGTAGCCGCGGATCGTGACCGACTCGCCGGGGTCGGTCATGATCCATTTCCGGCAGCGGACGTCGGGCAGCCGCTGCTTGTCGAGCGTGTTCTCCCCGTTCACCTTGAGCACGACACCGTAGCGTTGGGCTTTGGCGTCCTTGGCGATCACAAACTCGACGCGCTGCCCGGTCGCCGGCTCCGGTATGAACGCCTTGCCGCCAAGCACCTCGACCTTAACTGGCTTGCCGTCATAGAGCACCGTGAGTTTGATCGGCGCGTTCGGATCTTCGGCCGGATGCTTGGTCGCCGTCTGGTCGCGAACATCGACCGCCGATTGCAACGCGGCCTGCGCCGGGTCCTTGTCTTTCGGTAGATCAGCCGGCGGATCGTTCTTGCCCTTAGCTTTCGCTTTCGTCTCAACCTTGCCGTCATCGAACGCGCCGCGAACAGTAAAACTCTCCCCAAGCTCGACGAGCGCGGCCGGTCGATTGGCGACCACCGCGTCCGGTATGCCGGGCACGGCCTCAAGTTCATTGGTCTTCCGATCGAAGTAGAGGAAACTGATTGTCAGCGTCTTCAAATCCTTGCTCACGCCGACCAGCCCGGTCAAGAACGCATCCGGAGTCACCCGCGTCCGCGGGTCGCCCCAGGCCAGCTTGTATTGGGCCGCGAGCAAGGCCCGACGACCCTCGGGGGTGCGGTGGCTTGCTCCGGATGTGCGCGCGGCGACCGTGGAGGCTTCATCAATCACGCCGATCGGGTTCCGGGGGTCGTTGGCCAATACGAAGGCGATTTCCAGCCGCCGGGCGAGCAGCGTGTTGATCGTCCCCAGGTTGTCGGACAAATCGCCGCCTTCTTTGACTCCCAGGAATTTGAGCACGCCAATTGTCCTGTACCCGGACTGCTGACAATGCTTGACCAAGCCTTTCGCCCGGTCCAGCAAGGCTCCTTCGAGGTCGGCGCCACGGGCCGAAGTGCTGACGCCAACGAGGGCGGTAAGGATGAACGCGATGCGGAACATGATCGGCTCCAGTGCTCAGCGGGTTTCGATGTCGATCGTCTTCTTGACCACGGCCGCGGCGTCGGCGACTAGCCGGATGCGGCCGGATTCGGTCGTCAGTTTGTAAAACCGATGGACCACGCGGTCGGTCACGCCGTTGCCGCGCAGCAGTTCGGCTGGCGGCAACGGGTCGGGGCTCGCGAACAGGGTGATCTGCTCCCGCCCGATCCCAGCCTTGACGGCGATGGGGTCCAGCTTGAACGTCTCGCCGGGCTTGATCACGACCGGCTTCGACGTGAGCAGTACCTTTCGTCCGCGGTTGCTCGTACCGACCAGTTCAATGTGGATGGGCTTAGCGGACTTGTTGGCGACACTGACCATCAACTCGTCGCCCGATTCGAAAAGGTTGTTCGGCTTGTTCGTCTTTAACTCGACCTCAGCGCCGAGTGCACCGGCTGCGTGGTCGCGCCGCAGAACGCCGTCGATCGCCACGAATGGAGTGCCGAGGCCAAGGGCACGGACCACCTGGTCGTAGTTGTCTTCCCAGGCATCGCGGCGGACCACGCCGCCGGCCGCCAGCGGCGCCAGTCCGAGCCCGGCAAACTGCGGCGTCCGCAGGACGTCGGCGAGCTTTGACCCGTCGACGAGCCCCAACTCCGCGGACGCCGCGATGGCGCTGAGCGGGTCGTCCAAGTACCCGGTCGTCACCGGCACGAGCGGCTCGCGGGCTGGAGCCCGGCCGAGGAGGGTCGTCATCGCTGCTTGGAACACGGCCCGGTCGCTCTTCACCAAAGCGTCGAGCCGTTCTTGTGGCGGGTACAGTTCGAGCACGGCACGCCGATCGAAGCCGGGGCTGCCGGGCAGCGCTGCCACGGACGGGCGAACGGTATCGACGAACTCCTTGATCCCCTGATCGTGGCAGCGGATGCAGGCCAGGCCATTGCGGACGGTCTTGTCGGCCGCGAACTTGTCGGTCACGATCTCGGTTGGGGCCGCGTCCAGCCGCTGCCCGCTGCCGTCGGCCACGTAGTACGCCTGCAATCCGTTGGGCAATCGGAAGATCATCTCGCCGCCGCTGGGGTGGAACGTGATCGGGTCCTTGAGGATGTTCTCCGGCCCCTTGCTGGTCCGGAAGTCAAAACTCTTCCAGTACATCCCGGTCCGACCCGCGTGCCGTTCGACCACGCGGTTATTTCGGCTCACTCCGGATACCGTCATGCCGGCCCGCCGAGCTGTTCCGGCGGCCAGGTCGGCTTCGGCGTCCACTTCCAGGTCCTTCTCCAGCTCGGCGAGCGTGAACGGCAGTTGCAAAAAGTCCTCGTACAGCGGCGGCTGCGTGACGACGCTACAGAACCAATCGGCCCGCAGGTACGCGATCGGCCGGACCTGGTTGGCCGGGTTCAAGAACTCCTCGGCCAGCCGGTCGAACGTCTCCGAGTCCGCGTAGGCGATCGCATACGGGTATTCCAGCAGGGCCAGATCAAACACCGTCAGGTCGCTCGCGGTCTCCTTGTCGCCGACCTTGGCCTTGAACGGCTTGCGGTGCCAACCCAGCTCGCGGACGTCGAGGGCGAATACGGTGTCGGTCGGAGCATCGATCGATTTCGGTTGAGCCAGTCCGGGCTCCCGCGACAGATGATTGATGGCTTTGATCAGCGCCGCTCGATGTTCCGCGAGGCGCTCGGCTGTGGCCCCGGCGGTGAGCACGTGGTTGATCGAAAAGAACCGCAAGAATGGTCGATCGTGCGCCGGCGCGGCCCGGACATGGGCGAGAATCTTCTTGAGCACGTAGTCCACCCCGGCAACTTCCTTGAGCGGCTTGTCCTTTTCCGTCGCAGGTTCCGGTGGCGTCGGAGCGTCGGCCGGGAACGCCGGGGCGCCGGCCGCGATCCACTTGCGGATCGCCTCGACCTGCTCCGTAGTCAGCCGCGACCGGCCCGTCGGCGGCATGGCCGACTCGTCGGTGGCCGTGATGAGTTGAAAGAGGACTGAATCGTCTGGCTTGCCCGGAACCATCTTCTCCTTCTTGATCAATCCATCGCGATCGAGGACGTTGACGCCGGCGCGGGCCTTGGCCAACCCATGGCACTCGACGCAATGAGCGCGGAACACTTCCTTGACTCGGGCCGCCAGATCCGCATCACCGGCGACCGCCGACCCACCAGCAACGATCAGCGTGGCGAACAAGCTGAGACGGCACATCGCGGGACCGGGGTTGGTTGACCAATGGGCGATCGACTCGCCGATTGGTACGGTCTCCCCGATCTGAACCTAATGGATGGAAAGCAATTCGCCTCGAGCGCCAATCACTCAACTCAATTTCGTCCGCTCGGTATTAGGTTCGCGTTCGTCGGCCCGTATCAATCGCCGACGCCGGCGTTGACTGGCGCGAACCATTCCTCAAGAGGTGCGACGATGTTACCGATTTTCAAACGGATGGTGCTGGCGGTGGCAGTGGGTGCAGCGCTGACGGCGCTCCCCGGCGACGCACGAGCAGGCGGCTATCGGCAGTATTACTCGAGCTGGTCGTATTACTCGACCACGCGGTACTACTACCGGACGTACTACTACTACCCGACGCCGGTCGCGACGACGTACAGCTACCACTACTGCGTCTACTACCCGAGCCAGCCGAGCTACGTCTACTACTACAACCCGGTGAGCCGGCAGTACTGGGGCCGATTCGAATTCGGCGAAGACGGCAAGCCCAAGGGCTACTCGCTGCTCGCCGAGAAGGACCGCAAGGAAAAGCTCGCCGACATCCCGGCGTCCGCCTTCCCGAAACCCGCCGCCATGCCGGCGATCCCCGGAACGAGCGACGGTGAAAAGATGGAAGCCCCGCCCGCCGACTTGCCGCCGAAGGATTTGCCGAAGGAGTGACCACGTTGCAGCGACCCCTGAAGCAACCTTCGCGTTGTTTCAGGGATCGTTTTCGCGCGCAATAATGGCTGTGCGATATTAATCAGACGATCAAATCAGCAACATCGGGCAGAGATCGCCAAGAGAGATCGCCAAACACATATGGGGGGTTGGCGATCTCTGCTCGCCAAAACCGATATATTCTCTTATCCAGAAAATGCTTGCATCGAAAATGAGAGAGTCAAAATTCTAGCGCCAGGAAGCCTCGAAATGGTGCTCGGAACGGTTCGTCTCGACATCGGGGACTGGGTCAATTGCAACCAGAACCGCAAGCTCTTGGTCACTTCTCGGCGGCCTTCCGATTGCCGTCGTGTAGGGCGATGTCATACAAGTCCTTCCAGACGGGCGACCATTCGATCTCTGCCAAGACGATGTTGCGTAACCGCGCGGTGCGGTCGGAGGCTGGTTCCTGGTCGAGTTTATCTAAGCGCTCGAGCAGGATAGCAAGCCCTCTCTCCTGATAGCGAAAAGCGGCCACGTCTGCCGGGTCGGGCGAGTGGCGAATCGCTTCGTACTTGGCTCGCAACTTCTCGATCCTTGCGGCCTCAATCGACGGGTCCGGCGGCTTTGGCTTGACTTGGGGCGCAGCCTGTGTGTTGAGGGCCAACAGAACGACAAGCAGGGGAGCAGATCGCATCGTTATCGCCTTCTGCACCTCTTGGGTACACATCTCCACATCCTGACCGGCCAGGCGATCGGGGGCAAGGGATCGCAGAGGAGGGCGGCGCCGCTAAAGGATCTCTTCGGCCTGAAAGGCCGTTTCTGTCAGCCCAGGCCGCAGGCCTGGGAAGACGGCATCAGCAAAGAATGTCGGCCCTGAAAGGGCCGTTCGGGCCTCAATCCCACACGTAACGTTCATCCCATTCAATCTCATACCGTCGCAGCCATTCGCGAACCTCGTCCTGAAAAGATTGCTTCATGTGATGCTCCCGTTGTTTGCGAATGTACTCGCGAACTGCTTCCACGTTCGATTGACTGACCGAAAAAACCGCATAGCCCGCTTGCCAATGAAATGGATGCTTCATTGGGTGCTCCTGATTGATCCACGCGGAAGACGTCGATTTGATCTTGCCGATTGCTTCGGCAATCGAAATCGTCCGGCCAAGTTGGAACAGCATGTGAACGTGGTCTTCAATCCCCCCAACGATGAGTGATTGACAACCCAGGTTGTTTGCCGTCCCACCCGTCACGCGGAAGAGTTCGTCGCGCCAATCATCGACCAAAAGGGATGCGAGATTTTTCGTGGAGTAAATGGAATGCAGGTAGACCTTCGCCAAGGATTGGGACATGGAGCACCGTGGTTTGGGTACGCGAACGGCCCTTTCAGGGCCGGATGTCTACTGGCGTCATAGTACCCAGGGCTACGTCGGCTGCGCCGACTCCGCCCTGGGCTGACAGAGCCGGCCTTTCAGGCCGGAAGATCACACGGCCAAATGTTTCATGGCGTTTGCCGTAGGCGCAAAGCAATTCAAACTATGCGATCGCGTTGAAGGCACCGCTAACCGAGTTGTACAACAACCTCCGCGTAAGAACGGATAACCGTCGGCATTTGCACACACGTTGAGCGCCTAGGAAGATATGCCAGAGAGTTGATCGCGGAATCGGCGCTTCGACGAGGGAGGCTTGCGGCGATGGACCGATTGATCACCAGGGAAGAACTCCACCGCTTGCTCAAGGCGGCGGGCCATGCATTTTGGTCGGCCGAGCCGACCGAAGAACCGATCGACGTGTCTCCTCCGGCGGAGACGTACCTGACCGTTGGATTGGATTCCGATGGAACGCTCAAGCCCGCCTACCGCGATCGCTGCTTTGCATGCCGGCGAGATTCCAATGACGACCCGGTGATTAGCCACGCCGAGGCATTCGCTTTCGGCGGGGCGATGGCGGCAGCGGCCGCACGTGACCCGAGGAACAATGAATTCGTCCTCGGGCCGTTCCGCTGGCTGCTCGCACGCGTCCGACGTTTCGAGCAACTGTTGCTCTGGCCCAAAGAATCTCCGGCGGTCGAGTTGACGCTCGACCGCCGGCTATTATCTGCGATCCCTTCGGGATCAATAAAGCCCGATAGTGTCGCGTTCGGCGAGAAGTCTCTTTATTTCAATATCCCGAGTTCTAATTCAAAACCGCGTTCGATCGCAGAGCTTAATTAAGGGCTTTGTGTCATTAGAGCATTGAGTTTTCGCTTCGCCCTATCCTCAACAACGAGTTACTCCGAACCGTCGGAGTGACCGACGCCCCAAGACTTCGGGCACGGACAACGCCCAGCGCCCGAAGTCTAGCCTAATCGTACAGGATCTCTGCTCTTCCAAAATCGGCACTCCTCAAAACGCCGTCTCAAACCCGCTCGTCGACGGCTCCTGGTGGAAGAACAAGTTTGCGTTGTACGGCACCGCCAGAGTGTCGGTCCCTGCGCCGCCGTCCCAGGTCGTCGCCGCTCCGAACTCCACCCAACCGCCACCGTTTGGGGCGCCGAGGATGAGCACCTGGTCGTCGCCATCGCCGGTGTCGAACCAGGCTCGACCGCGGAAGTAGGTAGCGGCGCCGTCCAGCTCGATCAAGACTTCATCGTTGCCCCCTTCCGTGTTGAGGTCGAAGGTGCCGCGGAAGGTTGAACCCGTGATGCGGACTTGTTCCGAGCCGTCGCCCGTCCAGATTTCCGTCCACGACTTCACGTCCACCGCTGTCACGTCGATCCAGTTCAACCCGACCGGATTGTCGGTCCAGATGCCGAGCGACCCGCCGACCGTCAGCACTCGGCCCGCGGCCGCCTTGAGGTTCACCCATTGCTCGTCGCCAGCCCCGATGTCGATGGCCAGGTTGCCGGCCACGGTCCCATTGGCGGACTCGGTCGACACGAGCACGCGGTCGGTCCCGGCGCCGGCGTCGACGCTCACGGGGCCGTGGACCGCGAGCCGGCCGCCGCGAATCTGTGTGTCGCTGCCGCCGTCGCCGACGTTGACGCGCACCGGGCCGACGTCGACGGCCGGCGACGTTCCGTACAGCCGGCCCGCCCCAATCGTGACCTCGTCGAGGCCGATGCCGGCCGTGACCTTGGTCGCGCCCTGAACCAACAGGTAGGACGTGCCGCCGATGGACGTGTCGCTGTCGCCGTCGCCGTTGCGAACGGTGATGGCCCCGCTGATGCGGATATCGTCACTGAAGATGGTGTTGATGTCCCGCCCCGTGCCGTTGATGACGGAGATATTGCCAACGACGGCAACCGCGCTGCCGCCGCCGACATAGTTGCTGCTATCGCCGGCCGCGTTGTTGAAGCTGATTCCGCCGCGAATGACGGCCGCGTCGTAGGTGAAGATGTCGTTCGTGTCGTCGCCGGCGCCGTTCGTGATGGCGACCTGCCCCAACAACAGCGTTCCCAGGGCGAGCATCGTGTTAAAGCTGCCGCCGTCGCCGTTGCGGATCACGACGGCGCCGTGGACGGTCACGTTCTGGCCGCCGAGGTCGGTCATGTCGGACCCGGCCCCGTTGACGACGCGCACGCCGCCGGCCACCTTCAGATCGCCGAACGGGTGGATGCGGAGGTAAGCGCCGTCGGCATCTGAGCCACTGTTGACCGAGATGCCGGCGACCGCAACATTGATCGCTCCCCAGAAGTCGACCTGATCGTAGCCGGCCCCGTTGGCGATGTTCAGGATGCCGCCGACGTGCAGGTCGGTCGTTTGGTCGCCCCACACCTGACTGCCGCCGGACCCGTTGCGGATCGACAGCCCGCCGCGGACGTTGATCGAGCCCAACAGATAAGTGGCGTCCATCCCGGCCAGGTTGCTGACGGCGACGCTGCCGCCGACACGGACGTCGTGCAAACGGAGGAGGTTGCCATCCACGCCGTCGGCGGTGCCGTTGCCGCCGTTGATTGACAGCGCGCCGGGTAGCTGGACGCCGTCGATGAACAAGTTGTCGAGCCCGTCGCCGAGGTTGATCATGACCGGGCCGGTGACCGCGGCCGGCAGCGTGACCGTGCCGCCGGCCGCGTCGCCGTTGAGTCGGATTCCCGTGCCGGATCCGTTGCCGGAGAGGATCAATCGGCCGTCGGCGCCTTGCGTGATTAACAAGCTGTTGTCGGCCGCGTCGCCGGTCAGGGTCAGCCGGCCACCAGTGAATATAGCAGCGATCGTCCCGCCGGCGGTCGTGGCGGCGACTTGCTGCACCTCCAACAAAGTCATTTGGTGGATGGGGAGTGCCGTGGCCGGCGTAACGCGGGCTTCCAGGCAATCCAGCGACGGTCGAATGGAACAACGGGTGTGCGACGTCATGGCAAACTCTTGGGTTGAGGGTAGTCCGATCTCACGACTGGCAGACGGTACGGCGAGCGGTGGGGAAACCTAATGGCGCGGCGATGACTTTTTCGATCAACTCTTTTGCGCTTGCGTCCAGCGCCGTCGGCCGTGGAAAATGCGGGACGAAGTTTGGATCGCGGCGGAGGGGATTGTGGACTCGCAGACCAGCGCCACCCTGATCGGGCGGCTACGCCAGTTCCCGCCGGACCAGGCCGCCTGGGCCCAGTTTGCCGAGCGGTACGGCCGCAAGATCTATGGCTGGTGCCGGACGTGGAACCTGCAGGAGGCTGATGCGGAGGACATCACTCAGGGCGTCCTCCTCAAACTGGCCGAGAAGATGCGTGCGTTCGAGTACGATCCGACCCGGAGCTTCCGGGCGTGGCTCAAAACTATCACCCGGCACGCCTGGCTCGACACGGGGTCCGCGCGCAAGGCAGCCGTGGCCGCCGGCGGCAGCCATGCGCTCGAGTTGCTTCAAGCGGTCGAAGCTCGCGAGGATCTGGTCGAACGGCTGGGCGAGGAGTTCGATCGCGAACTACTCGACGAGGCGATGACGCGCGTTCGGTGTCGTGTCGTGCCGCGGACGTGGGAGGCATTCGAGCGCACGGCCCTGCGCGGCGAATCCGGAGCCGAGGTCGCGAAGGCGGTGGGGATGAAGGTGGCGACGGTGTTCGTCGCTCGGAGCAAGGTGCAGAAGATGCTTCAGGAGGAACTGGCGAAGCTGGAGGCGGCGGGGGAATAGGGCATTCTCGCTACTCGATCGTCCAACTTAGAGTATTGGGCCAGTAGGTCGGAGCCCGAAGCGGTAGCGAGGGCGACGACCAATGTGATCGGATTCGCCGTCGCCCTCGCTACCGCTTCGGGCTCCGGCTCATCCGACTCGCACTGTCAAGATGGACGAGCGCTACCGCGGGTCGCCAACAAGGACAAAGCCCGACCAGTAATAAGGATGCTCGTAGGACATCGCCGCCTTCGTGATCGGCGCCTTCTTGATCACTTGCCCCCGCGTACCATCGCGAACGAGGCCTTCCGTCAGTTGTTGCACGTCTTCGGGCCGAAGGGTGGCAAGCCAGCGCTTCGCCTCGGCCAGGGCCTCGGCCTTCGGCTTCGGGTCGATCGGCCCGCCGGGCACGCCCTTCGGGAGTCCCATCAGGTTCTCGTAGAACCGGGTCATCAACAATGATGTCGCGGCGTCGTCCACCTCCCACAGGCTGAGCACCAGGCTGCGTGCTCCGGCGAAGAAGAGTGCTTGCGAGAACCCGAGATAGCCCTCGCCGCCGGCGGCCCGTCCGAGCCCGCTCTTGCAAGCGCTCAGCGTCACCAGGTCCGCGTCGAGTTTCCAGTTCCGGAGGATTTGTTCGGCCGTCAGTCGGCCGTCAATGAAGTCGCCCCCATCGGTCGGCCGAGTCTGGGCCAGCACTAGAGCTGACCGCATCGGCCGCTGCTTGTCGAGAAGGGCGTGCGTCGCGAAGTGCAGATACCCGAAGCGGCGCAGGCCATCCGGCTCGGCCGCCAACTTGTCGAGGTTCTGTTCGCTCGCCGCGGAACCCTTGAGTTGCTGGGTTTGCTTGAACACCCGTGCGATGGCCGTCACTTCTTGCAGCGTGCCGGGCAACGGCGCCTGGCCATCCTCACCCTTCTTGAAGTCCGGGTTTCCGACGGCCAACAGGTAGCTCGGCGCCTTCGACGTCTGCTTCTCGCGAAGCCAGGCGAACATCGTGGCCGACGGGGCGTAGCTGACGAGACGGTCGGTCAACAAGTCGATGGGAATCTCGGATAGCCTTGACGACGGCAAGACAACGAGATGTCGGACATCCGCCAGGTGCGCCTCTAACGGTCCGAAGCGCTGTGCGGCGAGCTTTTGCGTGAGGTCTTTCCAATTGCCTTTGGCTTGACGCTCGTTGATCGCCCGGCGAACTCGGTTCGGAAGCCGGCTGTCGTCGACCGTCCAGGCTTTCCCGGCGCCGGTGCCCTCGAGCCGCACCCAAATCGGGGCGCCGGTCCGCTTCACGAGGCAGGCCCAGTGATCGCCCCGCGGATCGTGCCAGTTGGGCACGAACGGGAGGTCGATCCACGCAATCAGCGCGACTCCTTCGGGTATTTGCTTTTGGACACGATCCAGGTCGTACACCAGGCCACCAGCCACGCCGTGGCCCTTGCGCGAGTTTGCCATGTCGGCCTGGAACTGAACCAATTCGGCTTGGGCCGCTTCGCGGGCTTTCTCGGCCTCTCGGCGATCCACGTCCCCGACTCGGCCGCGCGAGTGCAACAGGTCGATCCGTCGATCGAGCACGTTGAGCTTGCCGAGCAATGCCAGTTCGCGCTTCCGCTCGTCAGCATTCAGAGGTTGTGCCGACAGGTCATCCAAAAGCCCTCGCGCCAGGTCGCGTTCCAACATTTGCCATGCTACATCCGGATTGCCGCGGTGGGCGGCAGCGACGGCCAAACCTTGCAGCGGCGAGATTTGTTCCGTGCGCAGAGCCCGGTCGAGGCCGGCGAGCCCGAGCCGGAGACGGGCAGTCTCAAAACTGTTTGTGGCGGCGGCCGTGAACGCCGCGGCCGCATCGTAGTCTCCACGAGCACAAGCATTGCCCACCAGATTCTGATAGACCCACGCGGTACGCGGGTGCCCTTCGCCGAGTCGCCGGCGCGTGATGTCGAGTGACAGCCGCAGGTATGGCTCGGCGTCGCCAAAGCGGCCCTGATGGTACAGATTGACGCTCAAGTTGACGAGTGCGTATGCGGTCTCCGGGTGGCTCTCGCCGAGCCGTTTCTTCATCGTTGCCAGCGCCGCACGCAAGTGCTCTTCCGCGTCGGCGTGCTGTTCCCGATCTTCGAGAACGGCGGCGAGGTTGTTGCGGATCGCTGCAACATCGGGGTGATCCGGACCGAGCCGGTCGCGGAGTTTCGCCAGCGCTTGTTCGCAGAGGTCCTGGGCATCGGCGTATAGCTTTCGATCGTCTTCGCCCTGAGCCCGAAGGCAGGAGGACAGGTTGTTGGACATCTTCGCGATGGCTACCTCATGGTTGCCGGGCAGAGCTTGCATGATCGCGAGGGCGTCCCGCATGTACTGCTCGGCCGCCTTGTATTTCCCCTGGTTGTCGAGGTTGACAGCCAGATTGCTCATGGCCCACGCGGTGTTCTCGTTTTTGTCGCCATACGCTTTGCGCCAGATCGCCAGCGCCTTGCGGTGCAGGGTCTCCGCGGCGCCGGAGTTTCCCTGCTCGTCCCAGTTCGTTGCTCGGTTCATATAGACCCGACCCGTCTCCGGGTGATCCTCGCCCGAAATCTTGCGCCGGAGGTTGAGTGCCTCCTCATACATGGCGTCGGCGTCCTCAAACAGACCCTGGTGTTGCAAGTTGAGGGCGAGATTGTTCAGGGTTGTGGCCAGGAGCGGGCGATACTCGTCGCCGCCGGCCCGAAGGGCCTTTTCGGACAGGCGGAAGATCGTTTCGGCTTCACCGTGCAAGATTTGCAGGTCGAGGTGCCGAGCGAGGTTGTTGCGGTCGACGGCCGTCCAAGCGTGGCCGTCACCAAAGACCCGAATCGAGTGCTTTACAGCGGCTTCGTAGTGCTGCCCGGCTTCTTCATACTCTCCCCGTGCTTGCAAATTGCGCGCGAGGTAGCGGTGAACCTGGATAGTTCGTGGATGATCCTCGCCCACAACCTTGAGGAACATCTTCAGCGCTCTGCCGAACTGTTCGAAGGCTTCGGTGTCGCGCGCGCAGGAACTGAGAAGTTCACCGCACCGGACAACAGCGGCGGCTTCGTAGAACGATCCCGGCCCAAGGCAGCGGCGGTCGATCGCCAACTTCTGCTCGGCGACCCGAAGCGCCTCGACGTATTTCTCATCCTTCGCCAGCTTTTCGATTTCGTCGTACTGCGCGTACGTCTTCACGTATTCGGCCCGGTCGGCCTCGGGCAGTCCGGCGAGTTTGTTCAGCGCATCGATCTCGCGCTGATAGTCAGCCGTTCGGTAGTGGTCTTTCCCCAATTTTCGCGAGCACAATTCCAGGATTTCCCGGACGGGCCCCTGGGCCTCGTCGTGCCCCCACTTGCCGACCCGGCCGAACTTGAGCGCCTCGTCGTACTTCTTCGTCACCCACTCTTCGTCGGCCTTGGAGAGTTGTGGCAGTATGGCCGGCGGCGACTCGGCTCGCCCCACCGCGGTGACGGCCAGCACGACGAGCGCGAATGACAGAGTGAGCGATCGCATCGGCAGCCTCCTCAGGATCAGTCGACCACGGGAAAAGCAAAGATCTGGACGGACTCGAACTCCGGGCGACCCTTGAACCAATCGCGCAACTCCAGGAGCGGCTTCGGCGCGCCGATTCGGTCCCCGCGTGTGGAGGGAAGTCGAACGAAGTCGAGTCCATCCGAGTACCACCGTGAAGCACTGTCGACTTTGCCGCCCGTCCAGGGCGGTGCGCCGGCGCCGGTGCGCCATTCCTTGTATGGCGGCAGCGGCTGCGACGAGGCGGCGAGCACGAACACTTGGAGCCCGGTTGCGTCGACCCGGAACAGGCCGTCATCGCGTGGATAGCGGAGCCCCGACTTCTCATCCGGCTTGACGGCTCGCGCGCCTTCTTCGTTATCGCCTTCAGGGTAACACAATTGTTCGACACCGCTCGCGGACCCCGCCGGGTTGAACGCGATCAGGTAGCAATAGGCCGGCCGGTTGAAGTCGGCGGCGACGGCGACGGCGTCTTTCACGCGGATGTCCGCGGTGCTCGTCCGCAGATTGCCCATCAGCGTTTTTCCGTCGTCGCGGTAGTGGGTCACCTGCATGTCGGTCACGGCCAGCGACCGTTTCTTCGATGGCTTCCAAATCAGGCAGGAGGCGAGCAGCAATAGCCCGACGCCGAATGCAGCCACGATCGCGACACGTTGCCTCGTCGGGGTACGTTGTCGGCGGCCGGTCTTGGCAGACGTCTCCAGCAGTGCTGGCCCTGGCGTCACGGCCGACTCCGGCGTTGAAAGACGCGAGCCGTCGCTGGCGTTTGCTAACCGGACGAGGCTGCTCTCATCCGCGAAAGGCCGCAGCGCCTCGGCCACGTCGGCCGGCGTGGCGAACCGATCCGCCGGATCCTTGGCCAACATTCGATCCAACACCGCGACGAGTTCGGGCGGCACGCCTGGTACGGCCTGGTCGATTGGCGGCGGAGTCTCGTCGTGATGGGCGCGCATCTTGGCCATCATGGTCGTGTAGCGACCGCCGGCGAACGGGGGGCGGCCCGCCAACAGGTGGTACAGCGTGCATCCGAGACCGTAAACATCAGCCCGGACATCGACACCTTGCGGCCGGTCCCATTGCTCCGGGGCCAGGTAGTCGGCCGTCCCGAGCATGGCCCCCTGCGAGGTCAGCCGTTCCGAGGGCGGTTCATCGCTGGCACGCGCCAGGCCCAGATCGAGGACCTGGACGATCCCGCCGCGTGCCAGCATCAGGTTGGACGGCTTGATGTCCCGGTGGACCAGGCCCTTTTCAAATGCGTGCTGTAGCCCGAGAGCCGCCTGACGGACCGCCGCGCACGCGGCCGGCAGGGGAAGTGGACCGTGCTTCTGGACCAGTCGGGCCAGGTCCACGCCGTCGACGAGATCCATGGCCAGATAGTGGACCCCGTCGGCATCGCCGGCGTCGTGGGCGGCGACGATGTGCGGGTGATCGAGCCGGCCAATCGCCCGCATCTCGTTCTTGAACCGGGCCAGACTCAACTCACCCTGGTCGCCCGCCGGCAGCACCTTCACGGCCACGATTTTGCCTAGCTCGATATGCCGGGCCTTGTACACCGCCCCCATGCCACCGGTGGCGAGCTTCTCCAAGATCTCGTAGCGGCCCAGGCGACGGTCCGGGAACCGGGCAACGTCCGCGCCGGAGAGTGGCCGATGATTCTGTGCGTCCGCAGTCTGGGAGAAGAGTCCACGCAGCCGGTGCAAGAAACCGTCGTCAGGTTCAACTTCCGAGCTTGCCCCTTCGCCTGCCGAGATAACGGAGTGGAAGCTCGGGGCGCTCAACCGGGACAATTGTTCCTGACAGGGCGGACAAACTTCTACGTGCGCTTCGACGCTGTCACGCTCGGCGCCCCGCAGTTCCTCCGCCAGAAGGCGCTCCAGGTCGCCCAGCGACGGGCACGCAATCGAGTTTGCCGCCATGGGAGGCCTCTTCAAAGCGCGTCGTTTCAGCTTCCGACTCAGGCAATCGGTGGGTCGACGAGTCGCCGGGGCTACTCACTGGTACGAGGGCGACTGGGCAAACCTAATGGCAGGTTTCCGATTTCCTCGAATTCAATGAGATGGGGAAAAATGATACGGAAACCCATTAGGTCCCGACGCTTTGGGCGGTATGGGCGGACTACTAGTCACCAGCGAGCACGTCGTCGGTCGCCACAGCGAGGTCGAGATCGTCGGCCGTCCTATTTCGATGGAGCGTTCCGAAGCTCGTTCACCAACTTGGGGAAATCGGCGCGCGCTCGTAGCGGGTCGAACTCCTTTCCCGATGGAAAGTTGATTGGCAGCGAGCCAGCCTTCTTGGCCGCTCGCAACGACTTGATTGCCTTTTGTTGCAGTACTTCTCGTTCCGAAGACTTGGCGGAGGCCAGCGAATAAACCGCGGCCGCGTTGCCGAGGACGGATTTCGGCAATAGTTGAGCAGCGACCAACTCCTCGATTTCCTTGAGTGCCTCCGCCGTCCGTCCCGCTTTCGCGAGCGACAATGCATGGTTGGTGCGAAAGGCGGCCTGTTCCTTCGGCGTACGAATGAGATCGATCATGCCCTGCCAGTGTGGAATGGCTTCCGCATCGCGCCCGAGGTTGTCGAGGCTGTCGGCCAGGCCCCAATGGCAGTTTCGAATGATTTCCTTCGTCGAGTTACGGGCCTGTTCCTTGAGCAAGGGCTCGCCGATGCGCATCCCCTCCTCGAAGTAGGGCAGGCTTCCCGCGAAATCCTGCTTCGCACTGGCGATGTTGCCGAGATTCATCAATGCCATGGCCTCGCCCTCGATGAGGTTCGCTTCATTCGGAGCTTCGGCGGGAATCGTCTGGGTGAGCTGGCAGGATTTCCAGCAATCCATGATGTACTTGGCTGTGATTAGCTGATCCGCCCGGCGGCTTACGTTACGAGCCGATATTCGACGGCTCTCCAGCGACAGCCTCCGTTGAAATGCCGTAAAGGTCGAAACTTTGCGGCACTTTTCTTGTGTCGTCGGTCAGCGTTCGCTTTGGTCTTGCATTTCGGCTTGCCCTACCGATCAGACTCAACGACCCGATATGTCAGAGCGTGCGGCACCCCTTGTTCCGAGTCGGACTCCGGTCGGGTTTCGACGTTGTATCGATGAACTCGCCTCACTCCGCGGCCAGCAGATACACCGCGAACGATGCCAGCCAATGTTCGCCCGCGTAATCGCCGCTGGCGAGGTGTTTCAATCCTGCTTCCGCATGGCGAGCCGCCGATTCGGCGAGCACCTTGCGGGCCGGGTCGTCAACGGCAAGCGCTCCGGCAATGCTCTTCATGCACCACGCTCGACTCAAGTTCAGGCCGTCGAGGTGGACGAGTTGCGGGTCGGTCCGGTCAGTCACGGTGGCCGGTTCGAAGAGGCTGGTGGGCGTTGTCGTCGCCGCTCCGGGCAGAAACTTGACCAACCACTTGCGGAACTCTTCGGCCGGCAGGATGTGGCGCATGAGGTCGGCTTCCATCAAGGTCGGCGAGAAGAAGTCGGCCCCGCCCGGCTCCCATTTGGCCGGCGCATCCGCGTCCTGGGCGAAATAAGCCTTCGCTCGTTCTTCCACCAACTCACGCAGCTTCTTGTTGCCAACCACCGTTGCGAAATCGTGAGCGAAGGTCAGGCCGAATGCAGTATTCGGATGCACTCCGGTCCGGATCGGGTACGTCTGCTTGGGGAAAAAATCGAGGTAGCGGGCCACGATGATGTCCACCAGCGGCTGCAGGTTCGCGGCCCAGCTTTTACCGTCGGGATCATTCCAGCCATGCAACTCTTCGGCCAATTTGAGTAGCCAGGCCCAACCATAAGGTCGCTCGAATGACTTGCTTTCCTTCCGGCCAAAATACTCCGCCTCTGCTTTGAGGTTTGTCGCCGTCAAGTGTCGCTCCAGGACAGTCCGCATTTCCTTCGCTTCGACCAAATCGGGAAAGAGCTTGAGCAGTCGGACCAGGAGCCAGTGCCCGTGGACCGACGAGTGCCAGTCGTAGGAGCCGAAAAAGGCCGGGTGGAGCGCCTTGGGCCCCTTGACGTCGGCGGGCCCGCCAAGGACGTGTTCCGGCTTGTTGGGGTACTCCTTTTGAACCGCGGTAAGTGCGAGCTTGGCGAACGCGGATGCTTGTTCGCGACTCAGAGGAGCGGCGTGTAGGTTTGCAGTCATGGCGGAAACAATGGCGACCGTGGTGAGACGAATGTACATGGCGGCTCTCTCCGGTTTGCTATCACGTGACGAAGAGCCGTGACGTTCGCGTGGTCCACCACCGACGCCTCTGCGGTTCTCACGCCCTCGCTCGCCTACACGATCTTGATCTCAAAGTCGTCGATCCCTTGCGGCGTCGGCAACGCTAGCGGATCGCCGTTGCCAACTGGGAGCTGAAGAAGGCGACGAGAGTTCCCTCTCGGAACTCCGCGGTCTTCATCCACCAAAATCGCCCGCTGTCGGCGCCAATAGCGCTCTCGCTTCCACGAGGTCCGGCGTCGAGAAACCCTCCGTGTATGTGCCGTACACGGAGGCGAGCGCGCTACGGGCCTCTTCAGTACGGCCCTGCCGCTGGAGGAGCCGTCCGAGACTCATTGTCGCTCGCAATTCCCACGCTCTGCTCTGCTGGCGTCGGGCTATTTCAATTGCCTGGCGGAAACAGACTTCGGCATCGGCGGTCTGGTCGGTCGACTCGGCTAACAACAGCTCACCGTTCAGGCGAACCAACTCGGCCTCATGAGTCCGGTCGTCGTTCTTCTCGGCAACCGCCAACCCTTCCTCTAATGCCTTGCGCGCGTCTTCAAACTGCCCGAGCTGCGTGTATGCATCGGCCAACACGCCCAGGTAACGCGGAATACGGATTCCGGCCCCGGTGGCCCGGAATGCACTGACCCCCTTCAAAAGAAGCGGCAGCGCATCATCGCACCGACCCTGCAAGTACAAACCGGCACCCTTGTGAAGCGTGCCCAACGCCTGCCAGAGTGGAAACCCCTGTTCGGCCCCGAGTGCAATCTCTTCTTCGCCGGCTGCCTGAGCCTCGGCGCCGAGCCGGCAGTTGTGATAAAGCACAGCCGCGAAATCCAGCGCATGGCCCAACGTGAAAGCGTGACCGATTGTCCGAGCCAACTCTTGCATCTCGCGAGCAGTCTGAAGCGCCTGGTCCGGGTACCCGAGTTGCCATAGGGCCAGTGCGAGGTAACAACGGTGAGTCACGCTGGCGTTGTGGCCCGTGTAGACAGTCCAGAACTTCGTCCGCTCGGCGTCGTCGTAATTGGAAAGCGCCTTGTCGAAACAAGCGCGAGCGCCGGCGAACTCCCCACGATAAAACATCGTTACGCCTGGCATGAACAGCGCTTCCATCAACATGCCGGAGTCGTTCGCACTTTCGGCGAGCGCCATGCCGTCGGCAGCTTGGTCCACGCAGACCCGCAGGTCGCCACGAACAATGTGCCATTCCCACATACCCAACATGATGCCGAATTGCAGTTTTTGATCGCCGATTCGTTGGCACAGTTCGCGCGCCCGAACCAGGACCGGGCCGACTTCCGGTGCGGCGTATCCGCGGGCCGCAATATACGTCGGGCCGAGTGCGGTGAGCAGTTGCAATTCCAGGACATCGCGCTCGCGCGATTCCGCGAGCGTCTCCAACAACGCGCGGCCGCGCGCCAAGTGGCCGATCGCTTCCGACAGCGCCGACCGCTCCCGCGAACGCTGGGCTGCTTTGAGCCAATAGCCGATGGCCTTCTCGGTCAGGCCTGCCTCCGTGAAATGGTGGCCCAGCAACTCCGGCTCTGTCTCAGCGGTCTGCGGAAACTTCGCTTCTAGCACATCGCCAATCTGCCGATGAAAGTGCTGCCGCTTGCCCTTGACCAGAGCGTTGTACAGAGCATCTTCCAGCAGGGCGTGCTTGAAGATGTACGTACACCTCGGCGGCCGGCCCTTCGCGTACAAGATCTCCGCGTGCGACAGCTTGGCTAACTCTGCCTGGAGCGTCGGCTCGTCGACGGTTGCGACCGTAGCGAGCAACTCGTGGCTGAACTCCCGGCCGAGGACAGCCGCGAGTTGGGCCAATTCCCGGCCTCCCTCCATGCGGTCCAGGCGGGCCATCACCAAGTCCTGGAGCGTGCTGGGGATTTCATGCCCGAGCAGCGCAGGTCCGGTCGCGGTCAGTTCCTGAACCATTTTCGTGAATTCTTCCACGAACAACGGTACCCCTCCGGCCCGGTCGTAGACCTGCTCGATTGCCGCGTCCGTAAGCGTGCCCTTCGCCTGCTTGCGCATCAAGTCGCCGACCTGGCGCTTGGTCAGCCGGTTCAGGGACAGCGTGGTCTGATGGTCCACGCTCGTCCACGGCGGCTTGAACTCCGGACGGAAGGTGAGCAAGATCAGGATTTGGTCGTGCAGAAACTCGGCGAGGATTAGACCCAGGAACTCCAGCGTGGATGCATCCACCCAGTGCAGATCCTCGACGACGAACAGAATCGGCCCTCGACTGGCGCGTACATGCAGCCACTCCAGCATGAGCCGGAAAGTCTCCTCCCGGTGGCGGGCGGGTGACAATGAAAGCGGTGGAAACCGCTCCGGAGTCGGCAAGGACAATAGTGACGCCCAGAGTGGCACGACCTCGGGCCGCGCGAGGCCGTACTGCTCAACGCGACGAAGCAGGCGGTCGAACCGGTCCTGTGGCGGCTCCTCGGGACGGAAACCAAGAGCACGCTCATGAAAGTCGATGGCCGGGTGCAGCCCCGTGTTTTGGTAGTGCGGCGAGCAACGCCATTCGATGACGGGTGCATCAACTTCACCTTCAACCATCTGCCCCAGGACGTGCGCTTTCAGCGTGTGCACCAAGCGCGATTTTCCGAGGCCCGGCTCGCCGACGAGCAGGACGACCTGGCCCATCCCTTCCTGCGCTTGTTCCCAGCGGTCCTTGAGCAGGCTGATCTCGTGGTCGCGGCCGATCAGCGGCGACAACTCGGCGGGTGCCGCTTCCAACAGACTTCCGGCCACCGCAATTTTCTCGACCCGAAAAAGTCGCACTGGTTGGGCCACGCCCTTGACCTTTCGGTGGCCGAGATCGGCGCACTGGAAGCGGCCTTTGAATAGCCGGTGTGTGGCTTCTGTGCAGATGACGTGGCCAGGCGTCGCCGCCTCCTTCAACCGGACGGCGACGTTGCGTGCGTCACCCACCAGCGAGACCACGTCCTCCTTCGCTTCTACAATGGCCGGCCCAGTGTGCAGCCCGACCCACGCAGTTGCTTCCAAGTTGTGGGTCAGACGGAGACTTCCCGCGAGGCTTTTCACTTCGTCGAGCAGCATGAGTCCCGCCCGCGCGCTGCGGCGCGCGGCGTCCTCGTAGGCCACGGGATAGCCGAAACATGCCAAGAGACCTTGCTCGGTGCACTGCACGATCGTGCCGTTAAAGTGCCGAATCGCCCGATCACACGCTTGCTGGAAGACCCGCAGAACGTGAGCTTGATCCTCCGTTTCCAGGCCCAGGTACGCCTCGGATTCGAACAGTTCGCAGCCGCAGACAAGTATCGTCACTTGTCGGCGCTCCGACTCGAGGGCGCGGCTGCGAGATGAGGGTGGGATTACGGCGCTGGGCCGGAGCGTCGACGGCGTAATCGTTCGCGACGCCTCGGCCCCCATCTCCTGCGTCATCGGTCGGGAGATTGACGTTCCCGAGGCGGCTGCGAGGATCCGGCGCAGGTTGTCGGCAAAGTCCCCCGCGGTTGTGAAACGGTCCTGCTGCCGTTTCGCCATTGCCTTGAGGCAGGACCGCTCCAAGTCGGGCGGGATTTCGCGTACGAGCTGGCGAGGAGGTTGCGGTTCGTCGTCGCGCACTTTCCGAAACACTTCAAGATAATCGGCGGACTGGAATGGCACGCGCCCAGTGAGCATCTCGTAGAGGACCACGCCCAGACTGTAGATGTCGGTACGTCCGTCGATCCGGTGGGCGTTGCCTGCGGCTTGCTCCGGCGACATATACCACGGCGTGCCGGCGACGAGGCCCATCTGTCCGCCCCCGGCGCCGACCTCGTCAAGCGCCAGCCCGAAGTCCACCAGGACCGGAACGCGGTCGGCAGTGAGGAGGATGTTCGCCGGCTTGACGTCGCGGTGGACGATGAGCTTCGCGTGCGCATGCGCCAACGCGTCAGCGACGGCGGCGGTGATCGCGGCCGCCTCCATCCAATGGGGCCGGTTCTCTCGCAACCAACGGCCGAGGTCCAGCCCCTCAAGGTAGTCGGAGACGATGTACACCTGCCCGTCTTGCATGCCGACATCATGAACAGTGACGATTCCTGGGTGCCGCAACTTGGCTAACCGCCGCGCCTCCTGTAGCGAATCTTCACCGACCGCAGATAGACCGGAGTTGAGCACCTTGATGGCCACCGGGCGATCGAGTTCCGTGTCGTGCCCAAGGTATACCGTTCCGAATCCGCCGGCCCCGAGTGGGCGACTCACCTGGTAGCGGCCGAAACTCGAAGGCAGATTCGAGCCTCGGCTTGGCAGAGGAGTCTCCGGGCTAACGCCGTATGACTGCGCATCAGGCCTGATTGTCTCGTGGGCTCCAACAGGCGGTGTTTCCGTGTCGAGCACATCCGAGACAGAAGGCGAGAAAAGCCGGGTCGCCGCAAGCCCGGCGTTCATCGGAGTGCTATCTTCCAGCAGCGAAAAATCAGTAGCGATCGGGTTCGATTGAAGGTCGACGATCCAGGCTCGCCTGAGTTCCTCCAGTCGGCGCTGGCACTCGGGGCAATCGGCGATGTGTGCATTGACGGCCTGCTGACCCGATTCGCTCGGCGGCTCGGTCAGCAGTAGTTCGAGCACTTCGTCGAGCGGGCAAGTACCAATCACATGACGCCCCTCTATGTAGCTTCGGCCTCCAGTATCCGTTGGAAGTCACTTTTGGCCGTAGCGCTTGAGTGGATGGGCGGTCGCGCGTTCCTATTGTACTGACGATCCGAACACACGATCCGGTGGCGACCTGTCGGCCATTCGCAGCACCATCCGTCGACAACACGATGACGAACGCCACTGGCCTACCCTTGCTTCATTGCTGTGGGAAGGCGCTTTGCAAGGAAACTGCCGTGCGGCCTACTGCACCGCACCGACGTGAGTTCCACAGCAACGACGTTCCCAGTTGGCGCAGCTTTCCGAGGGTTCTGGCAATAGAATTGGAATTCCGTGTTTTCAACCCATCTCCTTTGCGGGCATGGGGATGGGCGCGAAAACGCAGGCAGAGATGGTCAACCCCAGTGTGTGTGTTGGCCATCTCTCAATTTTGGATGAAACGAATCCGTCGCACGCCGAACTGTTTCATTGCAAAGCAGCGGGAAGGCGGTCGCAACGACGAAGCCGCGGTTCACAAGTCGACCGCCAATTGTGAATGTCTCAAGTGATTTCCAGATTTGTTTTCCAATCGGTCGATGTTTTCGATAGATCGACTTGAGTCGCATAGGTCGCGCTATGTGGTCCTCCCGTCAAGCCAGTGTCCGGCACGTACTTTCGCCTGCGGTTCCGCCATTTCGATCATGAGCAAACGCCGGCGGCATGTCCCGTCTCGGACGTTGGCGCGTGACGGCAAAGGAAACAGCGGCTGAATTGAGTTTTGCTGTCATCTCTGTTTTCTGCAGTTGAAAGGTCGAGAGAAACAAACCCTCGAGGAGTGGCACCCATGAAACGATCCGCGGTACTGCTCGTGGCTGCACTCGGCGGCACACTGGCCGTCGGAATGATCGCGGCCCGCGAGCAGCAGGCTCCGAAGACGCCGGTGCCAGTGGCCCTGCCGGCTCGCGCGGCCGATACCGAGGCAATCACGAAATCTTCGCTCGACTTTATCGCGGCATTTAACAAGGGCGATGCCAAGGCAGTCGCTGCACTCTGGACCGATGAGGGTGAATGTCACGACGCGGATGGCGAGGTCCTTCAGGGGCGGGCTGCCATCGAAAAAGCCTTCGCCGAATCATTCAAGGACAGGACGCAGGGTAAGCTCGAAGTCGAGATTCGTTCGATTCGATTCCCATCGCGGGACACGGCCATTGAAGAGGGTTTTTTACGTCACACCCCCGATGGACGGGGGCTGCCGTCGTCGACGATGTACACTGCTTCGCACGTCCGCGAGGACGGCAAATGGCTGCTGGCCTATTCGCGCGAGTACGGCGCCGGCGTCGATCGACTCGGTGACCTGGCATTTCTGATTGGCAAATGGGAAGGCGGGCCGAAGGGACAGGAAGCGAGCATCATTTTTGAGAAGGACGCGACGGGGCCATTTATCCTCGGCAAATTCACGCGCAAGACCGGCGAGAAGACGACGATCACTGGGACTGTCAAGATTGGCCTGGATGGTGGCCGTGGGCAGATCCGGTCGTGGCACTTTGATGCTGACGGCGGGCATGGTCAGTGCCTCTGGATCCGCGACGGCAATCGCTGGATGCTCGACGCTGTCGGGGCCACAGGCAATGGCACCGAGACGGGTGCGATCAATGTGCTGGCGCGACTGAGCAACAACGAAATCACCTGGCGTTCGATCGATCGCGTCGTCGGGGGTGAGCCGTTGCCGGACACGATTCCGGTCAACTTGAAGCGCGTCATGGCGGACAAGTGAAGAACCACCAACCCACTGAGGAGAACATCATGAAGCGTTGCATCGCATTTGTGTTGACAGGGTTGATGGCGATGGTGATCGGCGGCAATGAGGCCGATGGCCGTGGTTGGGGCGGGTTCCGTGGCGACTCGTGGGGCGGCGGCGGGTTCTCGCGTGAATCGAGCTTTAGCGGCTCGCGGTCCGAGAGCTTTGGCCGCACCGGGTTCGATAGCTTCGGCGGGTCGCGTTCTTCCGAGTTCAGCGGCTCACGCTCGACAAGTTATGGCGGCTGGGATCACAACTCCGAATTCTCCGGTTCGCGCTCGGCTGGCTACGCCGCAAGCGGCGGGAGGGCGGTGGGTGGCATGTCCTACGATCGCACCTACTCGGGATCGCGTGGCGGCACTGTCGATGCGTCCGGCGAGCGTGGCGTCGCGGCCGGCCCGCGCGGCGCGGTCGCCGGCAGCAATCGAGACGTGACGGCGACGGGCCCGAATGGCCGTTCGTATTCCGGGTCGGAACAGCGTGCGGCCGCCGTCGGGCCCTATGGTCGCGCCGTCGGCGGCAGTCGCGGAACTGCGACTGCATCGGGCGCTCGCGGCACCGCAACGGCCGGCTGGCAGAGCGCATTCGCGAGTGGCGGGCACATGTCGACAGATCTTGGGCTATCGCATTACTCGTCGTTCCATGCGGGCGGTATTGCACGCAACTCAACCAGCGTTTGGTCGTACAGCTACCTCACGGGCCATGCCGCGACGATTCGCGGCAGTTTCGGCTACTACGGCGCATTTCGACCCAACTGGATCGCGGTTCATCCCGGCTGCTGGTATCCGGCAGCGTGGGCAGCCGACGCCGCCTGGACAGCGGCCACCTTGTCGGGTGTCAGTGCGTGGTGTTCGCTAGGCGAGACCTCGGTCTACTACGACTACGGCAACAACGTCGTCATTCAGGACAACTCGGTCAACGTGAACGGCCAGGATGCTGGCACGACAGCAGCCTACGCCACCCAGGCGACAACGTTGGCTGACAAAGGGCAGCAAACCGACCCGCCGCCAACGGCCGAGTGGAAGCCGCTCGGCGTTTATTCCCTGACCCAGGGGGATGAGCAGCAGTCGAACTATGTCTTCCAACTCGCGGTGAGCAAGGAGGGCGTAATTCGCGGCAACTATTACGACGGGCTCATGGACACGACCACGCCGGTGTTTGGGTCGGTCGATCCCAAGACGCAGCGTGCCGCATGGACGATCGGGAAGAAGAACGACCGCGTCTTCGAGGCCGGCATCGCCAACCTGACTTCCCCCGAGTGCCCATGCCTGATTCACATTGGCAAGGACAGCACGAAGCAGTGGATGCTGGTGCGCCAGCAACAGCCGGCGAACTAGCGGCAGATTTAGACGAACACCACGATTCGAAGGAGCGGTGTCATGCGACTGTTACTGACAAGTCTGGTTCTTTTGGCGAGCGTGGCCGTGTTGCCGCGTCCTGCCGTTGCCGCCGACCCCGATGCACTCGGCATGATGGCCGCCGGCCGGGAGTTGAACCGACAAATTACCGCGTTGCAGGATCACTACGGGTCGAGCAACGCACTCGCGCAGATCAACGGGTTCTTCAAGGACACGATGAACTTCCAGACAGCCCTGATCGAACTCGCCCAGAAGGTCCGATCCAGGGCCTCGCGTGAAGAACTGGCGCTTGGCTTCGACAACGTCGACAAGCAACTCAAGGGAATCCTCGACGAGACCAAGGATGTCGCGTCGACCGACGCGGCCGTGAAGATGATCTGCCGCCGGCTGTCGGCTGCGGACGCGTCGCTGCACTTCGCCCTCTACTACGGCGATGAAACCCAGGCGATTGCCACCTTCAATCGACAGGTTGCCGGTCAAGACGCGCTGGCCGCGAGCCTTGCCGACAATTTGCGGTTCGTCGTCACAGACCCGGCCGCCCTCAAGGGTTGGCTGACCGATCTCGGCGCGGTTCAGGATTCAATCGCAGCGTTGACAAAATTCGGCAAAGGCACGCCGACGCTTGCAGAGATGAAGGACGCCGTCGCGGCCGCGGATAAGGCGTGGGCGAATGTCATCGGGCGCTATGAGACGTCGCCGGCGGCCCCAAGCCTGCGTGGCTTTGTGTCTCAACTGGATACGGGCTTTTATCGACTTTCCCAGATTGCAGGTGTCAAGGACCGCCGGGTACCATTTGGCGACGGGTTCTCCGACTGATTGGCAACATGCTCAATCCACGAGTCGTGCGTGGATCGCGCAAGCATAGGGGCGGCCTTGATTGGATCGTCAGCAGCCTTGACGGTCGGCGTCTTGGCCGCCTGGGCACGTGCAAAGGGATTCAACTTCCCGGACGCCGACCGTGGCTGCGCTTGTCGGCCAATTTGCGGCGGGCCTGATCGACGAGGATGCGGCGCGTGGCTTCCGCAGCAGCCCCGAAGAAGTGGGCCCGGCTATTCCAGTGCGGAGCCTGGTCGCCGCCCACGAGCCGCAGGTATGCCTCGTGGACCAGCGCGGTGGCCTGGAGAGTCTGACCCGGGGCGCCTCGGCGGCCATGCGGGCGGCGGCAAGGTTGCGGAGTTCAGCGTAGACGAGGGGCAGGAGTTGGGCCGACGCCTTGGGGGTCACCCATCTCCATGGCCGACAGGATGTGGGTAACCGCGCTCATACCTGTGAGGATACCCGTCTTCGCAGGAAATAGCTTGCGCCAACTCCGGAGTCGTCGGATGGACCCATCGCAATTCCGGGGTGCCAGCGTCCCCTCGTTGCCAGTGAGCGAGCGCGATCCCGTCCCGGTCGCGAAAGTCGTCAACTGTGTTTCGGGGCGAACGGACTTGGCTGATCCGATGAGTCTGACAATCCAGTAGGTATTCTCCAAGTACGGAGGAATACCTGTTACGAATGCAGCCTCGGACTGGTACACTCAAGCTCATCTCACCACTCGCATAGATTTGCTGGCGGCCCACCCGTTGGGCTGCCCTCTCACACTTCGAGTTGTGAATCTTCCCGTTTGAACCCTACCTGCGTGCTACCGGCCCGTTGTTGCCTGCGAGCGTGCTTGCCCTCCGGAGACTCGTCATGGCCTCGCTTCCCCTCCAGCGTTGGCTCCGCACTTGCCGCTTCAATCTCCCGATCGGAAGTCGCCAGCGGCGCCGGCCTGGACGCCCTGACCGGCGGCCCGGGCAACGACGTGTTGCTGGGCGGATCGGGCGACGACAATCTGTTCGGCGGCGGCGGCATCGATGTATTGATCGGTGGCCTCGGAGCGGACTCCCTCAATGGCGGAGCCAACAACGATCTGCTGATCGGTGGCACCACGACGTTCGACAGCGACCTAACGGCATTGAACGCAATCATGGCCGAGTGGACATCGACGACGGCATTCGCGACGAAGATCAAGCATCTGCTGGGTACGCAGACCAAAGGCAAGAATGGTACGACCCTGCTGGTCGGCGGGGCGACGGTCATTGACGACGGCTTCGCGGACACTCTAAGGGGCGAGTTGAACCCGGACTGGTTCTTCGTGAAGGCGGGAAGCGATAATGTTCTGGACCAGAACATTGGCGGCGCGATCGATACGTTCACCCTATTGCCTTGACTTTTGTCGTCGGATTCTCGGACGGCCATACGCCGCGGCCAGATCGACCGAGCATTCGGTGCATTGAGGTGTCGGAACGAAGCAGTTAGAGAAGTAAACAGCCGGTGCCCAGTCCGTATAGCGACCGGGACAAACCGCAAGGCAGATCGTGGCGTGTTGGTCGGCTTGGGCCAGGTCGAGGCCTCGGCCGTCTCCACCCCGCGCCTCCCGTCGTTTTTTCCTAGTACGCGCTCGGCCGTCCGCATACACTGCTTCCAACTCCGATCGTGCGTAGACGCACGAATTCCACAACGGCTGCGAGCGACCCGCCGATGACCACCGGGCACGAGCTTGCGATCGCCCTTCGCTCCGCCTACCTGGCCCTTCACCGCCGGTCGGACGCCCGGTTCGCGCGGCACGGCGTCACCGCCGACCAGTTCGTCCTCCTCGCCACCCTCGCCCGGGGCGGGGAAGCGCTTACCCAGCGGGAACTCGCCCACCGCATGGCGTCCGACCCCAGCACCGTGCGGTCCATGCTCATCCTGCTGGCGGCCCGCGGGCTGGTCGAGCGGGACGCGCACCCAACCGATGCCCGCGCCCGGACGGTCGCCCTCACGGCGAAGGGCCGGCACGCATACCGGCGGCTCTGGAAGGCGGGCGAGTCGATCCGGGCGCGGGCGCTCGGCGCGCTCGGGCCCGGCGAGGCGGAAACACTCGCCCGGCTCCTGGGACAGGTCACCGAAGCTCTGAATCCGGAGTGCGTGCCGATCACCAGACCTACCTCCTCTCCCTCTCGAAAGGATGAACCATGAGCGGACGCATTGTGGCCCTGCTCGCGTGGGCCGTACTGGCCGCCCTGCCGGCCCTGGCCCAGAAAGACGAATCGACCGAGAAGTATCCGGCCCCGCCCGAAGGCTTCGACAAGAAGCGGGACGGCGTCGATCGCGGCAAGCTGGAGACGGTCGAGTACGACTCGACGACCGTCGGTGTCAAGCGCAAGGCGCGAGTCTACACGCCACCGGGCTACACCAAGGACAAGACGTACCCGGTGCTGTACCTGCTCCACGGCATCGGCGGGGACGAGAACGAGTGGGCGCGGGGCGGCGCGCCCGACGTGATCCTCGACAACCTGTACGCCGACAAGAAGGCCGTCCCGATGATCGTGGTGATGCCCAACGGGCGAGCGTCGAAGGAGGTCACAGCCAAGTCGGGGTTCGGCCAGCAGGGGCCGGCGTTCGCGGCCTTCGAGAAGGACCTGCTCACCGACTTGATCCCGTACGTCGAGAAGACCTACTCCGTGAAGGGCGACCGCGAGTCACGGGCCATCGCCGGACTGTCGATGGGCGGCGGGCAGTCGCTGAACTTCGGCCTCGGCAACCTCGACACGTTCGCGTGGGTCGGCGGGTTCTCGTCGGCCCCGAACACGAAGGCACCCGCCGCCCTAATCAAGGATCACGCCGAGGCGGCCAAGAAGCTGAAGCTGCTGTACGTTGCGTGCGGGGACAAGGACGGGTTGTTCCGGATCAGTGAGGGCGTCCACAAGATGCTCGACGAGAAGAAGGTGCCGCACGTCTACCGGGTGATCCCCGGAGGGGCGCACGACATGAAAGTGTGGAAGAGCGACCTGTACACCTTCGCCCAACTGGTCTTCCGCGAGCCGGGGCAGGAGAACAAGGCGCCGCCGAAGAAGGCCGGCGAAACACCGCCGGAGAAGAAAGCCACAGACAAGGGCGGGGATGAACCGAAGCCGGCGCCGGTGGAGGACTTCAAACCGGCGACCTCCAACCAGCCCGGCAAGCAGTACCCGCAGGTGAACTCAGAAGGCCGCGCCCGGTTCCGCATCGTCGTCCCCCAGGCCCAGAGCGTGCGAGTGCCGGAATGGGCCGGCGTCACGTTGACGAAGGGCGATGACGGCGCCTGGGTCGGCACCACCCGCCCCCTGGACGAAGGCTTTCACTACTACCGAATCAACATCGACGGGGCCGACGTCCCGGACCCCGGCAGCAGATTCTTCTTTGGCGCCAACCGGTGGGGCAGCGCCATCGAAATCCCCGCCAAGGATGCGGAGTTCTACGCCGTCAAGAACGTCCCGCACGGCCAGCTCCGCGAGACCCTGTACCACTCAAAGAGCACCGACCGGACCCGCCGCTGCTTCGTCTATACGCCCCCCGATTACGACAAGGACATTAGCAAACGCTACCCCGTGCTCTACCTGCAGCACGGGGCCGGCGAGGACGAAACCGGGTGGGGGAGCCAGGGGCATGCGGGCCTGATCATGGACAACCTGATCGCCGCCGGGAAGGCCAAGCCATTCATCATCGTGATGGAGAACGGAGGCGGGATCAGCCCGCGGCCCGCCGGTCCTGCCCCGAAGGGCGGGCTCCCGAAGCTCGACTTCTCCGCCTTCGGGAAGGTCATGACCGACGACCTGATCCCGTACATCGATTCCAACTACCGCACCCTGGCCGACCAGCCGCACCGCGCGATGGCCGGGCTGTCGATGGGCGGCATGCAGACCCGGCAGATCACCCTGGCTAATCTCGACAAGTTCTCGCACATTGGCGTCTTCAGCGGCGGCAGCATTGCGGCGGACGACCCCGCGCTGTCCGACCCGGAGGCGTTCAAAAAGAAGGTGAAGCTGGTGTTCGTCAGCTACGGCGGTAAGGAGAAGACCGCCACCGCCAAGGCCAACCAAGCGGCGCTGGAGAAGCTGGGCGTCAAGAGTGTCTATTACGAGTCCCCGGAGACGGCCCACGAGTGGCAGACCTGGCGACGGAGCCTGTACCAGTTCGCGCCGTTGCTTTTCCAAGATTGAGGATTGCGTCGCTTTCGACGCGAACAAACATCGCACGGCCCCACCTGTGCCGGACAGTCGGAACCGCGTCGGCCACATTACCGTCACATCGCTCGAAGACCTCGGGTTCACCATTACAGATGGTGAGGGTGAGGAGGCTAGTGTCAGAGATGCGGTGATAAACCGTGCTAATTCAGCCAAAAAAGAGACCACTCGGTGCAGACGTCGACGACGACGCACCTCACACCCATCGGTCGCGGCCTGCGTACCCTGACTCCGCCAGAACCGGACGTGTAACGATCACGAAACAACGACAGCGACAGCCGACTCTTCGGGTACGCTATCCGAATTGCATCTCGCCTTATCTTGGGTTGAAGATGTTCGCATCGCGCGCGCTGTTATCGATTGTGTTCGCCACCAGTCTGAGCGTCGCGACGCGCGCCGAGCAACCTCCCCCGTCCCTGCTTCCAACGCCTTTAGCCAAACCCGGTCCTGCGAAACCTGGACAGCCCGCGCGAATCAGTGACACGCTGCCTTCGGGTGCGATCTGGCGCGACTTTCGGAACATTCCTCCCCAGTCGCCGCCGAACGACATTCGCACCGTCATGTTCTCACCGAATGGCCGGCTCGTTGCAGCGAGTTCGGGCCCAGTCATTGAAATCTGGGACGTGGCGACTGGTGGCTTGATCAAGGAATTCGTGGGGCATGAGAATATCGTCAATTCACTCGCGATTTCTCCTGATGGCAAAACTCTGGCGTCCGCGAGTTTTGATCGAACAGTCCGATTTTGGGACATCGCTACCGGCAAGGAGCGACATCGAGGCATCGGCCATACCGAGGGGATTGCCTTCCTGACTTACTCTCCCGATGGCACGACGGTCGCCTCTGGCGGCTACGACAAAACCGTTCGTATCTGGGATAGTGCCAACGGCAAACAGTCGCATTTGTTTGAAGGATCGGCGGCGATGATCCTCGGTCTGGCGTTTTCTCCCGATGCGCAGACGGTCGCTTCGTGCGGCGGCGAACCGATCATTCGCCTATGGAGCCTGAAGACCGGGAAGGCCGAGGGGACGCTCGAAGGCAGCCCAGCCAATGTCCGATCCGTGGCGTTCACGCCGGACGGAAAAGCGATTTCCTCCAGTTGTTGCGATGGGTCGATGCGACTGTGGGATCTGGCGACCAAGAAGGAGCAACGGACATTCAGCGGCCATCGCGATGACGTGTTCGTGATCGCCACAGCCGACGAAGGCGAGACTCTATTTACTGGAAGCCATGACGGAACGATCGCCAAATGGAATACGAGCAACGGGAAAAAACTGACGGACTGGACTGCTCACACGGGCGGCGTCGTGTGTTTTCATTTGAATGCGGATGGCAAGACACTGGTATCGGGGGGCTACGACAAGACGATTCGTTTGTGGGATGTGGCCACGGCCCGTGAACGCCTCGTGTTCAATAGCCAGGAAAATGTGCATCAATCTTCCGCAAACTCGGTTGCCATTTCGAGTGACGAGGGCTTGCTTGCGTCCGCGGATAGTCACGGCAAGATCATCGTCCGTGATGCGCGCTCGGGAGCGGTCTTTCGCATTCTCGCCGATCAAATCAGTAGTTTTCCGGCTCCCGAGCGCCCGGGCCTCAGCGATCTTGCTTTCGTTCCCGGTGGGACCGAATTGATCGCGGTCGGATTGGATGGGATCGTCCGTCGCTGGGACGCGTCGACAGGCAAGTTCTTGCGCGTCAGTCAATCGGTTGGTACGCCGCTCTATTCGTTGGCGATCGCGCCCGACGGGAAGAGCGTTGCCGTTGCCGGGAAAGATGGCAGGATCGTGGTCTTCGACTCAACACTGACTAAAGCCGACTTGTTGATCGGCCACAAGGAGCCGGTGGTTTCGCTGGCGTTTAACCAGACGGGCGATCGATTGGTGTCGGCGAGTCACGATCGAACGGCTCGGCTCTGGGACCTGAAGACCAAAAAGGAACTCACGCAATTCGCCGGCCACGCCCGAGCATTGACTACCGCGATCTTCTCGCCCGATGGAAAGACCGTGGCAACTGCCGCGTTCGACAAGACGGTGCGGTTTTGGGATGTGGCAACCGGGAAAGAAGATGAAAGTAAACGGTGGAAGCTTCCCCGTCCCGGCCCGCTGACGTTCTCCTCGGATGGAAAACGGTTAGCAGCGGCAGCCGATGACGAGATCCGGATCCGCAACCTAGAGACAGCCAAAGAGGAGCTTGTGTTCGACCCACGCGCTGATCGGATTACCAGCTTGGCGTTCACACCCAATGGTAAAGCACTCGCCTCGGCAACCATTGATGGGTCGGTCACGTTGTGGAACACGAGTAACGCAAAGCCTCTGGATGCTCCACATCCACCGACAGAGCAACTCATGAAGGCGTGGTGGGCCGAGTTGGCAGGTAACGATATGCTCGTCGTTCATCGGAGTATTTGGGGATTGACCGCCCATCCCGACGCAACCGTTTCGTACATTGGAGAGCGAACCGAACCGGCCAAAGGTCCAGGTCGGGAACGAATTCAACGTTGGCTCTTGGATCTCGATAACGACCGCTTCGCTGTTCGCGAGGTGGCCACCAAGGAATTGCAGAAAATCGGTCCATCTATCGTGCCGACATTGAAGAAGCACCTGGCCGCCAAGCTTTCACCGGAGGCCCGGGAACGAGTCGAAAAGCTGATCGACAAGTTACTCGTCGAACCGTTGCCCGCTGCAGAAATCCGTGCCTCCCGTCTCGTTGAAGTGCTGGAGCGAATTGGAACGGCGGATGCTCGGGCGGTTTTGGAACGCCTCGAGACTGGCGACCCGGATGCTACTCTGACGGTGCAGGCCAAAGCCGCTCTGGCACGCTTGTCGGCCACGCGATGAGGCATCTGCGTAGCGGCGGCTCGTCAGAGTGTCAGAGATACGGTGGCAAACTGTGCTAATTCAGCTAAAAATAAACCACTCGCTGCAGACGCCGAAGACGCACCTGACACGACGAGAATGCCTTGTTTTCGAGCGTCTATTGACGTTTTGACCCATTCGCAACCACCTAGCAGGGTGCTGAAAAACGCCATTTTTCCGGTGTTATGTTGTATCTCAAGGCCTTTCGAACTGCCGATGCACTCGTTCTTGCTTGCGAATCGTTCTGAATTCAGTTCGCGATCGTGCCGTTAGCCCAAGTTACGCTATTCAGCTCGTCGGCAGTCGTTTTCCCCGGCGAATATGGCCGTCGGGGTCGAAAGTCTTCACTACACAGGCCGGTGGTCCTCGGGTCGGCGGAGGCGGCGCGGCAGGATCAGGCCGAGGCGG
>DATANR010000131.1:0-5805 GCA_036266155.1 Gemmataceae bacterium | reverse complement strand
AACACGCTTGACGGCAAAGTGAACAGCACGTGGTTGCATCAATGAGTTCGCCGCTTGCGGTGTAGCGCGCTCACGCTACGCCGCAAGCGGCGGTGTGTCACTTCTTAACTTCAGCAAAGCGCATGACGAGCATCACGCGTTCCGGCCCGGAACGTTGCACGATCTCGAATCGATCGAGCCCTTCGAGAATCGGCAGCAACGTGTCGATCTGGCCGGCCAGTTCTTTGGGGTCGGCGCCCTTGAGATTGGATAGATACTCGACCAGCGGCTTCTGATGTTCCTTCAGATACTTCCGCCACGCGGTGGCCGACACGCGGAGGATCGGCGTCTCAGCCGCGTCGGTCGCTTGCGCTGTTGGAGGCTCGAAGCGATTCAGCGTCCCCGGCGACTCCGCCACGACAATGTAGCCCCCCTTCGACGCGAAGGCAGGCCGGAAGGCCGGTGGGAAGGCGGTCGGGTGCGTGAGGCAGCGAACTTCGATTGGCCCCTGTTTCTCGGAGCGAACGCGCAGCCCTTTGTGTTGCAGGCACGCGAAACGCGCGAGGAAGTCGAGCCCCTTGAGGGCTGCTTGCTCCGCTTGTTGACCGTCAGGACTGTCGCCGATCTTCACCGCGAGCGTCGCTTGCGGGCACCATGATTTGGTCGACGGATCGGGAGCGGTGACCCAGAAGCCGAAGTCAGGACCGATGCCGCGGAGCAGCGGGCCGAAATCTTCGGTTTCGAGGAATGGTCGCGTCGCGTCGGCGACGGTGTCGAGCACCTTTTTGCGATCCGGGTCCGTCAGGAAGGTGCCGAGCATGGCCGCAAACGACTCGGCGTGGATGCGGCCCGCGACGGCGAACAACGCATCGTCCGGGATGCGGTCCCATATAGCGCTGCACTTGCCGGCTTCAGTGAAAAACTGAGCGGCGGCCTTCGGCAACTCGGCCTTGCGCACATTCGCGGTCACGCCGATCTCGATGGACGGCCGAACGTTCAAGAAGAGCGCGAGCCCGTCGACGGCCTTCCAGTAGGACGCGAACTGCTTCAAGAACGCCTGCTCGGAGCCTTTGCCCGATTGCGCGCTGCCGGCCACCTCGGCATCGAAGCTCCGTGGATTGATGAGCACCGAGACAGGTGAATCGTTGATGCCGAGCCGCTTCATCCGTTGCGCGATCGGCGGCTCAGCCGTTCCCTCGGCAGCGAGCGTCGGCAACACCGACTTGAGCAACACCTCGTGGCCCGAGAACGCGAGCCGATGGCCGCGAAGGGCATAGAAATCTGCGGGCTCCATCTCAACAGCTTTGACACGCCGTGAATAGGCCCCTGGTCCGCTGCCGACCGTTTCGACGGCTTTCAATTCGCCGGCCTTCGTCTGCAACTCGTTGATGCGGTCGATGAGCCGGGCAAGCAGCTTGTCGTCGCGGGCGTTCAGGAGGATGAGGCCGTCCTCTTTGCCTTCCTGACCCGGCGGTCCCTTGCGATAGGCGAAGACGAGCGCGTCGCCGATCAGGTCGTCGCGGACCTGTTCCGGCGTGACCATCAACTCCTTCATCAACGTCTCAAAGACCTGCTGGATCTTCTGCGCTTCCGGCGCATGTTGCAGGCCCTTGAATAGCGGATGATCGGTAATGCCCTTGAGAAAGACGCTGTTGCCGTCGCTCTTCAAGTGCTCACGCAGGTTCTGCACGACCACGCAGAACGTGTAATCGTTCGGCACCAGCCGCAGCAAATCGTCGCGTGGCCCGGCGAACGCGGCCGGCGGCAGGACCAGGATCGTGAGCGCGGCGAAAAAATGGCGGAGAGGCATGTGTAGTTATCGAACGGTCGCTGGCCGGTTCGGCGGCTCGGCGGCCCGCAAAAAGAGGTTCATGGCACGCCGCGCCGACGACTTGATCGGCTCGACACTCCGGGCCGCTCCGCTGCGCGCGTCGGCGAGCGGTTCGAGCCCTTCACCCGGATCGGGCATGTCTTTCAACTTCGGATTCGGAATCAGGCCCGTCGACGTGTCGCGTGTCTCGGTCGCGGTCCGCTTCGTCAATGACACGATGGCGTCCCGGGCTTCGTTCACGGACGCGCCGAGAGGTTTCGTCGCGACCGTGTCGTTCTTCGGCGGCACGAGCGCGACCGCGTGCGTTTCCCGAATCGTCTGCGGCGGCGGTTCCAACAGGACCACGGCGACGAGCGCCGAAGCTGCCAGCCCCATACCGACGCCGGCATAGCGCATCAGCCGGCGACGGCGCTGGCTCGACATTGCCGCATGCAACACCGTATCCGTCAACCCAGCGGGAACTACGATCGGAGCGGGCACCATATTTAATGAGCGGGCGAGGATCAATTCTTCGCGGCAATCGACGCACGTGAGCCGATGAGCCAGCGCTTCGGGCGTGTCCCATGTCGCGTCACCGTCAAGCAGACGCTGAAGTGCGGCCTCGCCTGCCACGCAGTTCGGGCGGGTCACATCGGTCTCGGCGATCGGATCGAAATCATTCATCGCAAGGCGGTCGGGGGTTCCGTTGGCTCCGTGGCGGGCACCATGCCGCGCCGGCGTAAATGCGTCAAGACTTCCATTCGGGTCCGGTGCAGCCACGTCTTGATCGTGCCCACCGGGCGGCCGTGAACCTCGGCAATTTCCTCGTAGGAACATCCCTGTTCGTGAAACAGGACAAACACGCTCTGATAATCCGGCCGCATACCGGTTAATGCCTGTCGAATCTCCGCGACCAACTCGACCGAATCGTCCGTGTCGTCGCGGGCGGGCGCTTCATGCAAGTAATCCGCCAACTCCGGCCGTTTGGTGCGCCGACCCATCCAGGTGCGACACCGGTTCACCGCGATCCCGAGGATCCAGGGCCGCAAAGGACGGTTCGAATCCCATCTTTTGAGGGACCGGAACACCCGCAGGAACGTCTCCTGGGCCACGTCCTCCGCGTCTTGGCGTTGGGTCAGCAACCGCATGCAGAGGCCAAAGACCTCGGGCTGAAACCGCTCGATCAGTTCCCGCATGGCGTCGGCGTGCCCCTTCAGGCAACGGCGAACCAAGGCGGCGTCGTCGGCGGTCACGTCGGCCCCTTCTGGTGGAACTACCCCGCGGGTGGTCGCGGAGTTTCACACCCCGTACTTCGTCGGGCGGCCTCAAGAGATTGTCGGATTTTGTAAGGTTCTTGGCTATCGTGCCGCCGCGACCAGTAATTCCGAAGCGCGATCGACTTCATCCTCGGTAGTAAATCTTCCGACCGTGAGCCGCACGGCGCCGCGGGCCAGCTTCTCGGGCACGCCCATCGCCTTCAACACCGGCGACACGGTGACAAGGCCCGCGTGACATGCCGATCCGGTCGACGCCGCGATGTCGGGCACTTCGGTCAAAAAGTCCTCGCCGATGTGCCCGACGAAGTTCAGGTTCAATGTGTTTGGCAAACGATGTTCGGGATGGCCGTTCAACACGATGCGGTCGCCCAGCACCTGCGAAAGTCGGCCATGCAAACGATCGCAAAGTGTTCGCAATCGATCTGTCGCGGCCGGCAAGGAATAGCCCGCCAGTTCGGCTGCCTTCCCGAGGCCAACTAGGTATGGCACGTTCTCGGTTCCGGCTCGTCGGCCAAGCTCGTGGCCCGCCCCGTGTATGAGATTCGTGAGCGTGACACCGCGGCGAATGTAGAGTGCCCCGACGCCCTTGGGGGCATAGAGCTTATGGCCAGCGACCGTTAGCAGATCGATGCCGAGGTCATCGACGTTGACGGCCACCTTGCCGAGCGATTGCGCCACGTCGGTGTGAATCAAGACGCCGCGTTCACGGCAAATCGCGGCAATCCCGCGGATCGGGTTGCATGTGCCGACCTCGTTGTTGGAGTGCATGATGCTGACGAGCCGCGTCGCTGGCGTGATTGCCTTGCGGATGTCATCGGGGTCGACCATGCCCGTTCGATCGACCCGTAGCACGGTGACGGCACACCCAAGCGAGCGGAGCCATTCGCACGGCAACATCGTCGCTGGATGTTCGACCGCGCTGATAATGACATGCGCGTCGCGGCCCCAGTCGGTCTCCCGCCGCAGGATCGTGCCCTTGATCGCGTGGTTGTTCGCCTCGGAGCCGCCGCCGGTGAAGACGATCTCGTCGACGTGAGCCCCCAGGAATTCGGCGACCTGCTCGCGTGCTCGTTCGACGGCCGTGTGCGCCTCACGGCCGTAGAGGTGCGTGCACGAGGGGTTGCCGTAGCCCTCGTTCAGATAAGGCAACATGGCTTTGAGCACGGCCGGGTCGATCGGCGTCGTCGAGTTGTAATCGAGGTAGATGGGCCGCATACCGTTTGTGGTATTGGCCACATCGCGACGGTCGAGTGATCACTCCTACTGACTTGCCTTCCCGACACTCTGCAACTTGGTCCCACCACGGACTGGGATCTCTTCGCCGTTCTCGGTGCCCGGCGGGGTCATCCGCCAGGGATGCTCGGAAAGGGCCTGCTTGTGGCCGACATCGAAGAGCCACCCCATCACCTTCGGATCGAACGACGTGGCATCGCTGGGCACGTCCGTATTGGCGGGGATCGCAGTCATCCGATAATTCATGCCGGTCGCCAGCGACAGGGCATAAAGCTGGAACAAGTCGCCGCGGCACTGCGAATACAGGAGCGCCGAGATCGAATCGGCCGCGATCGGAATGAGTCGCCTTTCCACGCAACCGGGATCCGCATACAGTTTTCCCGCCACGATGATAAAGATGTTCGATCCTTCGAGCGGCCGGTCGCCAAGCTTCTTTGCCAGGTCAGCCTTCACTTGCGGGGCTCGGAAGAACAACGATGCGGTCACGCCGCCGTCGACGTGCAATTCCTCGACCGGCTTGCCGTCCACTTCGACCATCATGGGCACTGGCGGGAAGTAACCGGGGATCGATGCCGATGCCAGCAGCACTTGCCGGAAGAGCGTCAAGTCCGTCGGCGTTCCGCGACTGGCGATCTCGCCCATGTCCCAAACCACAAGTCGCCGCGCGTCGAGATGCGTGGTGCCCACATAGAGCCGGCGACCCTTGGCATGTTCGGCCGCAATTTCGCGGATCATTTTTTCGTCGACGATCGTCTCGATGAGCTTGGCCAGCGGCTTCGATTCGCGGAACGAATCGGAGAGCAGGGCCGCGAGGTCCGACTTGCGGGCGTAGACGTCCTTGTCGGTGACCTTGGTATAGAAGCGCTTCAGGTAGGGATCCTTCTCCGGCCCGAGGAACGCCATCGTCGCCACGAGGGCGCCGGTGCTCACGCCGGTAACGACGTCGAAGTCGGGACGCGTGCCGGTCTCCGTCCATCCGGCGAGCACGCCTGCGGAGTAGGCCCCGTAAGCGCCGCCGCCGGACAGGACGAGCACGTTGAACGGCTTCTTGCCGCTCGTCGCTGACGCGGTCACCAGTCCGCTGCCTTGCGTTTGCGCCGCGAGCGACTCGCAGACTCTGACATCGACGACGGGGACCGTATCGCGCGTGACATGCGCATCGACAAGGTCCGTAACGGGCACACGGCTCAGCGAATTGCATTGCCGGTCTGGCGTCGTCGAACAGGCCGGGAGCGCCACCACGACGGCCAGCCAAACGATGGTGCGCACGTGCAGTCGTGCCATGAGCCACGTCATCCTTAACCGAGGGTCAGTAACCGGCGGCATCCATACCCGCGCCTGGCCAAATGCTACAAGCCCGGTCTAGGCCCGCAGAGTCGACCAAAGTTTCCCAAATTGCGCGCATTAGCAAGACATGAATCTGGAGCGGGAACGTCTGCGTAGCTGGATTCGTGAGAATTCAGTGCTCCGCGTGCCCGAGCGCTGAATTCTCACGAATCCAGCTAC
>DATANR010000130.1:0-36271 GCA_036266155.1 Gemmataceae bacterium | reverse complement strand
GAGTCGGCGTCGGCCACAAACTCCAATGTGTGCGGATCGTTGGTCTTCCGGAGGATGTAGGCGTACTTCAGGTTCCATGTGTGCGCTCGAATCCGACGGAGTTCCAGGACTGTGGTCTGGTACGCTTCCGTAGGAACACTTGCTGGCCCTCGAATTTGATCCAACACGAGTGGGTCGAACCTGGTCGCCGCGACCGCCGCGATGGCGGACAGCTGTTCGTCCAGACTCCACCGGAATTGAGCCTGGGTGTTGGTGTAAAGGACGTACGTGGTCACCGAGGTAAGCACGAGAAACAACGCCAGAATGGCGTACACCCTGCCGGCACGAGATTCGGAAGGCTTCATCTACCCCGGCGTTGATGGAGCGAATGGGTCCAACGCCGAGGACCTTATCACATCACCGGACTCGACGGTAGCGATCCCCTCGTCATCCGGTGCTCGGCCAGCGATCTCGGGAGCCCGTCTTGGAGTCGTTTCGTGCCCCGGGCCTGCGGGCTTCGTACACGAGGATTTCGTTCTTGCTCGGGTCGAAACACTCGCCATCGTACCCGCCGCGAACTGACGGCGGATCAAATCCCGCGGCCGCCATCAGGTCATGCACTTGGGCGGGGAAGAGGTAGTGCAAATCCATTTCCAACACGCAATCGGCCTGCCCAGGCCGCTCGACCAACGCGAACTCCGTCATGTGCTGGCGGACATGGTCGTACTCAATGTAGATACGCACGCGCGTATGGTCGCCGAACAATCGCTCGTTTGCTTCCAATCCGCAATTCGTGAACGGAATCAGGTACGGCGAAAATGTGTCGGTATGGAATGTCCCGCCCGGCCGCAACCACCGGCACACATTGTCGAGCACTTGCCCGGCCGCCCTCCCCTCGACGCACTGGAGAAAGGAGTAGGGAGCGAGAATAGTATCGAACTGCTCATGCTCCAAGTCGGCCGTTGCCGCATCCGCTCGCAGGATTCGGCTTCTGCAAATGTCTGGGTGCTTTCACATCAACCAGTCGATCATCTCCCCCGACGTGTCGAGCCCGATAGCCTCGGGGTTCAATTGCGCGATGCGCGTGAAGATTCGGCCCGTTCCCACACCCAAGTACAGGACCTTTCCCACCCTCCCCTTGCTCAGGTAGTAATCCGCGTCGCCTCCGTAGCCGGGGTACGCGAGATCGTAGAGGTCAGCACACCGGTAGACGTCGAACCGGGCCGTCCGGCGGATGCGCTCCAACACCCGCCGCACCTCGTCGGGATGGTCGATGATGTCCCAGGCCCGCTTCGGCGAATGACCTCCGACAATCGGAAGCGGCGGCCACTCGGAATCGGTTGCTCGAAGAACCATGACACCCACCGCGCTCTGACAGGAGACCGCGCCGACGGCCGTTGAAACTCTCTCCTCGCAGTGTTGTTCAGCGAGCAGGCGACGTGCAACCATGGCACGTCGGTCCGTCCGGCAATCTCGGCCAGATTGCAGTGTATCGTGTTCGAAAAGAAATGCAGATATAAATCTGACAAATATAAATCTGTAGATTCATTCGCGGCGGTCCGGTGGACTACTGGTTTCCTTCCCGGGACGTCAGCCACCGTGACCACACTCGAAGTCCGATTCGGAAGAGTTGTTCGCCGCTACCGAAAGAAACTGGGTCTCGCCCAGGAGAAACTGGCCGAAGCGGCCGGGCTCCATCGGACCCATGTGTCGCTCATCGAGCGGGGCCAACAGGCTCCCGGTCTTCTGGTGATTCAGAAGTTCGCGCATGCGTTGGGAGTTTCGATGGCCAAATTGATGGCAGCGGTCGAAGCCGAGGGCGACGCGCCGGGACCGGAGCCGGCTGGTCCGCGGCCGGGGCGACCTCGGAAGTCTTGATCGCGCAATCGGCTCCGTGCCGTTAACACAGCCGCGAAGGTCGATGTCTTTGTCAATGAACCGTGGCCTGTCTCGATCAGTGCCGAATGGGAGAGCGATCACTCGGGCGTCGGGCAATCGGTGTGGTCGCCATATCGACCTGCCCACGGGCGGGGTCGTGACTGTTCAACGTGAATGAGAGCTTTCAGGATCGGCCCGTTTCCACAGGACTATGCCGGCATCTGAAAACGAGCAAGCACACCAAGGGGCCGCCGAACGACTAAAGACCAACACGTCGCCGTCCGATTGTGTGTCGTCGCCAGACGCCCACCGTCGCTCGATGCTTGCGACGATGTCCGACGTGCTGGAGAGAGAGTCGCCGCGGCCGCGCTTTTGGCAACAGGGCCTGATTGAATTCCCGTCTGAGTCCCTGGAATCCCCCCTGCTCGCCGCCGACTTCTCCGCGGGGCCGGCGATGCCGCACATCGAAACCGAATTAGACGGAAGAGCATCAAACCTGCCCACTGAGGACCAGCCGGAGAATCTGGCGGGACGTGCGCCTCCAGGTGAAGGAGCTACGGTCTCCTCGACTGGTTTGCGAGGGCAAGGTGCAACCGCGCACCGTCGCGGTGGCAATCGCTCACGGTCGGCCCCCGTCAAGCGATCGCGGGACGAACGCACATTGTTTGACTTTGCTTGCGAAAACTCATTAGGCGATACACCTCAGTCGGTAGTAATCGACGAAGCTCCGCTCCCTGTGCTGCGAGTGTCGACAGACAGGAGCCCACCGAGCCAGCCGGACCTGTTCACCTCAAGTTCGCACCAACCTCTACCGAGGGTACCGTTCACCGTTGCCAGCGGTGAACGGGCCAAGGCCCGGGACATCGTCGCCGCTATCCGCGCGCTCAAGTCCGTCGAGCAGGAACGGAGGATTGCCACGCCAGAGGAGCGTGCCGTCCTCGCCCGCTTCGGGGGCTTCGGGCCGGTCGCGCTGTCGATCTTTCCCCATCCTGCGACCGGCCGCTACAAGGACGCGGCCTGGCAATCGCTCGGTGAAGAACTGCAGACGCTCCTGTCGACCGAGGAATACGACAGTGCCAAACGCACCACATTCAATGCCTTCTACACAGCGCCCACCGTGATCGCGGCGATGCACGAGGCCATCGACCGCTTGGGGTTGCCGACGAACGCCACCGTCCTGGAACCCGGCTGCGGCACCGGCAATTTCATGTACATGGGCCCGCCCGGGCTCCGCTTCATCGGTGTGGAACTGGATTGGATTTCCGGCCGACTCGCCCGCGCGATTCACCCCGACCAAGACATTCGCATCGAGAACTTTCGCGACACGCGCCTGCCCGAGGGCAGCATCGACGCGGTGATCGGCAACGTGCCCTTCGCCGACGTGAAGCTCGACTACCGGGGACAGAAGTTGTCGCTCCACGACTACTTCGTCGCCAAGTCGATCGACGCACTCAAGCCCGGCGTCCCGCTGGCACTCGTCACCTCGCACTTCACGCTCGATAAGCAGAATGCCGGCCTTCGCGAGTACGTGGCCGCGAGAGCGGATTTCGTCGGTGCGATCCGGCTGCCCTCCGACGCCTTCAAGAAAGAAGGCACGGCCGTCGTGACGGACATCATTTTCATGCGGAAACGCTCGCTCGATGAACCTCCAAAGCACGTGGACCCGGAGTGGCTCGATGTCGCACCGTTGTCCATCGACGGCATCGAAATCGCGATCAATCGCTACTTTCTGAACCATCCCGAGATGGTGCAGGGCTCCTGGAGCCGCAAAGACACGCTCTATGGAGGCGAAGGCTACAGCGTCACCGGCACCGGCGACCTGGCGGGACATCTTGAGAACGCCATCAAGCATCTGCCGGAGTATCCGCGGCAGGCAGCGTCCGCCATTCCGGAACGATCTGCCCCGCCCTTCACGCCGCCGCCTTCCGAGCGCCACATCACGGAGGGCAGCTTTTTCGTCGGGGATGATCACGCGATTTACCAGGTCATCGACGGGCAGTCGGTTCCGGTCAACTATGGCGGCTCGCTTCTCACTGCCATTGGTCCACTGGTCGGCAAACGGCTCGGCCGCCTGATCGACCTGCGTAACCGCGCTCGCCGTGTCTTACAGTCGCAGAACGAGGGCTGGCCCGAAGAACACCGCCACGAGGCACGCCGGCAACTCAACGATGCCTACGACCGGTTTGTCATCAATTTCGGCCCGATCAACAAAACGACGAAGAGCGCGACGGCCAAGGGCGGCGTGATCCGCCGGATGCCGAATCTCGTCAAGTTCCGCGAGGACCCGGACGCGATGCTGGTCATGTCCTTGGAAGAGTACGACGAGGCAACTGGCAAGGCGGCGAAAGCCGCCATCATGAAGAAGGATGTGGTGGGCAAGAACCCGCCGATCACGTCGGTGCGATGCGCGGAGGAAGGCTTGCTTGTCTCGCTCGATCGGCGGGGCACAGTTGATGTGCCCTTCATCGCGACGCTCTACGGCAAGTCCGAAGAACAGGTCACCGCGGAACTCGGCGATCTCGTCTTTCACGATCCGGAGCAACAGAACTGGCAAACGGCCGACGCCTATCTCTCAGGGAACGTCCGAGCCAAGCTCGCCGCGGTCCTCAACGCCGGCCCTGCCTATGCCCGCAATGCCGAGATGCTCCGCCAGGTACCGCCGGACGATGTGCTTCCCGGCGACATCGACGCCAGCCTCGACGCCCCGTGGATCCCAGAGACCGACATCCAGGCCTTTGCTGCCAGCCTCTTCGGTGTTGAGCCGGAGGCGATTCAGGTCGGACACCTTCCAGAAGACGCGGTCTGGAGCATCGTGGCGGAGTACGCCGCCAACGTGTCGGTCGCCGCCACGTCCGAGTTCGGCACTCCCCGCGCCGGCGGCACGTGGCTCCTGGAACTGGCCCTCAACATGAAGACGCCCGTCATCTACGACACGATCACGACCGACGGCCGCGAGCATCGAGTCGTGAACCAGGAGGACACATTGGCGGCCCGCGAGAAGCAGAAGCTCATCAAGGAGTGGTTCCGGTCCTGGCTCTGGACTGATCCCGAATGCACAGAGCGTCTCGTGCGACTCTACAACAATACCTACGACAATTTGCGCCCGCGCCTCTTCGATGGCTCGCATCTCGACTTCCCCGGCATGAACCAGACCGTCCGGCTGCGCGCCCACCAGCGCGACGCCATCTGGCGCTGCATGAGCGCCGGCAACACGCTGCTCGCCCACGCGGTCGGCGCCGGCAAAACATACATTACGGCCGCCACCGGGGTGAAGATGAAGCAGGCGGGGCTCATCCAGAAGCCGATGTACGTGGTGCCCAATCACTTGCTGGAGCAATTCGGCCGCGAGTTCATGCACCTTTATCCCAATGCCAAGCTGCTGGTGGCCAGCAAAGAAGGCCTGTCGCGGGAGCGCCGCAAGCACCTGACCGCCAAGATCGCGAGTGACGAATGGGATGGCATCATCGTCACGCACAGTTCCTTCGAACGGATCGGCATGTCGCGCTCGTATCAGGAGCAGTTCCTGAACCAGCAGATCCAGGCATATGAGCGATTGCTCTGCGCCGCCGCGAATCGCGATGGCACCCGCGTCCAGCGCAACCTGATCAAGACAATCGAAAAGCTGAAGGCCGCCAAAGTCGAACGCTTGCAGAACTTGCTCGCCGAGGACAAGAAGGACGACGGCCTGGTGTTTGACGAGCTGGGGGTCGATCACGTCTTCATCGACGAGGCGCAGTACTACAAGAACCTCGAAACGCCGACCAAGATGGAACGGGTCGCCGGCATCCAGACCGCCGGCAGCGAGCGGGCGTTCGACGTGTACATGAAGGCCCACTACCTGCACGGGCAACACCCCGGTCATGGCGTCACGTTCGCCACCGGCACGCCGATCAGCAACACCATGGTCGAGATGTACACGATGCAGCGGTTCCTCGACCCGTGGGCCTGCACCAGCGCGGCCTGGAGCACTTCGATGCCTGGGCAGCCACCTTCGGCGAAGTGATCGACACGATGGAGATCTCGCCCGATGGTGTCTCCATGCGGCCCCGCAGCCGGTTCGCGCGCTTCACGAACCTGCCCGAACTTCAGCAGATGTTTCGGGCGTTTGCCGATGTGCAGACAGCCGAGATGCTCGACCTGCCCCGTCCGCGGCTGGAAACGGGCAAGCCGATCGTCGTCGCGTGCCCGATGTCGAACGAGCAGCGTGCGATCCAGCAGATGCCGGTCGAACGGTACGAGCGGCTTTGGTCGCAAAAGGTGGACCCGCGGGAAGATAATGCGCTCAACATCACCACCGACGGTCGTATACTCGCCATCGACACTGGAAAAACCATCGGCCTCTCGGAACTCCTCCGGCGAGATCGACCGCGATCTGGAGGACTTCAGAAAGAAGCACGCCTCCGACTATGGCGTGAAGAACATCACGCTCTGGTGGGAGCTGCAGAAGGACCGCGTGCTCGCAAGGCACCTCCCGGCGACGACGCTACAGAAGCTTCGCCGGGTACGGACGATGAAATACTGGCTGGGCATTTTCACCGCCGGGCGGGGCACGATGCTCGCCGTGCAGGTGATCTCAAATTGCTGTTGTGGTAGCGACAGGGCAGGGATCGACTCCCGTGAAGTCGGACCCGGTCATCACGAGCCACGTCCGGGATCATCCCGCCGTCATCAGGGTGACGCGCGGGTGCTCTGGCGTGGGATACGCACGGTATTGCCGTGCATGTTCCCCCAATCAGCATGGAAGCTACTGCAAAAAAGAAGAAGGACTCTTCCGCGGCACCGGAGGCCGCGCCCGCCGATGCGAAGCGACGCCCGTGCAAGACTCTCCGAGTCGATGACGTGTCCGCCAGCATCTGGGCGCGTGACGTTATGGTCCAGGGCGAGCGGCGACGGTGGTTCTCCGTGTCCTTTGAACGGTCCTACAAGGACCGGGACGGGGCATGGAAGTACTCGAAGTCGTTCGACCACGCGAGCCTGGGCAAGGTCGTCGCGCTCTGCCAACAGGCCAGCGAGATAATCGCTGACTTGGAGCGGGAAACCGATTTGTCGAAGCAGGCGTAACGCCTGCGGATGGTACACGGAGCTGGCCCTGACCGGCTCCGCAACCTCCCCGGCCGCACATGCCGTCAACCCTCACGGGAAGAAAGCATTGCGGGCAGGGATGACCCCCCTCTCTCAGGGAACGCCTTGTATCCGGCGCTTCCCTGAACCCCTTGGAACATTCGGCTCCCGCTTCCGTGGACCACGCGGAGGCGGGGGAATTCTGCCCGGCCGTTCGCGCCGTCCAGAGTTCTTCGGCCTCTACTCTGGACGGCTGCGCTGCGGCCGGGCGGCGGCGAATGTGCCTCCGCGGAGGTGCTTTATTCCTTCCTTCTTTACCGATGCGAACCATCGCATTCACACCACCGGCCATCGCCCTCTTGCCGAGGGCACCACAGAACGCGAGCCCCGTTCCGGGACTCACGAGCCTGTACCACAAGGCGTTCCGTGGCCCGTATGGGGACGCGCGCTACCCCGGCAACTGCGGCGGGGAGTTGATCAAAGACCTCTTGCACTACTTCCGTCCGCAGAGTGTCTTCGACCCGATGACCGGATCGGGCACGTGCCGCCACGTGTGCGACGAGCTGGGCATCGGCTGCCATTCCAAAGATATCCGGTATGGCTTCGATGCCTGCGACCCTGCCAACTATCGGGACATGCCGAAAGTGGACTTCGTCTGGATTCATCCGCCCTACTGGCGGCAGAAAGTCTACACCGGAACGACGGCCGACCTGTCGAGTTGTCCGTCGCTCGAACTGTTCCTCCGCCGGTACGGGCTGCTGATCCAGAACTGCGCGAAGGTGCTCACGCCACGCGGCAAGTTCGCGATCCTGATGGGCGACTACACCGACCGCGAGGAAGGCTACTGCCCGCTCGTCTATCACACGAAGCGGCTCGCGTTCGAGGCGGGCTTGCGGCAGAGCTGCACGGACATCATCCGCTTCAGTCATGGGGCGAGCAGTTCCTCCAAGGTCTACACCTCCAGCTTTATTCCCGGGCTTCACGACACCTGCACGGTCTTCGAGCGGGCGAACTGAGCCGACTCCTTTCCAACCTTCCTCCCATGTGTACCGACAAAAACCGATGTCCCCTGGGCGAAACGATCCGGGCCGTGACGCGTGACTTCTATTCGTCCGACCACGCCGCCACCGAAACAGATGTGCTCGGGGTCATGATTGCTGTCCACTTCGGGTGGAACGGCCTGGCCGTCCTCAAGACCGCCGCGGCGGCCCTGGAGGATGCCAACTTCCACGACGAGTCCGCCCAAGTCCAGCAGATGCTCCGACGTCTGCGGGGCGCGCGATCGACCAGTGAGACTTTTGATTCCACTTCCCCGAAGGCACCATGAAGAACACACCAAGCAAGCGCTGGGTCATCCTCGCCTCACCGCAGGGGCACCTGACGGCACGGCCCGCCGACTACTTCCGGCGGTGGCCCGACTCCTACCAGTCCCGCTGGCAGCGGCTCACTTACGTGCGTGTCCCGCGTGGGATCAAGTTCGAGACAGTCAGGACGCAGGTCTACGGATGGGCCATTTGGACCTACCAACTTTGACTTCTTACTTTCATTCCCCAATTACAGGATGGCAACCAATGAGACCCGACCATCGGCAGAATCCAATCGGAAGACCGACATCCAGTCCCTCGTGCAGGAGGCAACTGACGCCTTCTGGGCGATCATCGTCGAGCATTACCCCCCACGCGAAGAGCGGCGATCTGTCGCCCGGGCGGACGACCGCCTTCGATGACGCGGCCAGCGAAGCGGTCGAGGAGTGGATCCAAAACAAAATCCCGGCTTGCTCTACGGCCCATCAGTCTGCCACTCACACTCCCGGACCTTGGCTCACTGACGAAGAAGGTTCTGTCTTCGTTGGTGGCGTCGCGATCACGAACGGAAAGGGCAAAACAATCGCCCATCTTGAACACTGGTCTGAGGACGCTCCTGAGGAAGCCACGGCGAACGGCCGCCTCCGAGCAGCCGCCCCAAAGCTGCTCGACGCACTCGACTGCCTGCTGAAGCAAACAGTGGACAAGGACTTGGCCTACGGCATCGAACTGACCGAGGGCGAACGTGAAGCCCGCGACAAGGCCTTATTCGCAATCGGCAGTGCCAATGGAAACACCTGACGACATCCTCGAAGCGGCCAAGCGCGACGCGAAGCTCAAGCTGCCGGGCATCCGCTCCTCGGACGGAGAAACCGCCCGCTCAGTCAAGGCAACCCGCGGGCATCGTCTCGCGGGGCGAGTGGCGCCGGGGGGTGATAGGCTGCGATTCGTTTTTGCGATTACTCATGCGAAGTCTTTCCGTCAGTACCGGCAATTACGAGGTCGCCCTGGCGAACGCCGCCAAGGGCTACGCGTCGATCCCGTGCTTCCCCGACACCAAAGTCCCGATGGTGAAGTGGAAGCCGTACCAGACGCAGATGCCCTCTGCCGAACAACTGCGTAGCTGGTTCTCTGCAGAGACGCGGGCCAACATCGCGATTGTGACGACGGGTCTCGTCGTCTTCGACTGCGATGACCCGGCCAAGGCGGCTCTGGTACTCGCCGAGTGCGGCGATACCCCCCACCTGCTGCGGACGCCCAGCGGCGGCCTTCACCTGGGCTACCGCCGACGGAAGGGTGTCCCGCTGTCGAACCGGGTGAAAATCAAGGGTCTGCCCATCGACATCCGAACGGACGGCGGGCTCGAACTGCTTCCGCACTCGCAGACCCCCGAGGGTCGGTACGAATGGCTTGGATCAGGGCTCTTCCCGATTCATGAACTCCCGGTGGCGAAGGTGGGCTGGACGCGCGAACGGACCCGAAGGCGGACTCAACAAACAATTGGCATGACGGGAGATTTGCCCAATGGTCAGGGCTCCATTCGATTTCCCGAGCGGTACTGCCTGCGGATCGAAAGTGTCCAAGGACAGAACGGGAGCCGCGGACTCGTTCGGGTCGTGTACGTAATGCGGGACGCAGGCGGACCCGACAACAGACCTTCGACTTCATCAAGGAAGTATGGGGGCCGGCGTGTTGTCAGCCCGAGTGGAGCGACCGCGAGATCTGGCACGCACTCGACCGGCACCATCCGGCCGAATGAGTGCGAGCCTTTGTAGACGCTGCCCCTGCCTGCGGCCGGGAGGCGGTGCTCACAACAGCCGCAGAGTCTACCAGGAGACGGCGATGTCGATCGAACTGACGATTCACGGCACGGGCACGAACACGTGTTTGCTGACCGGCCGCGATGGCGAGGGGATGACGGTCACGTTTAAGGACGGGACCGTGAGGGAGGCCTTCCTATCGACTCGCGCCTTCATGCAACTTGTCCGCATGAAGTGCGGGGCACCGGAGAAACCACGGGCGCCGGCGGCGGCTCCCGCGAACGGGCAGGCGTGAAGTATATGAAGCGTCGGCGGTCGCGGGAGTTTCACCCGCACAGGTGCGTCTGGCCGGCTTTCTCTTCGCACGAGACTGCACTATCGGCCGGGACCGCCGACGCATTTCCCCCATGGTAACAACCCGCGACGGATCGCGCCAGCTTGGTAGGTCCTCATGCTTACGGTGAAACAGGTTGCCGAGCGGCTAGGGATCAGCATTTCGCTCGTGTACGGGCTCTGCGCCGCCGGCAAGATCCGCCACGAACGGCATGGGCTCGGCCGGGGGAAGATCGTGATCCCCGCGGAGGCGCTGGAGGAATACCGCAAGGGGTGCGTGAGGGAGGGGCCGCTCCTTCCTTACGCCCACATCAACTGCCGGTAGCCTTCCGGGCCGCTTCCCGCATGTGGGTGACCTGTTCGGCCAGGTGGCCGTACACGCGGGAGACCATTTGCGTGTCGCTGTGGCCCATCAACTCGGCGACCTGGGCCACCCCGACCCCGTTCATGAGAGCGGACGTGCAGAAGTTGTGTCGTACCGAGTAGGCCACGAAGTGCTTCAGGTGAGGGAGCTTTTCCCGCAGCCGCCAGAACCGGCAGCGGATGCCATTCCGGGTAAAGGGTTTGTTCCCCCGCGGCCCCCGGAAGAGTGGACCGTCGGGGAACATTTCGATGCGGGCCCTGGTCATCTCGACCATCGCTGGCGTGAGGTACACGACGCGGGGCTTCTTCGTCTTCTTGGCAGTCTTGTGCTTCTCGAAGACCCAGACGCCGAGGTCCAGGTTAACCTCGGCCGCCGTGACGCGGGCGACCTCCCCCGGTCGGCAGCCGGTGTCGAGCATGGCGAAGAGGAAGTCCCGGAACTGCTGGTCCTTGACCGCGGCGAGGATTTGGTCCTGTTCGTCCTTCGTCAGCACGCGGGTCCGACGGTTGCCCGGCTCGACTTCCAGTGAGCGGAGTGGCGACGGCGAGAGGATGCCCTGCTTATCCGCCCATGCACAGGCACGCTTCGGAGCGAGCGCCGCGTGCCGACGAGAAGCCTTCCAACCCGTCCGGCCATCGAGCCAGCGGGTGACGTGGAAGGGCTTCAACTCCGACGCCAAGAGCCGGCCATAGGCGTCACAGAACGCTTGGAGGTAGTACCGGTAAAGGCGGTACGTCTGCGGTTCGTGGTTCTTCTGAGAGTGGTCAAGGAACAGGTCGCAAAGGAAAGCGACCGTGACTTTCTGCGTGGATAGTAATTGCTCGGGGCGGGCCGCCATGAGCTTGTAAAAGGCCTCATAAGCGGCTTTCCGCGTGGCCTCTTCCGGTCCTTTGACGAGCCGATGTTGCTTACGGCCGACCTGGACGTACCAGGCGCCTTTGGACGTGCGATACCAAGGTTCTCTCTGACGCATGAGCAAGCCTCCCGCGAAACACGGGTGAGCCGGAAGGCTTACTCCTTGGCCCCCTCGTCGGCCCTACAGGCGAGGGGGTTTTTGCATCTCTGCCCGATAGCGTGCCCTTGGGTGATTTCCTCTTCCCCAGGGCAGTAGCGTTAGTTGTTACTGTCCTGGGGTTTGAGAAGGATCGGGCTGGCGGGATTTGAACCCACGACCTCCTGCACCCCAAGCAGGCGCGCTAGCCAAGCTGCGCTACAGCCCGAATGAACCCGTGTCGAACGGAGACCGTCAACTGGGGTCGGGTTCAGTGGACAGAGTACAGGACTGCTTCGCTCGATTCAAGTTCGCCGTGGCGCACGCGCGGTCCTATCTTGCCCCCGACCCTGGTGGAGTCACATTGTGCCGCGCCCTTCGAGCCCGCCGCGCTGGGGCGGGGCTATTGCCGGCTGGGAACTGACGCGCCTCGCCCGGCGCGGGACGCCGACGGTCGCTCGCCTGCTTGTCGGCTTGCTCCTGTTCACCGCACTGTTGATTACCTATCTCGCCGCCTTCCCTGAGGATCTCGAACGCCATTCGCCCGGACGCATCCAGGCGCTGCTCGCCGAGTTTGGCCAGGATTTCTCTGTCGCTCTGCTGCTCGTGCAGGCGGCCGTCGTGCTAATCCTAACGCCGTTGTTTGTAGCCGGCTCGATCGTGGAAGAGACCGAACGGCGGACGCTTGAATTCTTGCTCGCCACCGACCTGCGGCCGCGCGAGATCATCCTCGGCAAATTGTGGCCGCGCTTGTTGCTCGTGTTCGGTGTGGTTCTGGTCGGCTGGCCGGTCCTGGCCGCGACGCAGTTTTGGGGCGGTGTCGATGTGTTGTTCGTTGCTCTGGGTTCGTTGGTGATTGTCGCGGAAATCTGGGCCGTGTCGGGTATCAGCGCCGCTTGCGCCGTCGGCGCTCCTTCGCTGCGCAAAGCGCTGACCCGATCGTATTTCTGGTCGGCCGTCGCCTTGATCCTGCCAGTTTGCACTTGTCCATTCGGCGTAATTGTCGCGATGGCCAATGCCCAGCAAGCGTACGCACGCGTTCAATTGGGGACGGCCGCGACGCCGAACCCGGCTTCCAGTGGATCCTCGAACGAGGCCGTCTTGATCGCGATGCTCCTCGCCTTCGCGTTTCACTTGATCGTCATGTGCGTCATCGGCCAGGCCGGAATTGTGCGGGCCTGTCGCAAACTTCGGCACCTGAGTTATTTTGCCGCCCGCCAACATGCCGCACCCAAGCATCGGCCGCAGAAGTGGGAACAACACCCGCCCGTGCCAGATGGCTCGCCGCTCTTGTGGAAGGAGTTAAACCTCAGTGGGCAGACAACCCGGTTTGTCCGATCGCTGGCCCTGGTGCCCTGGGTTGTTTGGCTGTGCGTGTCGTCGGTCGCGACGATCGTCTGCTGGGCGATGGTCATCGGCCAGCAGGAAGATGTACTCAAGAGCATGAACGATCTGATCCGCTGGGGCGGCGGCGCGCTGGTCGCACTCATGGCCCTGATGGTCGGTCTGAACGCGGCAGGCAGCGTCGCCCGGGAGCGCCAGCAGGAGACGCTGACCGACCTGCTGACGGTCCCGCGGCCGCGGCGCGAGATCCTGTGGGCCAAGTGGATCGGCAGCCTGTCTAAGGCGCGCGGCATCGCCATCGGAACCGGAGCGATTCCTCTGGTGGGTGTTCTGGCCGAGGGACTGTCGTACTGGGCCGTCGTGCCGTTGCTCGTTGCAGCATTCGCGTATATCGCTTGTGCGGCGAGCTTCGGGCTATGGCTCTCGGTCCGGGCTCCGACCGTTCAGCGCGCCTCCGGCCTGTGGCTCCTCATCGTCGGGATCTGGGTTGGCGGAACATTTCTTGGGGCGGAGGTGGCCTATGAGATGGAGCGGTCCGCGCGGCGCATGTTTACTGCGAAACTCGAGAAGCCGGAGCCGCCCGTTTGGGACCGAGCGCTGAATCCGGCGCTGGCTTGGTCCGAGTTGGCCTTCCGCCTGTCGGAAAACGACCATTCCGGCTACGACTACCGGACTGGCGAATGGCGAGATGGGACGGTGGTCTCGATCCTTGATGTTTGGCCGTCGCTGCTCGGGATCGGGTTGTACGCATTCTTGGCGTGGGCGTTCTTCATGGCCGCCGGGCGACGGTTCGAACGCGAGGGACGGGTTTGACCGTCTCGCCGAATCGTTGCGTTAAGAATCGCCCAACCCCTTTGCGAACCTACCGATTTTGCAAAGTAATCCAAAGTTAATCGTCCGCGGTTCGTCACTGGTCCCCATTGCGACGCTACCCCCCAGCGACTAGATTGGACCGCATGGACTCGCCCCCGGAGCCGCTCATGTCGTTGGGTGTGGACCGCGTTTGCGTCATCATTGCGCGCACACGCCACAAGATGGTCCAGATCGAATTGGAGGAGGCCGTCAATCGCGGGGCCAAGTTCCTCGAGTTGCGGCTCGATTTCATGGCCAAGGCCGTCGACTTCAAGCGCTTGCTGCCCAACAAGAAATGTCCCTGGGTCGCCACCATTCGCCGGCACACTGAGGGCGGTCGCTGGAAGGGCTCCGAGGACGAGCGGAAAATGATGCTCCGCCAGGCCCATGTCGCGGGCTTCGACTGGGTCGACCTCGAAACCGACGTCGCCAACGAAATCAAGCGCTTCCGCAACATCAAGCGGATCGTCAGCTACCACAACTTCAACGAAACGCCAGACGACCTCGAATCGATCTACGAGGAGATGACGCAGCAGGATGCGGACGTGCTCAAGATCGTGACGATGGCGCAACATCCCAAGGACTGCCTGGCTGTCTTGAACCTGATTCGCAATGCCAAGAGGCCGACCGTCGGCCATTGCATGGGTGAGATGGGGTTCCCGAGTCGCATCCTGTCGCTCAAGTACGGCGCGCCCTTCATGTATGCCGCGTTCAACAAGGAACGCGGCATCGCGCCGGGCCTGCCGTCCCTGGAAGAAGTAAAGCGCTACTTCCAGGTCGGGACGATGAACAACGAGACGGCCGTTTACGGCGTGATCGGCGATCCGGTGTCGCACTCGTTCAGCCCGGCACTGCACAATCTGATGTTCCGCGAGACTGGCATGAACGCGATGTATCTGCCGTTCCGCGTGCCGCGTGGCGAACTCGCCGAGTCGATCCAGGCGTTCGATGCCCTGCCCGTCAGTGGCTACAGCGTGACGATCCCGCACAAGGAACAGGCCGCGGCGCTCGCGGTCACGGCCGACGAACGAGTGCGTGAGACGGGAGCGGCCAATACGCTCGTCAAGCGCCCGGATGGATTCCACGCCTTCAATACTGACTACGAAGCGGCGCTAGAGGGACTGTGCCGCAACATGCCGATCGAAGAGGGCAAGCGCAAGGAAATCAAGGAATGCGGCGCGATGATTCTGGGCACCGGTGGCGCCGCACGTGCGATTGCGCATGCGCTGCACCGAGCCGGCGCTACACCGATCTGGATTGTGGGCCGCACGCTCGATCGTGCGGATCGGCTGGCCAACGAAGTGCATGGCAAGGCGGTCGAATGGGCGGCACGCCACAATCTCGATTGCCAGATCGTCGTCAACTGCACGCCGATCGGCATGCATCCCAATCTTGATGAGACGCCGCTGCACGGCGGCTTCTTGCGGCCCGGAATGGTTGTGTTCGACGCCGTCTACAATCCCGAACAAACGCTTCTGATCAAAGAAGCCAAGGCCCGTGGCTGTCAAACGGTGACGGGCGTCGAGATGTTCGTGCGCCAGGCAGCAATGCAGTTCGAGCTGTTTACGGAAAAGCCGGCCGACGTCGAAGTGATGCGTGAGATTCTTCGCCGCGCATTGTCACCGCTCAACTACAAGGACGACGCGGAGAAATAGTCGATCCGCTCACTTAATTGTCCTTGATCGACTCGCGCAAGAGTTTGAGAGCGCGCAATCGTTGTGGGTCGGCCGCCGGGTCGTCGAGGTCCAAAGCCTCACGGCTGTCGCCCGGACGCAACGCATACAGTTGATGGAGTTCTTTGAGCTTGCGGGCCAGGTCGGCGCTGGTGGGCAGTTCAAAATCGGGGTCCGGGCGTACGCCCCAGTCGTCGGTTGGTTTCGAATCGGGAAAGCGTTGCAGGTTCTTGCCGTTCGGCCGCGTGTACATGCCGCCGGTGAGTTTGAACTGGTATCCCGGCAAGCCCTGAATCGACATCGTCCACTGAATGCTCGCCTTGCCGAAGGTCCGCGTGCCCGCGACGATGGCCCGGCCATTGTCCTTGAGCGCTGCCGCGATCAATTCACCACCGCCCGTCGTTTCGCCGTTGACAAGCAATAACACGGGATAGTCGCCGGCCTTGTAGCGAATAAGTCCGCCGTCCGCATGGATCTCCGAGTTGCCGCCGCGCTCTTCGTTCCGGTACTTCACCTTCGCAATGGTTCCCTTCGGCAAGAAGATGCTGGCGATCTGCGTCGCCGGATCGATGTAGCCGCCCGGACACCAACGCAGGTCGAAGATGAGGCCGTGAATCGTGCCGAGGTCGTGCAGCAACTCCGAAAGCTGATCGCCAGAGTCGGTTTCAATGCCGCCGAGGCGAACGTAGGCAATGCGTCGATCGTAATCGATCCAGTAGTTCCAGGAATTGTCGCGCCGACGAGTAACGCCAAACAACGACTCGGTCTTGAAGCTCCGATGCTCAATTCGCAAGCGCAACTCGGGATTGCCTTCGCGATCGACGACCAGATGATGCACGGCGGGATCGGACTTGTCAGGCCCGGCACCATGGAGCGCGGCGAAGGCCTTGCTCGCGGAATTCACATCCGCCGCGATGCCATCGATCTGGCGGACCATGTCGCCAGGACGCAAGCCGGCTGTCTGAGCGGGGCTGCCGGGCTTCACGTTGGCGACGCGGAAGGGCAAGGGCGGAACAACATACCCGGCGGCCTCCTCATCGGGTATCACGTCGTCACGCCGGCCGCGGCGCGGCCGCGCGGCCTGCGCCTCGCCTTCGAACTCAAAGCCGAATTCCGTCGTCGTCACGGTCCCGTTGAATGTCGCATTTGACATCAGCATCGTATGCGGATCCAGAATCGGCGTGAACGCGGCGATCGCGCACATTAGATCGCGACCGTCGGCGAGTTCGGGCACGTCGTGGAGGGATGCACGAGCTTCCTTCAGAAGTGCGAGGTACTCCGCCTCCGATTTGGCCGCCTTCAGATCGCGAAGCAGGATAACGGGGCGCGGTCGGCGGGCCGTGTCGTACAGGGCTTCAACGGCGGCTACGAGCAAGTCATTGATGGCGACCGGTCGGACGTACTCGCGGGCAACGATCTTGACTGCGGCATCGACATGGTCGGCGAATTGTGAGCCCACCACCAAGGCCCCGAACGGCGGGCCCGCGACGCGTGGCGCCGAGAACGCAACGTCCGTCAAGACGAGGACGGCGATTGCAGCCCGCTTCCACGGCATCGGCGCGTTCTCCGTTGGTGGCGATTGCTGTGAGGCATGGTAAAACAGAATGGCATTCGCGGGGAAGGGGAAAACAGGGCGGAGGGGTGTTCTTGTCAACGCGCGTCTTGCTCATCCGTCATGCCGAGACGGCTCGGCCCAATGTCTTTCACGGCTTCGAATCCGACATCGACTTGGGGCCGCACGGCTACGCCCAGGCGGCAGCGCTCGGACCCGTCGTCGCGGCGCTGAAGCCGGACGTCCTCGTGTCGTCAAACATGCTGCGGGCGCGCAAGACGGTCGAAGAGATCGCACGCGCCACCGGACTACCTGTCCAGATCGAACCGATGTTGCACGAGCGTAAAGTCGGCGACATGCAGGGAACGCCGATCCAGGGTGAGTTCGGCGTCTGGCCCGACACGTTGGCAAGATGGGTTGCCGGGGAGACTTGGTATGCTCCGCCGGGAATGGAATCGTTCGATCAAATGCGCGAACGCGTGCTGCCGGTGTGGGACCGGGTAACCCTGGAAAACCAGGGAAAAATGCTTGCGATCGTCGCACACGGGATTGTGATTCGCGTCCTCTTGTTGAGCGTGCTCAAGGGGTATAATGCGGCCGACTGGCTCCGTCTTGGACGCATCGCGAATGCCTCGATCAGCGAGGTGGCGCGGTCCGGGTATGGGTGGCAGGCAATGCGGATTGGCTACGTGGCGGATGAGGTGCGAAGGATCAATGCCGAGGCGGAAACCGATCATCGACCCCGCGCCGGCAACCCAGCCGCCCCTTGAGCTTGCCCGGTCGCATCCACGCCCATTTCCCGCACACGCGTCGTGCAGTTCCGATGAAGTGGCCGGATCGGACCGGCCGATACCACTCCCCGGCAGCGCCTTCCCGCGCACCGGAGACGACCTCATGCCCGGCCCCGAGTTGATGGCGCCCCCGATCGACGAAATGGACTTCCTGCGTCAGCAACTTCTCCAGGCCCAGCGGCTCTCGAGCGTCGGCGCCCTGGCGTCGAGCGTCGCCCACGAGTTCAACAACATCCTGACCACCATCATCAACTACGCGAAGCTCGGTTTGAAGGGCGCGACGGAACCGGGTCAGAAGCAAGCGTTCGAAAAAATCCTCAAGGGCGGCCAGCGAGCGGCGACCATCGTCAGCGGCATGCTCGGCTTTGCACGCAATCAGTCGCATCGCCGCGACGACGTCGATCTCGTGCGACTCGTCGAAGAAGTGCTGATGCTCACCGAGAAGGACTTGAGCAAGCACCGCATTCAGATCGATCGCCGCTACCACGCACGGCCGATCGTGCCGGTCATCGCGGGACAAATCGAACAGATCCTGATCAACCTCGTCATCAACGCACGCCAGGCCATGCAAACCGGTGGGCGATTGCGTGTCGACATCCGCGAGAACCTGGAAGCCGGCATGGCCGAGGTACGCCTCGCCGATACGGGTGTGGGCATCCCACCCGATCAGCTCCGACTCATCTTCGAACCCTTCTACACGACCAAGGATCCCGACGAACACGGCCACGGCGGCACCGGTCTCGGCCTCAGCGTGTGTCGGCAGATCATCGAGCAACATCACGGTCGCATCCGCGTCGAGAGCGTCGTCGGCAAGGGCTCGACGTTCACGGTGAAGCTGCCGTTGCGGACGCTGGATGATTAGGCGGGTAAGGTCGCCAAGATCGCCAACTTTTTGCCACGCCTGGCTCGAGCACTTTGTAATGAACTTGCCAAGTTCCGTTGCGGCTCAAAGGGAGAGATTGCCAACAAAGGTTGCCACCCCCTCCCTATGGTTGGCAATCTCTGCTCATTTTTTTGGACACATGTCATTAGCAACTAAGGAGATGGGTTGAAAACGCGAAGTGCAAAATACTAGCGCAATAGACCCCCGAAAAGGTGCCGCGCATGCTGCATTCACGCTTCGGCGGCGTTCAATTCGTTTCACACGCCGGCTTTGATGCATAGCCCTTCTCGATTGATTCTTGGCCAAATAGCCTTGCCTATTCAAATTGATTAGTCTAAACTAATTCATCATGAGTGCCGCTGTCGTCAGTCCCGCCATGGACCGTAGTCTCAATCTGTCCGCGGGCCATGGTCGGTCGCTGGAAGGTCTTCATTCGACGGTTCCGGTGCCTTCAAGTGGCGCGGGATTCTGGAAGAACTGGCGGGCGTTCGTCGGCCCGGCGTTCCTCGTCAGCGTCGGCTACATGGATCCGGGCAACTGGGCGACCGATCTAAAGGCCGGCGCTCAATTCAAGTACAACCTGCTCTGGGTCGTGGCGCTTTCGAGCTTCATGGCCGTCATCATGCAGATCCTGTCAGCGCGACTTGGCGTCGTGACGGGAAAGGATCTCGCACAAGCCTGTCGCGACTTCTACCCAAGCTGGTCGCGCATTCCGAACTGGCTGCTGTGCGAAGCCGCGATTGCGGCGTGTGATCTCGCCGAGGTGCTCGGCAGCGCGATCGCCATCAACATGCTGTTTCCGCAGATACCGCTCTTCGGGGCCGTCGTTATCACCGCCTTCGACGTGCTGTTTCTGCTCGCCTTGCAAGGCATGGGGATGCGCTTTATCGAGGCGTTGATTTTGGTTCTCGTGGCGACGATCGGCGGCTGTTACTTCGCTGAGATTTTCATCCTGCCGCAAACGCATCCCGATTTCGGCGAGATGGGCAGCGCTCTCTTACGTCCAGGCTTTCGACAGGAAGGGATGATCGTCGTCGCGATCGGCATCATCGGCGCGACGGTGATGCCGCACAACCTGTACTTGCACTCGGCCCTCGTGCAATCGCGCCGACTCAGCAACGAACCACCCGCGATTCGCCGGGCCATTCGCTTCAACACCATTGACGCGGTCGCGGCCCTGTCGGTCGCCTTCCTGGTCAACGCGGCGATTTTGGTGCTTGGCGCCATGACGTTTTATGGCAATGAGATTCCGGTCTCGCCCGACCAGGAGGACCCCGACTGGATCAAGCTGGCGCATCTCACCCTGAGTCCGCTGATGGGTGTGGCAGCCGCGAGCGTGTTGTTCGCCGTCGCCCTCTTGGCGAGCGGCCAGAGCAGCACGATCACGGGCACCATGGCGGGACAGGTCGTGATGGAAGGCTTCCTGCGTTGGAAAGTGCGGCCCTGGGTCCGTCGGCTCGCGACGCGGCTGGTCGCAATTGTTCCGGCATTGCTATTAATTGGCCTACGCGGCGACCGGAGCATCACCGACCTATTGCTGTTAAGCCAGGTCGTGCTCGCCATGCAACTGCCGCTCGCGATGTTCCCGCTCCTGCATTTCACCAGCTCGCGGAAACGGATGGGCCAGTTCCGCAACGGTTGGTTCCTGCTCGCCATCGGCTGGACGTCGGCGATCTTGATCACGGCCCTCGACATCTATGCGATGCCCGATGCACTCGCGGATGCGTGGAAAGTGATTGTGGGGAAGTGAGCGGCCGCAACCCTCTTGAGAGGCCCGCTGCCAAAAGCTAAAGTGACGGCAACGAGCTGTTCCTCTCGTTATCTTGGCGGAGTGCCTCCCATGACCATGACTGTTCGCGCTGTCTATCTGAACGGTATGCTCCGCCCGGACCGCCCGCTTGCGCTTGCACAGGGGGAAACCGTCGACGTGACTTTGGCGACAGCGACGCAAGGCCCCGAATTGATTGCCGACGACGAAATCACCGCGCGACTTGAGGGAGCTTCCACGATTGCTGAATGGTTGGAGGCCACGAAACTCCTGCCTGATGATGACGGCGGCTACGACATTCTGGCGGCGCTGAACGAAAACCGCATCTGGTCCGGCGAACGGCCGCTGATCCCCGCGGACGGACCGACCCAATGAGTGCAGTCGTCCTCGACTCGACGCCTCTCGGGCTCTTATCGCACCCGCGGAATCCGCCACACGTCGCCGCATGTCGACAATGGTTGGGAACGCTCGTGGCAGCCGGCCGACGAGTGATCGTCCCGGAAATCGCCGACTATGAAGTCCGCCGTGAGCTGATCCGAAGAAACAGCCAACGAGCGCTTGCGAATCTCGATCAACTCTGCACCCAACTCGAATATTTGCCAATCACAACACGCGGAATGCGTTTGGCCGCCAACCTATGGGCCCAAGCCCGCAATGCCGGCCTGCCGACCGCTGCCGGTCATGCGTTGGACGGAGACGTCGTTCTCGCCGCGCAAGCAAATTCACTCAATGTTCCAGTTTATCGTCGCGACGGGCAATCCGGCACACTTGTCGCGATTTCTTCCTGCGGATTTGTGGTCGAATGTCAAGGCGTAAGAACAGCGATCGCGAACTCGACTCCATGCCAAACGTCGCTTCTTTCCGCGTCGAGTCCGGGCTGGTGCGCCGGGCGTTTGCTCGCCTATCCGGTCTTCGTGGCATAACATTCCGATGTTGTGCGGCGTTCCCAGCACAAGATCGGAATCTTATGCCACGTTAGCTCGCACTTCCCACATTGCCAACGCCCCCCATTCCTTGCTTAATTTCCCTAGAGGCCAAACGATTGCCGCGTCGAAAACAGACGGTGGTCCCCAGGAGCGTTGTGTGAGCCCGGACGTTGCCATTCGAGTCCGCGGGCTGTCGAAGTGTTACCGCCTGTACACCCGGCCGCGGGACATGCTCATTGAGATGGCCACGCGCCGCCGCCGGCACACCGAGTTCTGGGCCCTTCAAGACGTCTCCTTCGAAGTCGGCCGCGGCGAAGTCGTTGGCGTCGTCGGCCGCAATGGCGCCGGCAAAAGCACGCTGCTCAAGATCCTTGCGGGCACGCTCGACAAGACGGCCGGCGATGTCGAGGTGCACGGCCGCATCTCCGCCATTCTCGAACTCGGCACCGGCTTTCACGACGACTACACCGGCCGTGAAAACATCTACATGGGCGGCATGTGCCTCGGCATGTCCAAGGCCGAGGTCGACAAGAAATATGACTCGATCGTGGCCTTCAGCGAGCTCGCCGATGTGATCGATCGGCCGTTTCGCACCTACTCGTCGGGTATGAAAGCCAAGCTCACTTTCTCGACAGCCATCAGCGTCGATCCGGAAATCTTGATCCTCGACGAAGCGTTGGCGGCCGGCGACGCCTACTTCGTCAGCAAGTGCATGCAGCGCGTTCGCGAGATTTGCAGCTCCGGCGCGACCGTCTTTTTCGTCTCGCACTCGATGCAGCTCATTCAAGAACTCTGCACACGCGCCCTCTGGATCGACGCCGGTCGACTCATTCACGAGGGCAAGGCCCAAAACGTCGCAGCCGCCTATACGCAAAGCGTCTGGTCCGAATCGGAACGACGCAACATTGAGGCGAACGAGAAGGCGCTGGCGAACACGATCGAGACCGGCGCCTACAACGTCGGCGGCAAGGACGTCCGCATCACGGCCGTCAAATTGCTCGATGCGGCCGGCAACGAGAAGGCGCTCTTCGAACATGGTGAAGCGTTCCGCATGCGCATCGAGTGGGAAGGGAAAGCGGACCACGAGAAAGTGTTCGCGTCCGTCCGCATCGACGGCGACCTGAACCACGCGGTCGTTGGCATCGACGGAGCGGATCACGGCTTCATCAATGCCGGCAAGCCGGTCGACGGCCGCGGCGCTGTCGAATATTCGATTCCCGCGCTGCATCTCGGCCAGGGCACTTACTTCGTGACGTGCTCGATCCGCTTCCTGCAGTATCCGCGGACGCGCGAAGACATCCTCCATTACCTGGAGAAGGTGGCGCACTTCTCGGTGCGCTATCCGGGCCGCAATATCACGCATCGATCGATCTACGAGCCGCCGGTGGCGTTCAAGGAAGGGTGAGCAGCATGCAACCAACGGTAGCAATCCGCCGCAACCTTTCCTTGATGGCCGATCATCTCGCCTCCCGCGATATAACGACCGACATCACCCTTTCCGGAGAAGTCCCATGAAGAAGCTGTTGCTATCCTTGGCCGTTCTGCTGACGGTGGCCGGCGTCGGGGTCGGCGACGATGCGGAGAAAGACCTGAAGAAGTTGGTCGGCACCTGGGAGGAAGTGTCGCACGTTGACAACGGCAAGAAGATGACGGCGGAAGAACTGAAGGGCATGACCGTCGTAATCGACGCGTCCGGCAAGTGGGAAGCGTTCAAGGACGGGACCAGCTTTCTCAAGGGGACGGTCAAGCTGGATCCCGCCAAGAAGCCGAAGGCGGCGGACTACACGATCGAAGGGTCCGACATGGTTGTCAAAGGCATTTACGAAGTGGACGGAGACACGTGGAAGCACTGCTTCGCATTGAAAGAACGGCCGACTGAGTTCGAATCGAAAGAAGGCAGCGAGGCGCATTACGTCGTGCTCAAGCGGGTCAAGAAGTAACACTTTCGGCTGTTGTGTAGGGTGGGTCAAGGCTTTGCGCCGACCCACCATGAACGCAACGGTGGGTCGGCGCAAAGCCTTGACCCACCCTACAACTTATTTGGGCAACCGCCACATGCGCACGGTCTTGTCGTAGCTGGCGGACAGAACATGTTTGCCGTCGGGAGTGCAGGCGAGGCCCAGGGCCGGGGCGGTGTGGCCGGTGTAACGATGGAGCTCCGATCCCGATTCCGCGTCCCACACGCGCACGGTCTTGTCGAGGCTGGCCGAGAGTACCTTGCGGCCGTCGGTCGTGAAGGAAACGGCGTGGATCGCTTCGGCATGGCCGTCGAGCTGGCGCAGTTCTTTGCCGGTCTTGGTGTCCCACAGTTTGATGACGTTGTCGTAGCCGCCCGTCGCGAGTCGGCTGCCGTCCGGCGAGATCGCCACGAAGATAGCGACCGGCGTCTTGAAGACTTCGATTTTGTGCAGGATCTTACCCGACGTAAAGTCCCACACGCAGACGACTCCGTCATGTCCTGAGGTGACCAGCAGCTTGCCGTCGGCAGAAAAGGTCAGCGACCGAACCGCCCCCGTGTGGCCTTCCAGAGTTCGGAGAATCTTGCCGTTTTCCAGGTCCCAAATGTGAATCGGCGCTTCGTGCGCGCTGGACACGGCACTCTTGCCATCCGGCGCGAACTCCACGGCAAACGTCTCCGCCTTGTGGCCGCGAAAGCATAGCAACTCCTTGCCGGATTCCAGGTCCCAGAGCCGAACGGTCGTGTCGAGCCCCGCGGATAAGGCGCGCTTCCCGTCCGCGGAGAACGCGACACCGGTGATTCCCTCGGCATGCCCAGCGAAATTGCGGATCTCCTTCGCCGTCGCCAGGTCCCAGAGTCGGAGCCTTGGATCGCTTCGGTCGCCCCAGGCGCCGGAGAGCGCACGCTGGCCGTCGGGCGAAACCGCCACCGTGATGACGCCATCTCCGTGCCCAGTGAACTTGCGGACCTCGACGAAAACCTGCTTGCTGATGACTTGAACCAGGTCGGCGGCCCGCCGGGAGACTTCCGCATCCGTGCTCCTCATCGCCTTACGCAGTTCGGGCAACGCGTCTTCGCCAATCTGCACGAGGGCTTTGGCTGCCGTCTCGCGCTGGCGAAAGTTCCCGTCGCCGAGCTGATTGATATGCGCGGCAATTTGGTCGTCACGCTGCGTGGCGCCGCCGTTGTCGCCGGACGAACCGAGGAGAATGAGCAGGGCTTGGCTGATGGAAAGTAACACGATTCGTTCTCCTGACGCCGTTGCTCAGGTTATTGGATCACGAAGCCGGACCAACGCCCGCTTCATCTCGTCGGTGCGAGCCGCGTCGAGCGGTGTTTTGCCGCGACGGTCGGCGGCGTGCGGATCGGCGCCGTGTTGGATGAGCAGCCGGACGACGTCGAGCCTCCGGCAATTGACGGCCCGGCGCAAGGGGGTCTCGCCTTTGGAGTCGCGGGCGTCAATGGCAGCTCCGTGGTCGAGCAAAGCTTGAGCGACCGAAGCATGGCCGTGGCGGGCGGCTTGGTGCAATGGCGTCCCACGTGTGGGACCGCTGGCAACATCGACCGTCGCGCCGGCCTCAAGGAGCACACGAGCCACTTCTCCGTTCAGGGCCCGGTAGAGCGGCGGGTGTCCTTCCCATTCCTTAGCGTCCGGATTGGCTCCGGCGTGAATGAGCGCGGCCGCCAGCTCCGCTTCACCAACCCGAGCGGCATCGTGAAGCAAGGTTTGACCGCGTGAACCAAGCAATTGCACGCACGAATGGTCACGCTCGATTTCCGCGATGAATCGGTCGCGTGTCGCCGATCTGAAGTCGGCATGCATGGGCGAAGTCGATTCGATTAACCGACAGCCGAGGGCGTACGCTTGCATCGCGGCTTGCAGATGGCGAAAGCGACCCAGGTTGTCGCCCGCGTCGAATTCGCAATCGAGATCGCGGTGCGCGAGCAGACACTCGATCATTTCCAGCGGTTTCGCCTGCTTGGGCTGACGACCGGACCGGCGATCGTCGGGCTGAAGAGCGTAGCACATGAGTTCCGCGTGCGGAACCAGGCGCAGCGGCAGCGTCGATTGCACGAGTTCAAGATCGCCATTCGCGATTGCGTCGAAAAGGGCTTCGGCCTCGGTCATTCGGTCCCATTGTTCGGCGAGCCGCGCGTCGCTTCGGTTGATCCTCACCGGGCCTGACGACTTGCCGGTGTTGACGAGCGCCTTGGCACCGAATTCAAAATGCGCCAGCAATATGTCCGCCTCCGCGGTCGGGATTCCAACATCGCGGACCGCCGCCCTCATGTTGGCAAGCCACGCATCGCGTGCTCGCGCATCGATGGCGAACGGCCGATGCCGGCGACGCAGCCGGGCGCCGCGAACGTTGTAAACGGAGGGGCCGCCCAACCAGGTTGTCATGAAGTCAGTCAAGGCATGGATCGCGCAGGTGAGCGTCTTGCCGTAGAACCGGCGGATGACCGGATCACGATCGACGCGCGCGTAGAATGCAGCCACCAAACGCTCAACCCTATCGTCGCCGATGCGGTCGTAGAGCGACACGTCGGCATCGGCACGAAGGTTCACGCCAACTGGCGGGGGCTTGGCCATGCAATGCGTTGCACATTAGTGCGACGATCCTTCGGTGGTTTGGCCGGGATGAGGCCTTCGCAACTGTCGCCGAACTTGTTAATGAACGGGTCGATGCCTCTGTAGCGCAACAAGGTTGCAATGTCGAACGGTTGTTCAATCTGCATTTAACTGTCCCTCACGAGGAGCGACCTATTCTGAATCCCCCTTGGGTCGAAGTGGGTCAGCAAAGTGGTCCGGCCAGCCAAGTGGCGAAGGCGTTGAGTCGGTCGTACCACTCCAGCCGCAGCTCGCTCATTTGACGAGACGACCACTGGAGACGGGCGCTTCGGTGGTTAATTGCGTCACCTCATGACGGAAATGTACTTTGTCCCACGGGCTTTCGTCAATGCATCCGCGCCCGTTTTCGTGACCTTGGTATTCGACACGGTGAGCAGATCCAATTTCTCGAAATCCGCAGTGTTCTGAAAATGTTCGATTCCCTTGTCGGTGATGCCGGTGCCGTCGAGGCTAAGACGCTGAAGTTTCTTCAGGGCTCGCAGTTGTTTCATCCCGTCGTCGGTGACTGCGGATTTGGTCAAGGTGAGAAATCGCACATTGGGCAGTTCCACGACATACTTGAGCGTCGTGTCGGTGATCTTCGGCCCCCAGAGATTCAAATCCTGCAGCTTCTTGAGGTCTTTCAACTCCCTGAGGCCGGGTCCGGTGACGTTCGTGGAGTCGCACCACAATAACTCCAGATTCTCCAGTCCGCGCAGCTCCTTGAGCCCATCGTCGGTGATCTTGGCGTTGAAGAAGCGCACATCGGTGAGCTGCCTGAAACGACCCAACTCCTTGAGTCCCGCGTCCGTCACGGCGGCGTCATTGCAGCGCACCGTCTTGAGGTTCTTGATCTCGGCGAGAAGTTTGATGTGGCTATCGGTGAATTTCTTCCCGTCGAAAACGACCATCGTCCCCGTGGAGAGATTGGCCACCGTGCCGCCCAACTTCCTGATCTGCTTGACCGCGTCCGCATCGTCGGCGCGGAGGGCGGTGCTTGCACAAGAGGCGACGATCGAGCACACGCCGATTCGCAGCATCGAGGATGCCATGGGAAATCGCTCCAGATTGTGCGACGAATTACGTTGCCGAACGATGAAGTCAAAGAAAGCTGATCAAAGATAGATTGTCGAGCGATGAAGTCAAAAAGATGAGGGGACTCGCAGGGCGATCGCTATTGCGGAGTTGAACCGCCTTTTCGCATGCGCTTCTCGTCCTGACGGTGTGCCGTCTTCCGGCCGGGACGGTAGCCCTTGTTGGGCAAGCCGCGCTCGCCAGCGGGCTCCCCCTTCGCCGGGTTCGCCACGGTGTGGTAGTGGTCGCCCCTTGCCGCTTGGTTCGCCTTCTTGCGCCGCGCCTCCAGCGCCTCCTTCGGTGGATTCGATTGGATCAGTGCGTCGCATCCGGCACCGATTAGGTCGGTGCGCCCGGCCTCGATTAATGCCTCTCGGACCTCGAACCAATTCTCCGGCTTGAAGAACTGCATCAAAGCTCGCTGCAGTTTGCGGTCACGCAGGTGCCGAGCAACGCCAACCGATTTTCCGGTCATCGGGTCGATACCGGTGTACCACATGCAGGTCGCGATGTCGAACGGGGCGGGGATGAAATCCTGCACCTGGTCCGGTCGGTAGCCATTGCGCTTCAGGTAGATCGCCAGGTCGATCATCTCGGCCAGACCGCTGCCTGGATGGCCGGCGATGAAGTAGGGAACCAGGAACTGCTTCGGTTTCCCGGCCGCTTTCGACGCCGCTTTGTACTGCTCGGCGAACACATCGAAGTTGGCAATCGACGGCTTCTTCATCAGCCCGAGGACAGTGTCGCTCGTGTGCTCCGGGGCTACCTTGAGTCGCCCGCCGACGTGGTATGCCGCCAGTTCGGTCACATAGTCCGGCGACAATTGAGCCAAATCCATGCGAATGCCGCTGGCGACGAAGACCTTGCGAATGCCCTCTTGCTCGCGGACCGTTTTGAGCAAATCGATCGTTGGTTGATGATCGGTCCCGAGCAACTTGCAAATCGTTGGGTGGATGCAGGACAGCCGTTTGCATTTGGCTTCGACCTCGGGTCGCGTGCAGCGCATGCCGTACATGTTCGCGGTCGCACCGCCGATGTCGCTCACGACGCCCTTGAACTCCGGGTCGGCGGCCATCTTCTTCACTTCGTTGACGATCGACTCTTCCGACCGCGATTGGATGATGCGTCCTTGATGGGCCGTGATCGAGCAGAACGTGCAGCCCCCGAAGCAGCCACGCATGATCGTGACCGAGTCCTTGATCATCTCGTGGGCGGGGATCGGCTCGGTGTACATCGGATGTGGCCGACGTGTGTACGGCAAGTCGAATACCGCGTCCATCTGAGTAGCATCGAGCGGATAGGCGGGCGGGGTCACGACCACGGCCTGGCGATCGTGGTATTGGATTAGTGTGGCCGCGTTGAATGGGTTCGTGTTGATGTGGATGAGGCGCGTGGCTTCGATGAACGCGGCCTTGTCGTCGCGCGCCGATTCGAAGGAGGGGATAACGACCGCCGCTTGCGGCGTAGCGCCCCCGCCCGCTACGCCGCAAGCGGCGGATTCCGTCGCCCCCAGCGCGTACGCCACGCCGCGCAAATCGCGCAGGTCCTTCACCGTCTTTCCCGCCGCCAATCGTTGAGCAATCTCAACAATCGCCGCCTCACCCATGCCATAGACAACCAGATCGGCCTTGCTGTCCATCAGAATCGATCGGCGAACGGTGTCGCTCCAGTAGTCGTAATGGGCCAATCGCCGCAGGCTCGCCTCAACACCGCCGGCGATCACGGGCGTGCCGGGATACGCTTCACGACATCGCTGACAATAAGGCAACGTCGCGCGATCCGGGCGCAGACCGATGCGGCCGCCGGGTGAATAAGCGTCGTCGTTGCGAACTTTCTTGTTGGCGGTGTAGTGATTGATCAGCGAGTCCATGTTCCCCGCGCTGACGGCGAAGAACAAACGCGGCTTGCCGAACTGTCGCCACGGCTCGACTGAGCGCCAGTCCGGCTGGCTCAGGATCGCAACGCGGAAGCCGGCCGCCTCGAGCACGCGATGCAGGATCGCCATGGCGAAGCTCGGATGATCGACGTAGGCGTCTCCGGTGACGAAGACCACGTCGACGTAGTCCCACCCGCGTGCAGCCATCTCCGCGGCCGACGTCGGCGCCAGCGGGGCAGCGAAACGCTCGGTCCAGAGCGGCAGCGACAGTTTCGGACGGATTGCAGACATGGGAACTCTGAGACGACAGCCCCATTATAGATGACTTGGGCGGTCAATTTGGTCGAATTGAAGAGCGCCAATCAAAGAGCGCCACGAAGAGCGCCAGGGGGTTATAGGGGTTGGCGCCCTTTGACTTGACCTACCGACGCAATTCACATCCCGATCGACATTTGCGTCGATTGTGAGAGCCCGAAAAAGTGGTGCAATAAAGTGGTCAAAAAAGTGGTCAAAAAAGTGGTGCCGCCAACGCGTCGTTGGCGGCCTTAGCACTTCTCTTGACCAATTCCATTACGCCGTTTGCTTCGGCTTCCACACGCCGGGGACCGGCACGGGGTCGACGGGCAACTGGGCCATGCCCAGGTTGAATCCCTTCGGGAACGTGTCCTCATCCCACTTGATGCCGTACATCGGCTTGCCAGTTAACACTTCGTTCCACTTCATCGTCCGGCCGGAGTAGGCAGCCATTCGGCCGAGGATGGCGTTGAACGTGCTGTTGGCGACCTGCTCCAACTCGTTCAGCGGCTTGTTGTCGCGGATCGCCTTCAGCAGGTCGATATGCTCCTGAACGTAGGGGTCGGTCTCGGCCCCCGGCGCGATCTCCTTCTTGTCGACAAAGTAGTTGCCCGGCGAGGTGTGGACCTTGCCCTTGGTGCCGACGAACGTCTCGGAGACGTTGCCCTCGGCCCCGTCGATGTGCCGGCAAAAGCTCTCGACGACGACGCCGTTCGGGTACTCGTACTCAAGCGCGAAGTGATCCCAGATATTGCCGACTTCCTTCGGATCGCCGACCGGCCGGCGAGCGCGCCCACCCATGCCGCTCACTTTGACCGGATTGGCCTTCATCGCCCAGTTGGCCACGTCGAGGTTATGCACATGCTGTTCGACGATGTGGTCGCCGCACAGCCAAATGAAGTGGTACCAGTTGTGAAGCTGGTACTGGGCATCGTTCATTCCCTTCGCGCGTGGGTGGAACCACGGCGTGTTGCCGTTCCAGTAAACGCGCCCGGAGAGCACCTCGCCATACTCGCCATCGTGTAACCGCTTCATGGTCTCGATGTAGCCGGCCTGATGGCGGCGCTGCGTGCCAGCGGCGATCTTGAGACCTTTCTCCTGCGACTTCTTGGCCGCCGCGAGCACGCGCCGGATTCCGGCCACATCGACGGCCACCGGCTTCTCGGTGAAGATGCTCTTGCCGGCCTCGACCGCCGCCTCGATGTGGAACGGCCGAAAGCCCGGCGGCGTGGCCAGGATGACGTAGTTGACGTTCGGCATGGCCAGCAGTTGCTTGTAGCCTTCGAGGCCGGAAAACACGGTCTCGTCCGTGGCCGTCGTCTGGCCGGCGTTCTTCTTCTTGAGGTTGGCGAGCAACCCTTTGGCCCGGTCTTCGTGCAGATCGCAGATGGCCGCGATCTTCACGTCCTTGTCGGCATCCAGAATATTGCGGACAGCGCCGCTGCCGCGCCCGCCGCAACCGATGATGCCGACGTTGATGGTGTTGCTGCCCTGGGCGAAGAGGTTGCTGTTTAGCATCAGACCGCCGGCGGCAATGGCCCCGGTGGTCAGGAAGTTGCGGCGATCGAATGCGTCCGACATGGGAGAGGCTCCTGGGTTGGGTGTCTTGTAGGGTGGGTCAAGCGGCGCTTCGCCGTGCCGACCCACCCTCGGCCCGCACGGTGGGTCGGCGCGGCGAAGCGCCGCTTGACCCACCCTACGGGTTATGGCTTGAACTCCTCGTCATTCTCTTTGACGACTTTCGATGTAATGCCCGTCAAGTCATCAGGGTCCACCGGTCGAACGACGCGGAAGCCGATGATCGGGTAGTTGGTCAGCCACCAGATGCTTTGCGGTTCCTGCGGGTCGGCGGCCATCCACTTCTTTTCGGATTTGCGCCGGGCCGCGCTGCGAAGGTCTTTGGGATCATCCTTGAAGTGGCCGCCACGGGCCGTGTGCGCCCACTTGTTTTCCGTCGGCTTGAAGCACGGATTGCAGACGAAGCCGTCCATCAGCGGCATCTTGGCGAAGCGGGCGTATGCGTCTTTCACGTAGTGGTCGAGGGTCCATTCCATGACGTTGCCATGCATGTCGTGGATGCCCCAGGCGTTCGGCTTCTTGGAGCCGACCGGGTGCGGGCCGAGTCGGCCGTCGGCGTTGACCGAATTGGCTTTCAGCCACGCGTAATCTGAAAGGTTCGCCTTCTCGGGAATGCCGAACGGCGATTTGGTGCCGGCCCGGCATGCATATTCCCACTCGGCCTCGGTCGGCAGGCGATAGTCTTTGCCCGTCTTCTTCGAGAGCCATTCGCAATATTTCATGGCTGCGTGATGCGTCATGCAGATGGCCGGGTTCTTCTCACGTTCGAAGCCATAGGTCTCGTCGACATAGGGCTTGGTCGGTTTCGAGACGGCGTCGGCAGGCGAGAGCGGCTTCTCATCCTTCTTGGACTCGGACTTGGCGTCTTTCTTTTCTTCCGGCTTGTCGTCCGGTTCCTTCTTCTCCGTATCCGCGCCCTCACCGTCTTTCTTGTCGAGGTTTTTGTTCCCTTCGCGGAAATACAGGTCGAACTCGTCCCACGTGCATTCGCACTTGGCGATCCAGAACGGTTTGAGCCGCACCTTCACTTGCGGGCCTTCGTCATCTTTGCGATCTTTCTCGTCAGCAGGGCTGCCCATCTCGAATTCGCCGCCAGGGACGGCGATCATGTCGAAGGATACTTTGCCGTTGGACCCCTCGATGGTCTCGGTATAGTTCTGGTGCTTGGTGGCCGGCTTGGTCGACTTCGGATCGTCGGCGAACGCGGCCACCAGCACGAATCCGCCGATCGCTAGCGCGGCGGAGAGTTGGATGCGGTGGAGCATGATTGGTAGATTCTCCAACAGACCAGGCGAGCGGAGCGGCGTCAGCCGCCCGATAATGTTCTGGAGGGGTCAACATCGGGCGGCTAACGCCGCTCCGCTCGCCTTCCGGAATTAGACTGCCCGGACAAAGGCTTCATTCTATGACTCGCCTCCTTTCCTGCGCCGTCCTTCTGGCAACTGTTTCGGTCGCGCGTGCCGGCGACCCGCAGCGCTTCGAGTACGAAGAGCCGCACATGGGGACGAAGTTCCGCGTCGTCCTCTACGCCGCGGACAAGGAGACGGGCGACAAGGCGGCGAAGGCTGTGTTCGCGCGCGTCGAAGAATTGAATCGCATCATGAGCGATTACATCCCGGAAAGCGAACTGATGCAGCTTTGCAAGAAGAGCGCGACCAAGCCTGGCGGGCCGGTCAAGGTAAGCGATGACTTATTCTTTGTGCTGGAGAAAGGTCAGGAAGTGGCCGCGCTCTCCGACGGCGCATTCGACATGACCGTCGGCCCGATCGTGCGGCTCTGGCGGCAGGCCCGCAAGGATCGCGTGTTGCCCGACAAGGAAGTGCTGGCGGAAGCGCTGCAACGCGTCGGCTATAAGCACATGGAACTCGACGCGAAGGCGAGGACGGTGAACCTGAAAGTCGCCGGCATGCAGCTCGACCTAGGCGGCATCGCCAAGGGCTTCGCGGCCGACGAAGGCATCAAGGTTCTGGAAAAGCGCGGCATCACGAGCGCCCTGGTCGCGGCGAGTGGCGACATCGCGGTCTCGGCCCCCCCGCCGGGCAAGCCGGGCTGGCGGATCGACATCGACCCGCTGCCCGGCGCCAAGGAGAAGCGCCAACTCATCTTGAGAGATGCGGCCGTGAGCACGTCAGGAGATTCGGAGCAGTTCGTTGAGATCGCGGGTGTACGTTATTCACATGTAGTCGACCCGAAGACAGGCCTCGGGCTCACCGGTCGCCGCAGCGTGACCGTCGTCGCCCGTCGCGGCATCCAGGCGGACAGCTTGACCAAGGTGGCGAGCATCATGCCGCCGGACAAGGCGATCGAGAAGATCGAGTCAATCGAAGGGGCCGCAACATGGATCGCCGTTAAGGGCGAGGCGGGCAAGGAGTCGAAGGGCTTTGCAAAATGGTTGGCAATGGATTGATTCATAGCTGGATTCGTGAGAATTCAGCAGCTGAACTTCAGAAATCCGCAAGATTCGGGGCCGATCGCCTCGCTCGCAACGCTTCGTTCTTAACGCGGCGCTTCTGCCAGGCGGCGCGAGCTGGATCGGATTGCGATTTCCGCGACTTAGCGCGGTTGTCATATTGCCGGTGGAATTGCGGGCCGTTCCAAGGTTACCCGATCCCATTTGCCGAGTTCGGCGGCTGCTTCGTAGGTCGACTGGAGGAAATCGAGGATCGCCGTATCCGGGTCAGCCGCCTGCCGGATTGCGGACAGCGGGAACAGAAACTCACGCAAATCCGGATGATAATATGCGCCGGCAGGTCGGACGGGGAAACTCGCAAAGCCGGCCGGTTCGGCATAAGCATAGGCGTAAAAGACCGGCTCCGCGATCGGGCCGCCGCCGGGCCAGAAGCCGGCGCTGCTCACTTCGTGCGAATAGGCCTCGCGCGTCACGTGATCCGCGATGTTCGGCGCGCCTGGATGGCGTGGAGCCGTGCGGCCAGAGAAGCGGGTGACCGCCAGGTCAAAGCTTCCCCAGAAGAAATGGACCGGACTGCACTTGCCAAGGAAACGGCCACGAAACGCCTGCAGCACGCGGTCCGCCGACACGAGGAGCCGCCAACAGGTGTGGGCGGCGTCGCGGTCGTAGGTCGCGTGTTGCTGATCTTTTTCGAACGGGATCGGGTCGGCGATCTCACACGGCGTGGACCAGATATGAACGTCAAGGCCGAGCGAGCGGAGCGCGGCCATCACTTCCGCATAAAACGCGGCGACCGATTGCGGCTTCAACGCGAGTTGCTGATGGCCGCCGTCGCTCGTCGCGATCTGCAACGTGTGGTCGTGGAAATCGAAGTCGATCTGAAAGGTCCGCGACCCATCCGGCATCGGCGACGTCGTGAGACCGCGGGCGGTGACATAGAGCGGCACCTGCCACCAATGATTGACCATCGGCGCCTTCGCCAGCCGCACCTTGCCGACGACCTGCGTCCACAGGTGCAGGGTCGCGTAGGCGTCCTTCCACGCGGCAACGGGCAGGTCGGGCCAGACGTCGACGGTCATTCTCGCGGCCCCTTCGGCAACGGCACCTTCGCTTCCTTCAAAATTGCGTTGAGGTCTTCCTGGCCTTTCGCAATCGTAAAGTGCACGGAATCGTCACCGACGAAGACATAGGCCCAACCGCATTCGTAGCAGAGTAAGATGTCAACGGTCTTGCCATCCCCTGTCGCACGAATCGCGTGCCGTGGATCAAAACACTTGGCCCCGGTCCCGGGCCGGATCGACTCAGCAATCGCTAGCACTTTCTTGCGTGTGTCGACATCCTTGAGCGCCGTCTTGCCCAACACCGCCCAGCCGTGGAAGCCGTCTTTCGGCCGCTTTTCCGGCGGAAGATACTCGGGGTCGATCGAATAGAGTTCGACCTGATCCGCCTTGGCGAGGATGGCTTTCGCCTTGTCCCAGATGGCCTGCTCGGCCTCGGTAACCTTCGGCTCAGCGCGCTTCCGTACGGGCGGATCATCGGCGTAAACAACGCCTGTCACCAACGCAATCGCGATGGCCGCAAGCGGATGACTTCCGCGCATGGCAAATACTCCGGGTGAGAGTTTCAATCTTCGATGGTCACGATCTCGGCGCCGTTCACGGTCATGAGCGCGCGAAGTGATTCGTCTGTCATCTTCGCAAGGTTCAGCTTGCGGACCGAGCCATCGCCTAAAACCACCAACGCGCGCTTGCGCTCCCGGTCGCCGATCTTGGGCGATTTAGTAGGGTCAAACGCCATGTCGCCCGGCTTCGCCCACGGGACGGCGTCCGTGGCTTCGACGACCATAAGCGTGTTCGACGTGCCATCGGAGATGTCCGCAATACGCAGCTTGCCGCCGGGGATGTGGAACGGGCGCGGTCCGTTGGGCTGCTGCGTGATCGTCGGCATCTGCCAATAAGTCGTGCCCTTGTTCTTCGTGTCGCGGTCGAAAACGCGGAAGATGTCGGGCATCTTCTCAAGAACGCGTGCGTTGACCGGATCGTCCCAGGCCTTGGTCAGGTCGAGTTGCCGGTACATGTTGTCCTGCTCGATGTACGGCAAGATCTGCACGCGCCAACTCAACAGCGGTTTGCCGCCGGGACCAACGATGTCGCTGGGGAAATAACCCATCGTATCGTGGTAGTTGTGCATGGCGAGGCCGATCTGCTTCAAATTGTTCATCGACTTGGTCCGGCCGGCGGCGGCTTCCGTCAGGTCAGGAAGGGCAGCCATCGCCTTGGCCACGGCCGGCCCGATCTCGGCATCGACGCGGGCGATGACCATGGTGCCGTCAGTTTTCACGTCGGCTTTGTCGAGAGCAGCCGTCGCCAGTTCAATCAGTGGCCGGGCCACAGGACCAAATTCCTGCTCGCGATCGAGCGTCTTCTTGACGTCGAGCAATGTGTCGGAGCCGAGCTGGATCAACGTCTTGAAGACTGGCTCAGCCCGCCGGGCCTGCGCGGCATCGGCAAATGCGAACCGGGCAGTCACCGTCGTCTTGGCCGCAACGTCGGCCGTCAGCGTCACGGATTGCGCCCGCAGCAGCGAGCGGAATGGCACAAGTTCACGCGGGAATTCATCGTGGAAGAGCGCTTCGACCTGACCAATTCGCGCGGCGGCGACGATCGTGTGCTTGTTTGCCTCGGCCAAGGCATCGGCGAGCGGGCCGTCGGCACGCTTGCGCAAGAGTTGGCCGAGAAGGTTGAAGTAGGTCGCCATGCCGCCGCGCTCGGGGTTCGGCAGGAACACGAGCGTCCGCTCGTCGAGCAGGAACACGGCGGGGAATGGGCCATTCTCGATGAAGTAAAGATCCGGTCCCGGCGCGTCCTTGTCGGCGACGGGAGCCGGGCGTGGCGGCGCGTCCGACTTCGGTTCGTCGCCGATACGGGAATCAAATCCGCCGGGGCCCTTCGGCGTCGGGCCGACGCCAGGCGCCGGCACGGTGGGGACGATTGGGACGGGGCTCTTCGG
>DATANR010000129.1:0-9144 GCA_036266155.1 Gemmataceae bacterium | reverse complement strand
CCTCCTCCGCGGCCATGTCCGCGCACCCCCGCCATTGAACAGCCGCGAACTCACTCGCCGCCGGAGACCATTCATGCCGCGTCGTGCTCTCCTCAAATTGGAATCGCTCAGTGAACGCATCACGCCGGCGGCGGGACAATTGGACTCTCTGTTCGGCCCGGGTGGGATTGCTCTAACTTCGATGGGGCCGGGGAGAGACGAAGCCAGATCGGTCAAGGTTGACGCGTCAGGTCGTTATGTCGTCGGCGGCTGGGCATTCAACGGTACGAATTACGACTTCGCTCTCTCTCGATACGACTCCAACGGCGCGCTCGACACCAGTTTTGGGTCTGGCGGCAAAGTGATTACGGCCATCGGGTCGGGAGATGATTTCATCCAGGCGATTGCGCTCGATCAGTCCGGTCAGATCGTTGCGGCCGGCTATTCGATGACAGGTGGCAACGCTGATTTTGCGCTGGCTCGGTACAACACCGACGGTTCGCCGGACACGAGTTTCGGCAGCGGCGGAAAGATCGTCACGCCAATTGGGGCCTTCGATGACATGGCCTATGCAATTGCGATTGACAGCGTGCAGCGGATTGTCGTTGGCGGGTCAAGTTCTGATGGGAGCGTGAATCACTTCGGCATTGCCCGATACACTCCGAGTGGCGCTCTGGACTCAAGCTTCGGAAGTGGCGGCAAGGTCACGACCGTGCTCGAATCGTTTGACGACGAGATTTATGACGTCGCAATCGACAGTTCGGACCGGATTGTCGCCGTGGGAACAAGCAATCGGGGTCCGGTTTGGGACTTCGCCGTGGCTCGTTACGACGTCAATGGATCTCTCGATCCTACTTTCGATGGCGACGGCGTCGCTCTCACGCCAATAGGCCTTTATGCGTATGCCTATGGTGTTGCCATCGATGACGTCGGCCGAATTGTCGTCGGCGGACATAGTTTCGACAACAGCAATAACAACATGGCGTTGGCCCGATACCTGCCGAACGGGACTCTCGATTCCACATTTGATGACGACGGTTATTTGACAGTTTCCAGCGGTCCAAACTCATACATCCACACCATCACGATCGATAGTTCTGGTCGAATTATTGCGGCGGGCAACGAAAACACGGGCGGTCATTTATCGGGCAACCAAGTCGTGGGTGGTCAATGGTATACGACCGTCGAGCGCTTCAATTCAAATGGAACGTTGGACGCAAGCTTTGATGGTGACGGCAAGGTCGTCACCCAAACAGGCGTGGGTCAACTCGCGCTGACCCGCAACGTTGCCATCGACGCTCAGGGCCGAGTAATCGTTGCTGGCTTCGCTTCGAACGGAACGAACGACGATTTCTTTATCGCTCGTTATCTCGGCGAACCGTTTAGTGTTGTCGCGACCAACAGTTCAATGTCATTCGTCGAAGACAGCCCCTCTTTAACCGTCGACGCTGGCCTCGATTTCTCGGATAGTCCAAACGCCAACCTAGTCGGCGCCACTGTCAGTATTGGGAACTATGTCCGCAGTGAGGATGTGCTCAGCTTTACGCCACAAGGCGGAATCTCCGCCAACTTCGATAACGTGGCCGGCGTGCTCACTTTGAGTGGCTCAGCGCCGCTTGCCAATTATCAAGCGGAACTCCGCTCGCTGACGTATACGAACACCAGTCAGTCGCCGACGGAACTCGACCGCACCATCACCATTACGGTCGATGATGGCGAAGCGACGCAGAATCTCGCCTCGGCCAGTTACACCATCCACGTCGTCGCCGTCAACGATGCCCCGAGCTTCACGGCCGATGGCGTGCTCTTCGCGATCCTGCAAGCGAACACCACCTCGCTCGGCCAAGAGATTGCCGGCCTGTTCGCCGGGCATTTCGCCGACCCGGACAGCGGTTCGTCATTGAGCGGCATCGCCGTCGTTGGCAACACAGCGAACGCGGTGAGCGAAGGCGGCTGGCAATACTCCAGCGACAACGGCACGACCTGGTTCGACATCGGCGCCGTGGCCGACGATGCCACGGCCCTCGCCCTCGCGGCCAGCACGCGTATTCGCTTCGTCCTCGTACTCAGCTTCACCGGCGAGCCGACGCCGCTCTCCGTGCGCGCGATGGATGACACCTTCGCCGGCGCATTCACCAGCGGGGCGGCTCGGCAAACCGTTGATGTCACGATCAATGGCGGCAGCACGCCGATCGCGGGCACGATTACGCCGATTCGCACCACGGTCTTCCCAATCGGAACCACTGGCAACAATGCGCCGGTTCTTTCCGGCGTGCCGGTCTCCGCGAATATCGACGAAGGACAATCGCTCAGCTTCACGGCCAACGGCTTTGATCCCGATCTTGCCCCCGTTCTGACGTTCAGCCTCGATAGCGCTCCGGCCACGGCGACCATCGACCCCGATACCGGTGCCTTCTCCTGGCTCACCACGGAGGCCGACGGGCCGGATACGTTCATCTTCAACGTGCAAGTCAGCGACGGCCTGGCGACCACGACGAAGACGATCACCGTGCTGGTCCGCGAAGTGAACACGGCGCCGACGCTCGCCAACGTGCCCGCGACGGCAAACATCGTGCGCGGCGACACACTGAGCTTCACGGCCACCGCAACCGACAGCGACATTCTGAACGGCAACGGCAACGCCTTGACCTTCAGCCTGGTCGGCGCGCCGGCCGGTGCGAGCATCGATCCGGATACCGGCGACTTCACCTGGACGCCGACGGAAGCGATTGCGTCGGGCGACCACACCTTCACCGTCCGTGTCGTCGATGACGGCGTGCCGGCCAAGAACGACACTCAGTCGATCACGGTCACGCTCTCCAACAGCCTGCTCGACAATGGCGACCTGCTGATCGGCGGCACCACGGGGAACGACACCGTCACGGTGAACCCGGCCCACGATCCGACGAAGGTGACGGTGAAGTTGAACGGCGTGAAGCTCGGCGACTTCGACCTCGCGGCCATCACGGGTTCGATCATCGTGCGCACCGGAGCTGGCGCGGACAAGGTGACGATCTCCTCGAAGATCACGAAGCCGGCCCTGCTCGACGGCGGTCCGGGGAACGATGCCCTGACCGGCGGCGCCGGCGACGACACGATCCTCGGCGGTGGCGGCGACGACAAGCTGACCGGCGGCAAGGGCAACAACGTGATGGTTGGCGGCGACGGCAACGACACACTTGCCGGTGGTGCCGGCCGCGACGTGCTGATCGGCAGCAAAGGCAAGGACAAACTCTTGGGCGGATCGGGCGACGACCTTCTCATCGCCGGCTTCACCGACTTCGACACGGATGTGAGCGCGCTGAACGACATTTTCGTCGAATGGAATTCGGGCGCGGACTATCCCACGCGCATCGCGCACCTCACCAGCGGTAGCGGCGCCAACGGCACGACCTATCTCACAATAAGCACTGTCCACGACGACGGCATCAAGGATGTGCTCGTAGGTGCAGCAGGTACCGACTGGTTCTTTGTCAGTGCGCTCGACACGCTGGATCTGAAGATGGGCGAGCAGAAGGTGACAGTTTGAGTGACGTGAACGAATAAGCCAGAAGCATGCCAGGAATCATACCACATCGAAGCGACTTCCTGCTTTACTGTCGTCGCGCCCACGATTACCATAGGCAGGAGATGATCGAGCGCCGCCGGCCCCATGAATATGGGCAGGACGCAGCCTAGCCTGCGAATCCTCGCGAACGATTCCCGCCGACCCGTTCTTTGGGTCCAATGTCGGAGACCGAAAACGTGCGATTGCTCCTTCCGCTGGCAGTGCTCAGCGCCGTGACGCCCTGGGCGACCGGAGCCGATTCGTTTCAAGAGCGGATCAAGCCGTTCGCGGAGAAGTACTGCAAGGGTTGCCATAACAAGGAAAAACCGCGCGGCGAGCTGGACCTTACTCGTTACACGCGCGACGTCGACGTGACGAGCGACTTTCGGCGCTGGAACCATGTCCTCGAGTTTGTTCGCAAAGGAGCGATGCCTCCGAACGACAAGCCGCAACCGACGATTGAAGAAAGAAAGACGGTCGTCGCGGCGATCGAGTCGATCTTGCTGGTTGAGGCAAGAAAGCATGCAGGAGATCCGGGCGTCGTTCTGCCGCGACGACTTTCGACCACTGAATACGATCTGTCGATCCGCGACCTCACCGGATTCGACTTGCGCGCGACCGCGGAATTCCCCATCGATCCGGCGGGCGGCGAAGGCTTCAATAATACCGGCGAGGCTCTGGGGATGACGCCGAACCTGCTCAACAAATATCTGGAGGCGGCGCGGTTTGTCTCGGAGCACCTCGTTTTGAAGCCGAATGGCATCGCGTTCGCGCCGTTCCCCGTGACCTCTTACAACGAGCGCAAGAAACTGACGGAACAGGCGATCATTGATTTCTATCGCCAGCATGAAGTGCGCATCGACGCTTATCTCGAAGCCGCCTGGCGCTATCAACATCGCGTCGCTGGCGACCGCGACGTGTCCCTGGATGCCTGGGCCACGAGGAGCAAGTTAAGCGGCAAGTACCTCACACTCGTCGCGAAGACTCTGGACGAGGCCAAGACCGGCACGGGATACCTGAAACAACTCGGGGAAAAGTGGCCGTCCCTTCCGGCGCCGAAAAATGCCAGCGATGTTCCGCAGGAGATGAAGGAGTTTCAGAGACTTGTCTCGTTCTTGCAGAGTCAGCTCTGCCAGCGCGAGCCGCGGCTGATTCACGCCGACGCCGGGTGCTGGGTCATTGGGCACCTCGATTTGCGCGCCAAGGCCGCGTTCGCCCGCGACAAGTTTGACTCGGCAAATCTCAAATCGCGGCAACTGATCAAGTTCGGCCGGTTGGAGACGAAGACGGGTGAGAAGCCTTCCGAAACGATGCTCTACCTCCGCATCGATCCTGCTTTCGAGGGGCTGACTCCCGGAACGATCGTGGTTCGTCAGGCGGTTTTCACCAAGTCGGACACTATCGCTCAGAACAAGAAGCAGATCGAAACTCAAGGAATGGAATCGTTGCGGGCCGTCCTGGAGCGCGAGGCTCCCGAAGTCGCTCTGCGATTTGGCTTCGGCAAGCATCCGAGCGGCGGCGTACTGGATGCCGACACGTTTGCCGTGCCAGCGCCCGGAGTGCTGGAGATCCCGCTCAGTTCGGCTGCAGTCGCGGCGCTCCAAGGGAAACAGTTGCTCCTCGAATGCGAGCTAGACGGAGATAGTTCCACGAAGTCAGCTTTTCATCTGCTGCCTTCGACCGGCAAACGCCCGGAGTCGACTTTGGGCACGGGTGCCGGATTGGTGGTTCGGCCCGAGAGCCAGTTGGCCAAAGACATCGCCGCGTCTGGCGAAAAATTCTGTTCCGCCTTCCCCAACCGTTTCTTTTATGTCGACCCCAATCGCAATTTGACCGCCGGCTTCCACCTTGTCGAAGGTCTTTTCCGCGACGATCAGCCGCTCATGGGAAAGGTGCTAACGGAGTCTGAACGCACCGAGCTGGACCGCCTGTGGAAGGAACTCGATTTCGTCACGCAACGTACGGAGACGCTGCTGCGTGGTTTCGTCTGGTTCGAGCGCGCCGAGCGGCACGTGATCCAGGACAAGCGCTTCGACTACCTCAGTTCAGACGATCCGTTGCTTGTCGAGAACGAACTTCTTTCCAAGTTCGAGCGGATGTATCTGGAAAAGCTCGGCGTCAAGCTCGTTGACGGAGAGCTAAAGCCGGAGAAGGCCAGTTCGCAGTTCGAACTGATCCACGGCTTTTTCCAGGAAGTGCGCCAGGGTCTGGCCGCATACAAACAGACCCTGGAGCGGGTCGAAACAACAGCGATTGCCGACCTGGAGCGGTTGGCCCAGCAAGCCTATGGCCGGCCGTTGCGGGCTGATGAAACTGCCGCCTTGCGCGCGCTATATCAGAAATTGCGGAAACAGGGCCAGGGCGTTGAGGATTCGTTGCGTGGTACAATCCGCGCTGTGCTGATGTCGCCGCACTTCTTCTTTCACATTCCCGCCGCACCGGCGGGCGAGGGCATCTACCCGCTGGCGGGCGAAGCGCTGGCTCGCCGTCTGAGCTATTTCCTCTGGTCGTCGTTGCCGGATGAGGAATTGCTCAAGGCGGCTCGCGAGGGCAAGTTGCAGGACGAGCAGGTGCTGCGCGGTCAAGTCCAGCGCATGCTCAAGGATCCGAAGAGCGCGGCATTCGCTCGTGAATTCTTTGGCCAGTGGCTGCGGTATCGCGATTACCTCTCGAAGGACGCGATTCCCGCTGGCGCGTTTCCGGGCTACGACGACAGCTTGCGGCGCGCATTTTTCGAGGAGCCGACCCGGCTCATCACCGATCTGATTCAACAGGACCGGGACGTCGATGAACTGCTGCACGGTGACGCGACGTTCGTCAACGCGCCGCTCGCCCAGTTTTATGGCGGCTCGATTGAAACGCAGTATCGCCGCCTATCGACAGAGCGGGCGGAGGATCGCAAACGCCGCGGCCTGCCCGCTCCCACCGACGCCAATGCCGACTGGTATCGCGTCGACGGCTTGCGCAGCCTCGGCCGCGGCGGGGTATTCGGAATCCCGGTCATCCTGACGACGAATTCCGCGGGTCAACGAACCAGCCCGGTGAAGCGCGGCTTCTGGGTTGTGCATCATCTGCTCGGCGAGCATTTCCCACCGCCGCCGGCCGACGTGCCCGAGTTGCCGAAGACGGAGAAGGAAAGCTCGAAGACGATCCGCGAAATGTTGGCCGAGCACACGGCACACGCACAATGTGCGATGTGCCACGTCCACTTCGACGGTCTCGGCCTGACCATGGAGGGCTTCGACGCGATCGGACGTTCACGGACAAAAGACCTTGCCGGTCGAGCGATCCAGTCCGTCGGTCCGCTGCCTGGCGGTAAGACCGCTGAGGGAATTGGTGGGTTGATCGACTACGTTGAGAATCAGCGCCGGGGGGAGTTCGAGCGGAACCTCTGCCGCAAATTTCTTGGCTATGCCCTCGGCCGATCTGTGGTATTATCGGATGAGCCGCTGCTGGACGAAATGCAGAAGAACCTGCACGAGAAGCGGCGATTCTCCGCGTTGTTTGAAACCGTTGTCCTGAGCCCGCAGTTTCGCAAGCAGCGCGGCCGGGACTATCGGGTTCGTTCTTAGTAGCCGAGTGCCCTCCGCGACCTGCCCGCCAGCCTACCTTCTTTCGCCGGGAATTTGCAATGAGTACCCACCAGTTCACCCGTCGCGTCGTGTTGAAGGGCCTCTGCGCGTCGGTTGCGCTTCCCTGGCTCGAATCGATTCCGGCACTGGCAGCCGACCCCGTACGCAAAACCCCGCCGAAGCGGTTCGCCTTCATGTTCTTCGGCGACGGTGTTCATACTCCAGAGTGGTGGTCGAAGGGCGAGGGTTCGACTCTGGAACTTGGGCCGGCTTTCGCTTCGCTGAACAAGGTTAAGGACAAGGTGAATTTCATCCACGGCCTGCAGCACCCGGGCGGCGTGTGCGATGGGCACGCCAAGGGAGCGGCCGGGATTCTGAGCGGTACTCATCCGGCCGGCGGGCGGGAGATTCGCGCCGCCGCCAGTCTGGATCAGTTGCTGGCCAAGCGCGTCGGCGATGCCACGCCCTTGCCGAGCCTGGTGCTGGCCTGCGAACGCCCGATCAGCGGCTTCCACGAATCGGGCTATTCGATGATGTACGCCTCGCACGTCTCGTGGAGTTCGCCCGTGTCCCCCGTGCCGGCGGAACTCTACCCGTCGCTCGCGTTCGACAGCCTGTTCGAATGCAAGGGCAGCCGAACCAACGCCAGCGTGTTGGATCAGGTTCGTGAGCAACTCGGCGAAGTGAGCCGCAACGTTTCCAACTCGGACAAGGCCCGGATCGACGAGTACGCCAACAGCATTCGTGAAGTCGAAGGCCGTCTGGCGAAGCTGCAGGCGACCGAAGAGGTCAGCGACGCGATCAAGTCGCAACGGCCAGCCAACGGGCTGCCGAACCGGCTCGATGATCACGCCCGGCTCATGTGCGACATGATTGCCCTGGCCTTCCAGACCGACCGTACCCGGATTGCGACCCTTCTCTTGACGAACAACCTCTCGGGCCAGGCGTACCCGTTCCTCGGTTTCCAGGGCGTCCACCACGGCTATTCGCACGACCATAAAGGCAAGGAATTCCAGGCGATAACGCGCTTCTGGGTGAAGCAATACGCCTACCTGCTCGAGAAGCTGGCCGCCACCCAGGAAGGCGACGGCACGATTCTCGACAACTCGTGCATCGTCCTTGCCAACGAACAATGGACCGCGCACACCACCGAGCGAGTTCCTCTACTCATGGCCGGCGGTCTCGGCGGCAACCTCCGAACCGGCCGCAGCCTCGATTTTGAAACGAGTCGCAACCGCAAGTTCTCGAGCCTGCTCATGACGCTCTCGGAGCGCATGGGTCTGAAGTTGGACCGGTTCGGCAATTCGACCGAGCAGTTGGAGATTTGAACGTAGGCGGTCGAGACCCACGCCGTTCCTAGCTGAACAACTGGTGGATCGGCTCGCCCGTAGTGATCGCCCGCGCGCCCACTTTGGAATCGAGCGGCACACCCAGCGCATGATAAAGGGTAGCGCCGAGGACCTGCGGCGGTACCGGATTGTCCTTCACGTAAGCGCCGATCTTGTCGGACGCGCCATAGACGCCCCCGCCGATGCCGGCGCCGGCCAGCACCGCGGAGAAGCAAGCCGGCCAGTGGCTCCGGCCGGAAATGTTGTTATTGGTTTCGATCTTGGGGGTCCGCCCGAATTCGCCGACCACGACCACCAGCGTGTTCTTCAACAGGCCGCGCTCGTGCAGATCTTCCAGCAGGGCGGACAGTGCTTCATCGAGTCGCGGCAGCGCCCAGCCCAGTCCGTAGGATCCGGTGCCAAAAATATTCCCCTGGCCCATCCCGCCGCCGTGCATATCCCAGGTAAAGCTCGCGGCCCCGCCCTGGGAACCTTCGCCCGGAGCAAAACCACACCAGCCATTGACACTCACAAAGCCCACCCCGGACTCCACCAGCCGGCGGGCCATCAGCAGGTATTGGCCGAGGGGATGGCGGCCATAGCGGTCGCGCACCTTGTCCGGCTCGTTCTGCAGATCAAAGGGCTTTTTGCCGTCCGGGCCGGTCGCCAGTTCCACGCCGCGTTGCCGAAGCTCATCCCAACCGGTTGCCGCCCGGTA
>DATANR010000128.1:0-29451 GCA_036266155.1 Gemmataceae bacterium | reverse complement strand
CCAAACTGCAAGCGATTCTACAGGTCGCGGTCGTCCTCGCCGAACAGACCGAGACTCGCTTGTTCGTCGCCGACGAATTCGATCTGGCGGCAGCACTCGCCGAGTTGGGTTTGCGCTCCGCGGACCTCGACGACGTTCGCTCGCAGTTTCGTGAGCAAGTTGATGTCGAGGTCTGGTTGGAACGCAAGCGTAACGACCCGCGAGAGGCCGAGACCAGACCGTACGCGGCGACGCCAAAACTCTGGCCAGTCGCTCCGCGGGCGATCGAGAACGAATCGCCTACCGAGTCGATCGCGACGAAAGCTACTCGACGGTCCGCGTCCAACGACAAGACGGCAATCATCGACGTGTACGCCGAACGTGTCGAAGCCGCCAAGCTGTCGGCAATCGCCGAGTTCGCGGCCGGCGCCAGTCACGAGATCAACAATCCGCTCGCCGTCATTTCCGGACAAAGTCAGTATCTACTCAAGCAAGAGACGAACGAGCGGCAACGCGAGTCCCTCCACTCGATCGTACGGCAGACGCAACGAATTCACGCGGTGCTGCACGAGCTAATGCTGTTCGCGCGGCCCCCGGAGCCGCAGCCGGAATGGGTGGATCTTGGCCAACTGGTCCGAAGCGTCGCAGGCGATCTGACACCGTTTGCGGTCGAACGGCGTGTCGACCTTCAAACCAGTCATCAGCCGACGTCGTTGTGGGTCGAGGCCGATCCCAAGCAAATGACGATCGCGCTTACCGCCTTGTTGCGCAATGGCGTCGAAGCAACGCCGGCGGGCGGATGGGTGCGCATCTCGACAGCCTTCCGTCCGGAACGACTCGAGGTGATCGTTGAAGACAGTGGTCCCGGACCGGATGAACGCTCGCGTGCTCATCTATTCGATCCGTTCTATTCAGGTCGGGCGGCCGGTCGGGGCCGCGGCCTTGGATTGCCCGCCGCCTGGCGCCTGGCACGCGAGAACGGCGGCGACGTCCGGTATGTGCCCGCAACTGGCGGACCGACGCGTTTCGTGCTCACGCTGCCCGCTGCCGCCGTCGCCCAGGGGGCCCAACGCAAGTCGGCATGAGCCAACTCCCATAAGAAGTCATGATGACGTTGCCGGTTCCCACATTCGATATGACCGCCGATGCGCTCGAGCGTGAGGGGCTGCTCTACACACACGCCTGTCCCTTCAAATTACCGCCGCCTGGACAGCTGGAATTCCTTCGACGTCAGGAGATCGTGGCCTACGGTCACAAGGACCTCGCTTTCGATCCCCAGCGCGGCCGGCTGACGGGTTTACGCAAGACGCACCCAGCGGAAGCACGCCGTTTGGCGGATGTGCTGGCGCAGTTCTCGATCGAAGCGACGGCGTGGGTCCAGCAGACGTTCCCGACCTATGCGTCTGGCCTGGTCCGCGACCGCGTGATGCTTCGGACGGCGGAAGAAGCAACGCGGACGTTGCGGCTAACCGCACGAAACGACTTGTTTCACATCGACAATTACCCGACGCGCGCGACTCAAGGTCGCCGCATTCTTCGACTATCGGTCAACATCAACACGACCGACCCACAGGTGTGGGCGACCTCGGAGCGCTTCCCGCAACTGCTGGCTCGATTTGCCGCAATTTCGCGTCTACCCGCACGGACGGAAAAGGATTGGCTCGCGCCGGCCCGGCCCGTGGTGCGCCTATTCACGGGCGGCCGAACTGGCCGGTCTGCTTACGACGCCTGGATGCTCAAGCTGCATCATTTTCTCAAGGAGAACGATCAATTCCAGGCCACCGCGAAACGGCGTGTCTGGACATTCCCGCCAGGGGCCGCGTGGCTGCTCTTCGCCGACGGCGTGGCCCATGCGCAGCTCCGTGGGAGTTTCACGCTCGAGCACTCGTTCTTCGTGCCCGTCACGTGTTTGGCACGCCCGAACGATGCGCCTATCGCTCAATTGACGAGCCTCAGCAACGCGGCCAAGCGCCAAGCGGGTTGATGTCGGCCGACTCGTCCAGCGCAATCGCAAATTCTTGACGCAATTTCCTTGCAACTCATGCGTGCGCTGTTTACGATTCCCATCGCAATCATGTCGAAATGAACGGTCACGGACGACACGCCCATGCTGGCTGCACTGCTCAAAGGCTCGCGCGACCTCGTCTTTCCGTGCGTTTGTGCGCGGTGCGAAGCACTACTCACTGATCCGAACGCCGACTTCTGCTGGGACTGCCAGCAACTCCTGACCAGTGATCCGCACGCCACGTGCCCGCGGTGTTCGAGCACCGTCGGCGCCTTCACCGATGTTCGAGACGGATGCTCCAAATGTCGCGATGACCGATTTCACTTTGATTCGACGATGCGCGTCGGTGCTTATGACGGACCGCTGCGCGACGCCATTCTCCAGATGAAGCACTTGCCGGGCGAAACCCTGGCCGAGGCGATGGGCCATCTCTGGGCGCGCCATCACGAGCAACGCCTTCGATCTTTAGGCGTCCATGTCGTCGTTCCCATGCCGCTGCATTGGCGTCGACGGCTTCGACGGGGCTTCAATCAGGCCGAGTTGCTTGCTGCACCGATTGCGCAGCTGTTGGGGGTCGAACTGCAGATTGGGTGGTTGCAGCGCATTCGTGCGACCAAGTCACAGTTGCAATTGAGCAAAACTGAGCGGCGGACCAACCTGGCTGGTGCATTTCGGTGCGCCACGCGCGCACGGCTGAACGGACTGACCGTACTTCTGGTGGACGACGTGCTGACAACCGGTGCCACGGCAAGCGAGGCCGCACGGGCTTTGAAGGCCGGCGGCGCTTTGGATGTTCATGTGGCCGTTCTAGCCCATCGTTAATTTGGGAGATTTGGGAAATATGGCATTGCGTTTGCGGATTGGAGTCGGGTCGACCCAAATCACGGACGGTTCCAATCGCATCGGTGACGTGGCCTGTTCCGATCTCGCGCGGCGCGAGGCATGTGCAAATCGTAACGGGCCGGTTTGACAGAAGATGCGAGTTCTGCGGCGGGGCCAGACCGACCTCGCCGCGGACGCAACATAAGGTTGTTTGCCACGTACTTCAGGCGGCCGATGATTTGGGGGTCATCGGACGATGCCGTTAACGGGAGAGAGGTTCCCATCATGTACCGACACGTCTTGTTTTGCTTCGGGATTCTGGTCGTCGGTTCCGTCCAGGCCGGTGAGGCCGAGAAGTTCTTCTCGGAGCGCGTGAAGGATTTTGGCACTGTCCCATTCGGACAGACGCAAGTCCATCACTTCAAGGTCACGAACACCAGCAACAACGTGGTACAGATCAGCGGCGCCGGCGTCTCGTGCGGTTGCACAACGGCGACGGTGCAGGCGAATGTCCTGCGGCCCGGCGAATCCACCTACGTGACGGCGTCGATGGACACCAAGAAGTTCATCGGCCAGAAGGAAGTGCTCGTCTACGTTAACTTCTCCGCGCCGCGCGAGCAGGTGACGCTGTCGGTAAAGGCCAATCGCAACGACAACTTCGGCAAGTCAGCAGAGGCGCTGCAAATGGGTCAAGTCCGCAAAGGCGCCGATGGCTCGGGCAGCATGCAAGTCACGATGCGGAACGAGCCCGGTTTCGAAATTCGCTCCGCGTCGAGCGGCACCGAGTACGTTAAGCCGACCGCCAAGCTGATTCGCCGCGACAACGCGGAAGTCGTCTATGAGATTTCGGCCGCTCTCAAGGGCGGGCTCGACACCGGCACCTGGACGACCGACCTCGTGTTCAGCACGAACAGCGCGATGGTGCCGACCATTCGCATTCCACTCTATGTCGACGTGGTCGCTGCAATCACCGCGACGCCGGCCGCCGTTCAGTTCTCCAGCGTCCGCGTCGGCGAGAAGAAAGAGCTGAGCGTGGTGGTCAAGGGCGACAAGCCGTTCAAGATTCTGGACGTCAAGGGCGGCGACGGCTTGATCACCGCCAGTGCGGACGGCAGCGAGGCGAAGCAGGCCCATGTCGTGCGCATTGTGTTCCAGCCGAGCGAAGCAGGCGACCTGTCGAAGACCATCACCGTGGTGACGGACACGGGTGCCGAGGGCAAGATTACGATCCCCGTTCGCGGCAAGGCAAAGGGCGACGAATAGCGTTTGCTCAGGCGAGCGGAGCGGCTTAAGCCGCCCGATAATGACAGAATCGGGCGGCTTACGCCGCTCCGCTCGCCATTGCAGTTCTTAGTCGTCGTAATCCTTCATCCGTTGAGATCGCCGGCGCATAACCGAAATCTCGTCGTGCCGCCGACAAGTCAAACCAATGGGCCGTCGACAATTGCCTGGCAACGAAGCGCGTCATCGGCGGTTCGCCGCGGAGTGACAACAGTCGAAACAGCAACTCCATCGCTCCTCCCGCGAAATAGGCGACTCCCGCGGGCACGCTCTTCGTCACCGGCGGCAACTTGGCGACCTCCAATACACGATTGACAAAGTCCCACAGCGGCATCGGCTCGCCTTGCGAAAGGAAGTAAGCCTTGCCCGCGACGGCTGATCGTGGAGCCAATTTGTCCGCCGCTTGCAAATGCGCGACGGCCGCGTTGTCGATGTAGATCGTGTCGACGAGTTTTGACTCTTTACCAATGCGCTTGAGTCGGCCAGCTCGGGCACGCTCGATCAGTCGCGGAATCAGATGCGGATCGCCCGGCCCCCAGATCAGGTGCGGGCGCAAGGCGATGGTTGCGAGTTCGGGTCCGTTCGCCTTCAGCGCGGCTTGCTCGGCCAGCGCCTTGGTGTGCGGATAGTGTGCCAGGAACCTGGCTGGATTGGGTTCAGATTCATTCACGCCACTCTGGTCAACGCCAGCAAACGTGACGCTTGGCGAGCTAGTGAACACTAGCCTGCGAATGCCGTTTGCCCGGCAAGCGGCCAGCACGTTTTCGGTGCCGACGACATTGGCCTCGTAGTATTCGCGCCACGGTCCCCAGACACCAGCCTTCGCCGCAACGTGAAAGACGATTTCGCACCCCGCCGCTGCTTCGGCGACGGCATTGGCATCGCCCAGGTCGCCGCGCACTTGTTCGACGCCGAGCGCATCGAGGGCAGAGTAGGCGCCGCGCGAGAACGACCGCACCTCGTCGCCGCGTTCGCGGAGCAAGCGCACAATGGCGCCGCCGAGGAAGCCGCCGCCGCCGGTGACGAGAGCCTTCATGCCTTCAGCTTCCTTGCGGCCCAGACGGCCAGCTTTTCGCGGAAGATCTTGGCGTTGTGGCGGATATCGACGGGGAATTCCGGGTGAAGCAAGAAGGTACCAATCATCGACGTGTGCGCGTGTCGTTTCGCGATATCGAGCAACTCCTCCTTAATCTGCTCCCAAGGCTGGCACGATAATCTGGGTTTGATTTTGTGTCGGCGGAAGTAGTCCCAGTCAATCTTCTCACGTTCAACACAGATGACGGGTTGTACATGGCTCCCGATTGGCGCGCCCACCAGGGCAGTACGTCCGACGCTCTTGTGCGTGTTGAACACCGCTTCGCACGGGATGGTGAACATGGTCCCATTTGGCGTCACGACCCGGTGCGACTTGCGCCCACAAAACCACAGCCGTCCATGTTCGTCCAAGTAGCCCACGTCGCCCATGCGGTGCCACAGCCGGCCGGTTGCGTCGTGCATCTTCGCGAGTGCCGTCGCCCGCGGCCGGCCAAAATACTCGGCTGTCACGACGGGGCCGCTGACGGCAAACTCGCCGATTTCGCCAATCGGCAAACAGGTTGACTCGTCGAACGTCGGCACCGGCTCATCGGAAATCGGAATGACGCGCACTTGCATGCCCGGCACTGGATGGCCGACGCAAACGCCCTTGCCTTGATCGGTCAGGTGTCGCGTCTCGTTCAAGATCGTGTCGCTGCCGATGTTGGCGACGGGCAGCGATTCGGTTGCTCCGTAGGGCGTGAAGACCTGCACGTCCGGCGCGAGCATCGTCGCGAATCGCTCAATTACTTTCGCGGGTACAGGCGCGCCCGCCGAGATCGCTCGCCGCAGCGTCGGCAGTTTGATCTGCTCTTCGGCGCCATACCGGCCAACGCGATTGATGAGCGCCGGCGATCCGAACAGATTCGTCACCTGAAACCGCTGGATGGCTGCGATGATCTTGGTCGGATCGACCTGGGCAGGTCGCGTCGGGTCCATTTGCGGAATGATGGCCGTCATGCCGAGCGCGGGGCCGAACAGCGCGAAGAGCGGGAATGTTGAGAGATCGACTTCGCCCGGTTCGATGCCGTAGACCTGCTTCAAGTAATCAAGTTGTGCCGCGAAGATGCCGTGCGTGTAGACGACGCCTTTGGCGACGCCAGTGCTGCCGCTGGTGAAGAGAATCGCGGCCGTCTCTTCGGCGCGCGTATCGGCAACGGGGAGCGGCCCACGTCGCTCGCCGATCTGCCGCAAGTTCTTTAACGTGTGCTGGCCGCCGAGGAGCCGGTTGCCTGTCGTCACCGTGATGCGAATCGTATCGCGCGCCCAGCGCAAAAGCCGACGAGCGACATGAGCCTTTGGGATGCCGATGAACCCTTCTGGCCGGGCCTCGGCCAAACACTTGCCGAGATCGCGCACGCCCATGCCCGGATCGATCAGCACGGGGACGGCGCCGATTTTGAAAAGCGCGAACGTCAACGTGAAGAAATCGAGCGAGGGGGTTACCATCAAGACCGTTCGCACGCCGTAGCGGATGCCGACCTCGTCCAGCCCGCGTGCAAGTTGGCCGCTGAGCCGATCGAGTTCCGCGAACGTCAATGCCCCGTAGTCGCCGCGCCGCGGCATGTGGATCGCCGCGCGCTCGGGGTCGCTGGCGGCGATTCGCGCCAGATGCGTGGCGACGTTGACAACCGGGGACATTGACATTGGTCTGAATGAACAAATGGGGGCAGCGAGCAATTCGTTTCAGGCCTGGGAGCAAGCGAAGGCGCGCCACTTTTCTGAGGGTCCCTGGCGCCACTTTTCTCGACCCTGGTTCTCGACGCAAGGCCTGTCGTGGACTAAGAATCCGTCAATTGTGAAGATCAAAGGGCGCCAACCCCATGCACCCCTGGCGCTCTATGTGGCGCTCTTTGATTGGCGCTCTTTGAATTAGCCGACAGCAAAGTCAGCTATTTCGCCGACAACCTCGTTCGCGGCGTCCTCGAGAATGTAGTGCCCGCAGTCCGAAAAGCGATGCACCTTCGCCTTCGGGAGGTGACGTTCCCATTCCAGAAGGAACTGCTCGCTGAAGACAAAGTCCTTCATGCCCCAACAAATCAACGTCGGCGTGTCGATGAACTTTGGCAGTGCGGCTTCTGTTTCCGAAACGATGTCGTATCCCGGATCGGTCGCCTTCAGCGGGATCGTCTGCACGAACTTCAAGACGGCAACGCGATTTTCCCACGAGTCGTATGGCTTCAGATACCACTCACGCACATCCGGCGGCAATGGCTTACGTTTCACCGCCACATTGGCCGCGTGCCGAGCGAACAGATTGCGCGAGCGGATCAGCCATGCCCCGAGTTTCGTGTTGCGACCGAGCCAAAGCCGGAACGGGAAGGTCTTCTTCTTCGGCATGCGGAACGCGGCCGTGTTGAGGATCACGAGCCGCTTCACCGCATCCGTATGCCGAGCCGCCCAAGCCATGCCGATCATGCCGCCCCAGTCGTGGAGCACGAGTGTGACGTTGTCGTTGACGCCCAGATGATCGAGCAGGGCCGTCAGGTCGTCGACGCGGCTCTTGAGCGAATAGTCATAACGCGGCGGCTGCGGCTTATCGGACAACCCGCAACCGATGTGATCGGGGACGATGCAGCGATGGCGATCTCTGAGCGCAGCGACTAGATTGCGGTAGTAGTAACTCCACGTCGGGTTGCCGTGGAGCATGACGACCGGGTCGCCCGAGCCTTCGTCGAGATAGTGCAAACGGATGCCGCCGCGATCGAGATAGTGCGACGCGAACGGATACGGGGCGGCTACCACTTGAGCCCCAGCATCATGCAATTGAGTCCGCTGCCGATCCCCATAAAGCCGACGCGGTCGCCCGGAATTAGATGATCGCGCTCTTCCGCGAGTGCGGCCGTCAGCGGCAGCGACACCGTGCCCATGTTGCCGAGGTATTCGAAGGTCGAAAAGTCTTTGGCCTTCGGGATGCCGAGCGATTTGAGGATCGTATCGCGGTGCAGCGTGCCGACCTGATGGCAAATGACCTTGTCCATCTGATCGACGCGCCACCCGAGTTTGCTCAGGAACGCTTGCCAGGTCTTGGCGCCGAGGTCGACACCGTACTTCAAAACGGAGCCCGCGTCGGTCGCCATGAACGGCGTGACAAGGTGCCGCTTGCCCTTGTCGATGACGGCTTTGACAAGTCCGCCGGCCTCCGTGTGCAGGATGCGGTCGGCCGTTGACGTCACGCTCTGCCATCCCCAGCGGCAAAGGTTGTGGAACTGCGGCGCGTTCTTGGTCGCGCCGCCCAGGAGTTGCCGGCGCTTCGCCGATGAAAGCTCCTCGTCTACCACCAGCACCGCCACGGCCCCGGAGCCACCCGTGAGTGTCGCGACCGTTTCCTTGAAGACTTCCATCGACTTTGCCTGGCACATCTGATCGATAATGACTTCGTTGATCTCGCGGGCCGTTTCGCAGGAAACGACCAGGCCCGCCTTCGCTTGCCCGAGTTCAATGCGATTGGCAATTTCCACGATACCGTTCAGAACGCCGAGACAGGCGTTGGACACATCAAAGATCGCGGCATCCGCGGAGATGCCGAGTTGAGCTGCGACGTGGCACGCGGTCGCCGGCTCCAATTGCTCACGGCAAACGCCGGCGTAGATCAGGACATCGATGTCGGACGGCTTCAGATTCGACGCGGCGAGCGCCTTGAGGCCTGCGACAGTTGCCCCTTGCGCGACCGAATAGTCCTTCGGCCACCAGCGCCGTTCGCTGATACCGGTAAGCGCTTCCAGTTGCCCCATCGGCAAATGTAAAGCCTTGTACAGCGGCTCGAGCCGGGCCTCGAGTTCCTCGGTCGAGATAACGACCGGAGCAAGCTCGTAACCGATCGCTTCCAGGTAAACGCGGGAATAGCGCATTGTCGGAAAGTCAGGGTGCGGCGGGGGAGAGTCAGCCGTGTAGGGTGAAGTCCGTCATCTGATAGATCATACGCCCGTCGACGCCCAGGAGGCCATCGGCCTTGAGGAATCGGCGTGCGTCGTCTACCTCAGTAATGTACGCCTGAATCGTCACTTCGGTAGCCGAAGGCACAATTTGGCCGCGATAGGCCCATTTGTGCGGGGATCCGGGTTCCAGCGCCTGCCAGCCATTCGGCGGATCGCCCCAACGGTTGTGGGCAAAGGCTTTCAGCAGTTGCACGAGCGATTCGAGCCCAAGCGATCCCGGCCAAACGGGATCGCCGAAGAAATGGGCCTTGAAGAACCACGCCTCCGGATTCACATGGGCGCGACCTTCGATGACGCCAAGACCCTTTGGGCCGCCAGTGTTTGTCGCCCAGGCGACCGTGTCGACCATCCGCAACATCGCATCGGGGAAGGGCGGTTCGATCGAGATCGGGCCGGACCACACGTTGTCATCGGGTCGCGGTAGAAATTTGGCGCCTTGGAGGCCGACCTGATTCGCGAGAGCGCTCTTTGCGAAGAAGCCAAAGGTCGTGTCGCCCGAATAGACCGGGCCACCCTTGCCGCGGACCATGAAGTCGAATTGCAGGATGATCATTCCCGCTGCCGGCGACACCTTCGTGAGCTTCGTCGTCGTGACGAGAATTCCCGACTCCGGCGTCACGGCCGCGTGTTGCATCGCATTGCCGCCGAGATTGCGGAAGTGCAAGTCGTCGGGACTTGTCAGCGCAGCGCCGCAGTAGGCCGCCATCCAGCCGCAGGCCTGCAGGGCAATTTCATTCAAGACGCAGTACGGCATTGACGCACAGCGATTCGCCCCGAAATACCAGGCGTCATTGGGCACTTCATATTGCACTTCGGCCATGGCGCCAGGGGCAAGTCGCCATGCCTCGCCGTTCTCGAACTTGGTCACGCGATCGATGAACGAGTATGGATCCCCGGGCAGGCGCGCGATAAAGCGCTCGCGATCGAACAGCCGATAGCGGTTGCCAAAAGCCTTCGAGGGCGAGCCGGTCGCGAACTCGAGCACCTGTTCTCGTGTAAACACGGATCGCCGCGGCGTGGACCAGATGCGCTGGAGCCGTTCACGCGTCATGCCGCTCATTTGCAGCGAGATGTCCTTGACCTCGACGATCGCTTTGCCATCCGCGTACATCAGGGCATCGCCAATTGCATAGGGTTCCGGCCGGAAGCCGATCTCCTTCAATGAGACTTCGTAAGTCACTTTTCTCGTTGATGCGATGACCTGTCCACGGCACTTGAGCCGACTCGCGATGCCGGGAATCGGCTCAAAGCGCGCCTCGTCGTCTTCCGAGACCCAGCCCTTGCGCATGAGCAGAACGCGCATCGAGTGCAAGCAGCATTCATACATGAGCGTGCCGGGCATCACCTGATCGTCGACGAAGTGGCAGGTCAGAAACCAATCGTCGGGATGAATGTCCGCATCGCAACGGATGCGGCCCAGGCCATAACGGCCGCCGGTCGGCTCGATGCGCTCGACGCGATGGACGAGCTTAAGCATCCCGCCGGGCAGCCGCATCGGATTGGTGAGCGGCAGTTGGCCAAACTCTGCTCCAAAAGCAGCCGCCAGGTCGCCGATGCGCAAGGCATCCACTTGCGCGTCGACTAGCGATTCATCGCGTAGCGCCACGAGCGGCGTCCAATCGGCCGGTATGTTTCCTGCGATCGGCTTCAGGTCAAGTGCCGTGTGAACGATCCCCTTACCGGCCGCCAGTTCCTCGGCCGTGAAGAAGCCGGCACAACCGTCGCGCATGGTGAGCAGCGGCTCGCCGTTCACGGTCCCTTCAAATTGAAAGCGGAACAGGTAGGTGTCGCCCTGGCGGAAGAATTGATTGATGCGAATGTCGTACTGAAGTTGGTCGCCGATCTTGGGCAGTTCGCGGTGGAACGTGACCGCCGCGTCGAGAAGACGATAACACGCCTGGCCACGCGTCTTGAAGTCGATGCCGAGGAAGCCGGACAACATCAGGTCCGCCTGCCCGGCCTCAATGGAAATACATGCCGGGATGCGGCCATGCTCCAGATACCACCGGCCTTCGTGCACGAGATGATCGGTGACGAGCCGGCCCGATGTAAGCGATAGCGGCTCGCCTTCGATGGTGACGACGCGATCCACCAGTTGCAGCGGACCGTCCGGCAAGCGCACGCGCGTAGGATGGGCATCGGTCGCCCCGTATTTCGGGCCGAAGACGTTACCCACGAGGCCGCGCGCAAATTCCATGCATTGTTCGAAATCGAGAGAACGCGGGATTTCGTCGGTCGGTCGCGCAGCGATTTCTGAGACGCCCACTTTGTAAGTGCCGCCGTCTTGAAGAATGGCCGTCTGCCAGCTAATTGTCTGTGCGACATGGCCTTGCAATGCTGTCGCGAATTTCAAGAACGCTTCGTGAGCTTGCAACGTGGCCGTCTGCGTATCGGCCAGCACGACGACCGGGTTCGCGGCGAGTTCAATCGCTGCTGGAACGAAGATCGGTTCAGGCTCCGGCATTGCCTCGGTCTTGTGTACCACGGGTGTCGGACGGTATCCGACTGGCAGCGTGATGGTTGGGCCGGCAATGGTCGCTTCCGCGGGCTCTGGATGGTCGTAGAGAATTGACAAGTCGACCGGCACACCTTCCGCATGGAGATTCGCGAGCAGCCGGAGAAACACCGACACGGCATCCTGTCGCGGCACACACGCGGCCCGAGCCATGTGCGGCTTGTCGACCAGGATCGCGTCGATCATCCGCGTGCAAGATGAGCCAGGGCCGATCTCAATGAAGATGCGCGCGCCGTCCGCGTAAGCCGCGTTGACCACTCTTGGAAAGTCAATCGTGTCGAGCGCCGCGGACGTGATCGCATCGGCTGCGCTCTCTTCATTCAACTCATATGCACGACCCCAAGCGCCACTGTAATAGCGAACGCCCGCAGGCGAATACGTCGGCAGACGGTGCAGCTCGCGATAGGCTTCGCGAACTGGCTCGACCACTTCGCAATGGGCGGTTGAGACGCCGCGCACTTCGACCAAACTACCACCAACCGCGCGTACGATTGACTCGACTGCCGACGGTTCACCGCCGATGACGCAGTCGTCCGCGGTGTTGATGATTTGGAGGTAAACGCGGTCGGTTGGCTTGATTGCCGCGCGAACCCGATCGGCCGGAACATTGATGACGCCCGTGAGCCAGTCGATCGGCGCATTAGATGAAAGGCCCCATTTCACGCGCGCCGCATTGTACGGCCCCGCCAAATCCGTCGCGAATAGCGGCGATTCCTGTATCCGTCGGAACATCTCATCACGATCACGCCAGGCACGTGTTCCATAGAGCATCGCCGATTCGCCGAGGCTATAGGGAATCGCGGCATTGGGGGTGATGCCAAAGGATACGAGCAAGTCGCTGACCAGAGTGCCAAGGGCGACCTGGGTGAAGATCAATTCGCGCGGCGTCAGATGATCCAGCGACTCCTTATTCCAAACCTCGGACGCATGGTACTGGCTCGCGAGCAACTGGTTCTCGCCCATCTGCCGCCAGAGGACATGCGGGAACGCAGCGCCAAGATCGCGGCCCATACCCGCGAAATGGTTGCCGGAGCCGGGGTAGACAAATGCAATGTCGCCGCGCAAGGGATCGGGCGAATAGAAAATGCGATCGGCGATTGCTGTGTCCGGTCGGTTGCGCAAATGCTCGCGTGCCTCGTCGATCCGTTGCTGCAACTCGGACTGCGTCTCGGCGACGAACGCGAGGCCAAGTTTGCCCGGCGGCTGTCCGCGCCGGCTTTGCCACCAGCGACGGGCCAGTCGCTTTGGGACTTTGTCGGCGAGGTTTGTGAAATGCTCGAGTTCGGACAGCAATTCGGCGGGCGTATTACTGCTCAACGTGAACAGTCCGTCGAGCCGGTTTGATAGTGGAGTCGCAGCGGACGTTGAATCCTTGAATCGATCCGAAAGATCGCTCGCTTCCAACTCCAGGCCGATCCCGCCAACATTCCAGTCGAATTGGTCAAACCAATACGGCCCATCGTCCAGATCGCGGATTCGGAACGCCAGTTCTTCTTGCCCCAGCCCTCGAATGACCTTCTTCGATTCCGACACAAAAAACCTCAATGACCATGCTGCATTACCGCGAATGTAATCTGCTGTCTCCGTTGGCACAGGTTTGATTTGTCCGATGACCGCGTAGACACGGTCCCCATCCGATTGGGCATCAGACAAGCGCTTTAAGACAACGGCGGCCGCTTCGTCGCCTCCTCGATCGACGCGTGGATCGCTGCCGAACACGACGACGCCCGCGAGTGCCCGGTCAATCTCTCCATTTCGAAGAGCGTTGACCGCAAGACTCACAGCACGGAAGCCACTGGCATTCTCATCGCACACCGCAAAGCTCGGCCCGCCGGCGCCAAGAAACCGAGCCACCCGACTCGCGGCGATGCTCGCCAATGAACCCATGACACGATTGGCCGTCAACGCGGGATGGACATGATCCTTCAGCGACTCGTTAATCTCGCCGGCCAGCCAACGGAGGTGATAGTTCGTCGTGTTCGGATCGAGCGTTATGCCAATGTAAACGCCGGTCGTCCGCCCGTTCGCCGGCTTCGAATGTGTATCATCGAGCGCTTCGGCCGCGATTTGCAGCATCAATGTCTGCTGCGGCAACATCTCCGCAAGTTCGGTCGGCGGAATGCGAAAGCGAGTGGCAGGTAGCGTCAACGACTCAATCGGCGATCCACTTCGCGATGCGACACCGACCACGGCGATTGGCTCCGGTGAGACAGGAGTGGTAGCGACCGGTGTGAACCTGGCACCGGTCGCTGACGCTCGCGGCTCGCCAATCCATTCTTCGATGAGCAAATGCGCGTTAATGCCGCCGAAGCCGAAGCCGTTGATCGCGGCGCGACGTGGCCCTTTTGACTCCCACTTTTCCGCATGCGTCAATACGCGGAACGGACTGCTCTCGTAACTGAGCTTAGGGTTGGGCCGTTCGAAATTAGCGGTCGGCGGCAGGACCTTCTCCCGCATTGCGATCAGCACCTTCGCCAGCGACGCGGCACCCGCGCCGGTCAGCAGATGGCCAACTGTTGATTTGACACCGCCGAGGATGGCCCGGCCTGATTCTCCTTCCCAGAGCTTGCGAAGGCTGCCGAACTCCACCGAATCACCTGTCGGCGTTCCCGTGGCATGGCATTCGATGAACTGCACGTCACTCGGGCGCCAGCCTGCCTGTCGATAAGCCGACCGCAAAGCCCGAAGCTGGCCTTCTTGTGCCGGCTGCAGGACGTTGCCTTCGATGTCATTCGACAGGCCGATCCCCGCGATGACGCCGTGAATCGTGTCCCCATGAGCGACTGCATCCGTCAGACGCTTCAGCACGAACGCACAGCCGCCTTCACCGACGAGCAATCCGTCGGCTCGCGCATCGAACGGCGAGCAGCGGCCCGACGGCGACAGAGCCCGCAGTTGTGCAAAACCCATCTGCGTGTAGAGCGAGTCGGGCCGAACCAGCCCGCCGGCAATCATCGCATCCGCACGACCGGCGAGCAATTCATCGCGTGCCAGCTTAATCGCGTAGAGCGACGACGCACATGCGGCATCGAGTGCGTAGCCGCCGAGTCCAAAACCGAGTCCGCGGGCAATCAACGCGGCGGGCAGGCCGGTCGAATGCATATTAAGCCGGTTGGTCCGTGTCGTCGGATGGAACAGGCCGAGTTTGGGACCGAGCACTTCAAGCGTGATGGCATTGGTTTTCTCGGTCGGCAAGGCGATGTTGCCGAGGATGACCCCGCAGCGCGCGCGATCGAGCGGCGCCGCGACAGCGGCTTGCCAAGCGCCGTTGCCAATGTGGAGCGCGAGATGAAAGACCGGATCGAGTTCGTCGACGGGCCAATCCGCAAGGTCCATCCCGTCCAGATCTGCGGTGAATCGCCGAAGATAGTAGCCACGAAGCGTGGGGACTTTGTCCGGAGCCACGCCGCGAGGATCGAGAATATGTTCTGGCGGAATTGGCCAGCGGCCCGGCGGCGGCTCCGAGGAACCGTCGCGGCCGTCCTTGACGTTGGTCCAGAACGCCTGCAGGTCGCCAGCCCCCGGAAAGAGACCGCCGATGCCGACGATTGCAACTCGCTCGTCCGTCGGTTTCACGGAAATCAACTCCCGATCCGGGTCAAGCGAGTGGCGACGCTGGGGGTGGCGATGCGGCCGCGGCGAAAAGCCTCATTGAGCGACGAGTCAATCACATGCTCGGCATCGGTCAGCCGCGCAATGATGCGACCGTCCGCGTCGATGAAGTCGATCGCGGCGCGCGCCGTCGTCCCGTTATCGCGCGTGATGCGAGCGGCAATGAGAACGCCTTCGGTCGGGAATATTCGACGGTATTGCCGATACCCTGCGGCGAAGCATGGCAACGACGCGGCCCGGTGTTTCTGATAACTCCAGACACTCAGAAGTTGGAAGGCCGCGTCCATGGCCATGGGGTCGGCAAGCCATGCGCCTCGAATCGGAGACTGCATCCATTCAGTTGGTGGCGGCGCGGAACGGGCGAACGCGATGGCGCCATCGTCACCCATGCCATCGATCCGCTTGAGGGCCCGGAGATCCGGCCCGTGAAAGAGAAAGTAGTCGTAAACTTCATCCACCGATTGGGTGAAGGGCCCCGTCTCGGGTGTCGGGCCGGCAAACGGCGGATCCGGTAGGCGATCGGCCAGCACGATCTCCGCACGCGAATGTGTGACCTCGCGGCCCTTGCGCAGGCCACGGATCTCGACGGGGACGAAAAACAGCCCGTCGCGGCGTGCGGATTTTCCCGATAGAACGCGAAGTTGTGCAGGCGTCGATTCCTCGACGTGAATGCCCTGGAAAATCCGCAGATCGTCGAAGCCGAAGAACTTGAGGCCGGGATGCGCATGCAGGGCAGCGTGCGCCATCCACTCGAGATGCAGCACGAACGGTAGAACCGCCTTGTTACCGATCACGTGTGAGCGCAGAACTGAATGATCCGCCAGAGCCACGCGCCGTTCGAAGACGAGCGCCAGATCGCTCGTCGGCGCAACCGGAGTTGGAGCGGCGGTGGCGGGCACCAACGCTTGTGCCAGGACGACAGTTTCGGCTGGCCGGTCAGACGAGGCCAGTTCTCGCAAAAGGACCTCCCCGCCCTCTGTCACGGGAATAAGCCCGATGCCCTCTTTAGCGAATAGCCGCGCGAGTGAGGGCGTGACCATGCCGCCGTCCCACGGGCCCCAGTTGATCGCGACAGTTCGGCAATGTGGTCGCAAGCGATTGAGGAGCTGCGCGATCTTGTTCAACACTTCATTGGCGACCGCGTAGGCCGCCTGCCCGGTTCGTCCAAAGCGACCCGTCGACGAAGAAAACAACACGATCGCCTTGAGCGGATCGTCGGTGGTCGCCGTCAGGAGGTTCTGTAACCCAATGACCTTGGTCGAATAGACGGCTTCAAATTGCTCGTCGGACAACTCTTCGATCCGGCGATCCGCCAGAATGCCGGCGCCATGCACGAGCGCAGCGATCGGCCCCAGTCGACGACGCACATCCGCCATCAAAGTCGAAATGACGCCCGCATCCTGCACATCGACGGAGACGTATTCGACGATGGCGCCGGCGTCACGGAAACGCCGAATGTTCTGACGTATCTCGCGCTGGGCCATCAGGCGCTGATATTCCGCGCCAACCAATCGGGGAGTCGCTGGCTTGTCCATTTGCGCCAGGATGGCCTGCTTGATCTGCGTTTCGTCATCGAGATTTACCAGCCAATCTGGCTCGGCATCCGCAACCTCAGTGCGGCCGAGCAGGACGAGTTGGGGCTGGCTGGCGCGAACGAGCGGCAACAAGGCTTCGGCCGTCACACCGCGGCCGCCGCCAGTTACGACGACAACGTCGCCGGGCGACAGGATGGTTGGCTCGCCGGCAGGGAGAAGGGCCGGCGATTCCACAATCTCCAATGCCACGCGCCCCTTGGCCGAAAGGCCGACCTCGGATGGCCCTGCGGTGAGCGCTTCTTCCACAAGAATGTGCGGCACATGGCGCAAGACGGTTGGGTCGATGTCGATGGCTTTGCATGCGATGTGCGGCCATTCATGCGCAGCCGTTTTGCTCAACCCCGCCAATCCGCCCTGAATGGGATCGCGTGAAGGATCGAGCGGACCAAAGCCAAACGATCCATCGAGCTTGGTGACCGTGACAAAAAAGGCGCCGCCAGCCTTTGCCGATTCGGCCAGTGCTGGCGCCGCCCGCTTGAGCCAGCGAAACGCACGCAGCGGCAAGTCGTCTAATTCGGAGTCGCCGGGCGCCAAGAGCACAAGCCCGGCAAGGCCATGCGGTTCATATGCAAACGGCGAATCGTTCCAGGGAATGAACTGCGGTCGACAGCCAACCGAATCGAACTGTTGTGTCAGCCGCGCTGTAAAACTCGACGGGTCGGCAATGAGCCAGACCGGGGCGTGCCGGTCAAGGCCGATGCGGGCACGCGGTTTGTCGAGATCGATGGGGATTGGCCGAATGATGCTCCGCACGACCGTGGCGATCGTTGGCAGGGGAATGGGCGCTGTTTCCGGTTCGACTGGCGATGCCGGCAACTCGACCGTCGGAACATTGCTAGCCGGAACATTGTCGGAGGTGCGCTCACCCTCAGCGGAGCCGAGAATGAGCGCCGGGACGAAAGGGCGGGGGGCCTCCGGCGGGGACGGAGGTGCTGGCGAAATGATCGGCGGCGACGCTCCTGCCAGGAACGTCGCAATGTCGCGCAGTGTATGCAGCGTGCCGAGATGTTCCGGCTTGGCGGCCGGCGCATCAGGGATTCTCTCTTGAAGCGCCGAGAGAATCTCAACGCGCTTAATGGAATCGATGCCCAGGTCCGCGTCGAGCGCCATGTCCAGACCGAGCATGTCGGCCGGGTAACCCGTCTTTTCAGCGACAACACTGAGCAAGGTTCCTGCTACATCCGACGTCGCGTCAGCCGTCCGCGCGGCCGGCGCCGGCGCCGAAGCGGCTGATTTCTCAGATGCGACTGGACTCGCTGCCGAAACTGTACTCGTTCCGGATTGATCGAGGAAATTGACAATGTCGCGGAGCGTATGCAGCGTGCCCAAATGTTCCGGCTTGGCGGGTGGGGCATCAGGGATCTTCTCTTGGAGCGCCGACAGAATCTCGACACGTTTGATGGAGTCGATGCCCAGGTCTGCGTCGAGCGCCATGTCCAGGCCGAGCATGTCGGCCGGGTAACCGGTTTTCTCGGCGACAACTGATAAAAGCACGGCACTCGAGTCGCGCGCCAAAAGAGCAGGTTTGGTTGCCTGTGTCTTCGCGACCGGTATTGGCGGCGGCGGCAAAGGCGCTGGCGGCGGCGCCGGAATCGGCCGAACAGGAATAGATGGCTTCGATTTTGGCTCGTCAACAGGCACGGACCTTGACGTCGCGGCCAGCGGTGGCGCCGATATCGGCGTGATCGCACTTGCTGGAATTGACTGCCCGGTCAGGAGAGCATGCTGTTGGGCAACGAGCGCCTGAAGCGTTGCTAGAGCTGCCTGCTGGTTTTCCAAAAACTGTCGATGAAGATTCGCGGTCTGCTCCTGCATCCGCTGGAATGCGAGCAAACTTTGTTGCGTAATTCCCAAAGCGCCCGGCAAAACTGTTGGATCGGACATTGGATTCGTCGATACTTCATTCATCGACGTTCTCAAAGGTTTGTTGGCTACAGATACGCTTGAATCGGAAGACGATGGCGTTGCAGTGCGTGTTGGCATCGTCTGGGGTGTGCCCGAAAGAATGGGCATCGTGCCGATCGGATTTGAGCTTTCGCCATTCTGCTTGGGGCCGACCATGTTAACGCCGCCGCGCGATGCACTTGACTTTGGCGCTTCGACAACAATCCGCGTGGGCTTGGGTCGGACAAAATTCGCACCGACAATTGGCACTGTCAGCCCCGGTCGAGCCGTGGGCAGGCGGTAGCTCTGGCCGGCCTCCCACCGCGAAAGATCGACCGCGTGGCCGCGCGCTGCTATCCGAGCAATTAGATTGGCCAGGTCTAGCAAGCCCGCCTTCTTGCCGCCGGAGGCATCGAGCGCAAAGCAATCGATGTCAGCATGATCGGCGTGATCCTTCAACGTCGCCTCAGCGAGCCGTGTCAGGACAGCCCCAGGCCCAACTTCGACGAACGTCCGAATGCCTGCCCTCGCCATGTTCTCAATGAGCTGGACGAATTCGACCGGCTTTGCCAGTTGCCCAGCCAACAGATCGCGGACTGCTGACGCATCGTCGGGATATTCGGTGGCAGTTGTGTTGGCGAAGACCGGCGCCGTTCTGGTGGCAACCTGGGTTTCTTCCAGGACTGCGCGGAACGGCACGCTGGCGCGTTCGACGAGCGGGCTGTGGAATGCCGCCGCCACGGGCAGGCGTGTCGAACGAAGGCGTCGCCTTTGCAGCGACTCCTCGCAGCGTGCGATTTCAGCCGTCGGTCCGCTAAGGACACATTGAGACGGAGAATTGCGGTTGGCGATTGAGAGATTTAGTTGCTCCCTCCGGAGCACCGTTTCGACCTGGGCAAGGTCCGCATGGACGGCCAACATTGCGCCCGCATCTTCGCCCGACATGGCCGCCATGAGTCGGCCGCGTTCGCGCGACAAGCGGTGCAAATCTGCCGGCGACACCACTCCGGCGGCACAAAGCGCGACAAGTTCACCGAAGCTATGCCCCGCAAATGCATCGGCCTCAACCCCGAACGATCGCAGTACTTGCCATGCCCCAAAGTTCACGGCACCCAGAGCCGGTTGGGCCATGTCGGTGGCACGCAGATCCTTTTCCTGATCCGCGCGAATGTCGGCAGTGAAAGCGGCCGGGGGATAGATGAAGTCGACGAGTCGCTTGGTCCCCGGCCAGCCATGTTCGGCGGCCGACAGACTTGCCAACATTTCAGGAAAAGTGCATGCGAGATCACGAAGCATGCCGACCGACTGTGACCCCTGTCCTGGGAAGAGGACTCCGAGCCCGCCTACCGCAGGGCCGGCACCAAAGTAAGCGCCGTTCCGCAACGTCCAAGAACGAGCAGTGCCATCCGCGGTAAGTTTGGCCTTGGCGGCGCTAATCAGTTCGCCCGTGTTGCCATCGCGATCGGCAACGATGACAAGGCGGCAAGTCGCGGAATGATCGAAGTCGGCGCGGCTCGTCGCCGCACGCGTGCTCAGTTCGGCCCAGGTCGTCGCCGTTGGCCATTCCGCCAATTGCCGAGTTAGGTCCGCAGGACTCGCGCCAGTCAAGGCGATGATCTGAACTCGACCGTCCCAGTCTGGTGCGGCTTTGATCGGATTGTGTTCCTCGAGTACCGCGTGGAAATTGCTACCGCCGAAGCCAAATGCGCTCATGCCCGCGCGACGCGGATGATTTGGACTGTCCAGCCAGGGCCGCTTTTCTGTGTTCACATACAGCGGCGATTTGCTGGGCTGCAATGGGTCAACTGGTTTCTTCACCTTGATGGTTGGAGGCAGCACCTTGTTGTAAAGTGCCAGCGCCGCCTTGATGAGGCCCGCCGCGCCGGCCGCCGCCTTGGTGTGTCCAACCATCGACTTGACGGAGCCGACGGCGCACCATGTCCCGTCCGCCTTCGCTTCCCGGAAGACTTGCGTCAGGGCGGTCGCTTCGACGGTGTCGCCCACCTTGGTTCCGGTTCCGTGCGCTTCGATCAATTCAATTGTCGCCGGCGAAACGCCTGCCAGTTCGTAAGCGTTCTTCAAGCAGCGCATCTGACCGTTCGCGGTCGGTGCGTAAACGGCGTTACCCTTGCCGTCGCTTGATGAGCCAATGGCTTTCAGAACAGCATAGATGCGGTCGCCATCGCGCTCGGCATCAGCCAGACGCTTCAGCACGACGATGCCAAGGCCCTCGCCCAGGATGGTGCCGTCGCCATCGGCATCAAACGGCTTCGCGTCCCCGGTCTTCGACAGTGCCGGTGTCTTGCTGAAGCACATGTACATGAAAATATCGTTGAACGTATCGACGCCGCCGGTCACGGCAACGTCGCAGCGTCCGGCCGCGAGTTCCAGCCCCGCGAGGTGAATAGCACTCAGCGAACTGGCACACGCGGCATCGACGACGCAATTCGTTCCTCCCAGATCGAGCTTGTTCGCGATACGCCCGGCGACGACGTTGCCCAGGAGACCAGGGAAGGAGTTCTCTTGCCACGGCACATACGAATCGGCAATATCTTGAACGACCTTGTCGGCGGTGGCCTTGTCGACGCCGGCAGCAGCCAGGGCCTTTCGCCAGCGCGGATGGCCAAGTCGGGCTCCAAGTGGAATCACGAGTTCCAGCGTACCGGTGACCCCGAGGATGACGCTCACGCGGTTCTTGTCGAATTGTCGGTCCGCCGTGTAGCCCGCGTCGTTCAGGGCCTGCCGTGCCGCGACCAGTCCCAGAAGTTGCGAAGTGTCCGTCGCTTCGAGATCGACCGGCGAGATGCCAAATTCCAGCGGATTGAAATCGACCGCGTCGAGGAAGGCGCCACGGGCCGCGTAGGTCATGTCCGGGGCTTTGGGATCGGCATCCAGGTAGTCGTCTGGCGACCAGTGCGTTGACGGCACCGGGCCGACGCAGTCGACCCCTTGCTTGATGTTCGCCCAAAACGCGCCGGGGCCGTCCGCCTTCGGGAACAGGCAGCCGATGCCGACAATCGCGAGTGGGACGCTCTCAGCCATCCGGTCTCCGTCACAGGACGTAAGGGACTTACGGGTCCCATGGGAACTATCTGCTTAGCCTCAGGTCCAACTCTTCACGCTTCAGCGGGGCATGTGTGAACAAGCCATCCAGGTTTACACCCTGGGAGCGCAACTGAGACTGCCGCAGCCTGAGGGCGCACCCGTACAGGAGATTCAGAGCAACCGTCACGACAGTTCGATTCGTCGGCTGCTCCAGGAATGAGCCCTTGGACCATTCGTTAAATGCACCCATCGCCGGTCCGCACCAAACTTGGTAATCGACCTTGCGATCCGCGACGCCGGCGTTTGCCCAGCGCGACGATTGGCCCAGGTACCAGCGAAACACCAGGGCCATCTTGTGCTTCGGGTCGTTTTCGGCTTTGGGCACTTGCACGGGATCGCGCTTTAAGAAGAACTCGCGCGTTTGCCGCCAAACCTCGTCGATGGGCATGCGAAAGAAGTTCTTTTCGAGCAGGGCACGTTCGGTGTCGGGCAGGGCGTCGAGCGCGAGATGGTTCCGATACAGCTCGTACAGCTTTGCTGCCCGCATTGGGAACATAGTTCCCCGCTTGAGCACCTGGACCTTGACGCCCATTTCGAACATGTCGGCAGCAGGCGCCATCGCGACATCCGCCTGGCCGGCCTCGGCCAACATTTGGCGAACGATGTCCGAACTGCCGGACTCCACGCATGCCTGATTCACGGAACCTGTGACGATATAGGCGGCGCCCATCGTGAACGCGGCGGCCGCCGACTCCGGCGTCGCAATCCCGCCTCCAAGGCCGACACGAAGGGGCTTCGCGTAGCGGAACTCTTGCTGCTGTCGATGACGCAGCGCCAGGATCGTCGGCAACAATGTGATCGCAGGCCGGTTGTCGGTGTGGCCGCCGGAATCCGCCTCGACCGTGACGTCCTGGGCCACGGGAACGGCCTTCGCCAGTTCCGCCTGCTCTTGCGTCAAATGACCCTGGGCCACCAATTCGCGGACCATCTTCTCCGGCGGCGGGGCAAAGAACTTGCTCGCCACCTCGACACGCGAAACCTTGGCTATCACTCGGTTGGGTGTGACGATTTCCCCCGCGTCGTTGCGGTGAATTCCATGCAGACGATAACGGATGACGTGTGGTGTCAGGTCCAGGAACGCCGACGCTTCCACCAGCCGGATACCGTGCCGCAGGTAAAGATCAACGGTCGCGGATTCGTGCGCCTGTTCGCCAGGGCTGTGAATCAGATTGAAACCGAAGGGGCGGTCGCCGAGATTACTCTTAATGCGGACGAATGCCGTCTCGATGCGATCGAGCGACAGGCCCGCGGCGCCGAAGAAAGCCAGCATGCCGGCGCCGCCAATCGCCTCAACGAGTTCGGCCGAGGCGATGCCGTTGGCCATGGCGCCGGTCACGTAAGGGAATCGCAGACCGTGATCGGCACAAAAGGTTGGGTCGCCGAGCGATTCGGGGGCCAGTGGCGGAAGGATCGCCAGTACGGGCACACCGTCGGCGGCCTCCCACTGGATCGACCCGCCGTCGGCTACCGCCGGACCGTCCTCCGTTTGCACGAGGACAACCAGATGGCGTAGATCGGCAAGGGCACGACTGAGGGCCTCGGCATCGGTTGCCGGCGGGCGGACGCCCCGCAGCCACTGGGCGGCCACGGGGGACGGGGGAATAGGATCGCGCGGCCCGCGGCTGGCGGACATTGTGCTCGGTCGGTCCAGGGTGTCGATCTTGGGGGCTATGCGGACGGCGTTGCTCTCAGGATACGTTATGCCAGTGCGACTGGACAGCCGGAAGCGTTGTGGCGACGAAACTTACGTCGCCAAAGCAGGTTGCGGCGGGTCATTCCGATTGTGCCAGTTTTTCCGTCGATGACACAGCATCGATTGCACTTTCGTTCTAGGCTTGCTTGCTCACTCCACTGAGAACTGGACACGCGAGCGGCGCTCGCTCGCCTCCAGATAGTCAGACCCCGAGTTACGACATGTTCGCCGACAAAGACACCGCCACGGACGATCGTCGAATCGTTCGCCGTAAAGCTCTCAAAAAGGGTGTGACCATCTCGGTTCGCAAAGGGGCAATGGGGCTCGGCCCCAACCTCGCGGCCGGCGGCGAGGAGCTATCGCTCGACGGCGTTCAGCTGCGAGTCAAGTGTGAGATGAACAAGGGCGACGAAATCGAGGTCGGCCTGACGGGCATTGGCAAGAGCAAGCCGATGATGATGATGGCCGACGTGCGCTGGTGCCGCGAGGACGACGAGACGGAGACGTTCTTCATCGGCGCGCGCTTTCGTCGCCGGCTCGCTTATGCCGACCTTGGTCTCTTCGTTTAGAGCGATCCCACTACTTGCGGATCGGCGTCAACTGCATCAACACCGCGCCGTTTTCCTTGGTCGAGCGAAAGTCCTTCGGCGGCAATTGCCTTGGCGTCCCGTAGTCGGTCTTCACATAGCACATCACGATTGAGTCGCCACTGCGCCGGATCAACCCCTCGCGTGTGTTGCCATAACGATCGAGCGTCTCCATCTTGGCCACGCCGCTGCTCACGTCGAGGTTCAACCGAACCGCGTCCTCCGGCCGATTGGCATCAATCAAGACATCGCGATCGAACGTGTAGCGCATCGACTTCAGGCTGACCGGGTCCATTGTCGTGCCGGCGACCTGCATGCTCTTGACGCCCCAGGTGCCTTGCAGGGAATCGATCGTGCGTTGCAAGTTCGCCTCCTCGCGGTCAGCGAGCATCGGCGTTGCGCAAATCAACACAATCAAGAACGAGCGGATCATGGTGTGACCTCAATCGGGTAAAGGTTTGCCCTTAGTTTCGGGGGCCAGGCAGATCAGGCCGAGCCCGACCACATAGACGACGCTCATGGCCGTGCAAGCGCCTTGCCAACCGACTTCCAATTGCTTCATGACCACGGGAAGCTGGAGTACGCCCACGGCGGCCAGGATGCGGCCGAAGTTAAAGCCAAAGCCCTGTCCGGTCGCGCGCACCTTTGTGCGAAACAACTCCGGCAGATAGAGCGGCAGCCAGCCATAGAACGCAGCCGTGATCGTACCGGCTACGAACGCCCATATCAAGTAGGCCGGGCCATACGTGTCATTCAAAAGATACAGCCCGGCGATCGCGCCCATCGATCCAACGCAGAGCAGGGCATAGGTAATCCGCCGACCCAACCAGTCGCCGAGCAGCGCGGCAATGATGCAACCGATGACAGCGCCCGAGGCCGTCGCGATCTGCGTGTACTCGCGAACACGCGCCTGCCCGTTCGTCATCTGATTGGCATAGGTCGGCGCCTGCTGAACCGACGCCCAGGTCCCGAGCAAGGCGACGCCCGAGAGCGCCGCCGCCAACATCAATCGGGCGATGATCGGACGAAGGGCCGAAGCGCGTCGTGAGCCATTGCCATTGCCCGTCAGCGCCGGATCATCGACTTGTTCGTCCGACGCTTCCGCACGCTTGATGTAGCGGACGATCGGGTAGAGGTAACCGCCCGTAATCACGACGAGAGCAGCCAGCGACGCGGCGATTCGAACCGGCAGGTCGACGCCTTCGATCGCCCAGAGCGTGATCAATCCGACGGCCCCGCTGGCGCCGACGAGCACCCCCAAAAGGTCGACGGTCTGCCAGTGCGACGTCGTTCCCTTGTGTTTTTCCGCCTGCCAACGGTGCGATTCGGGCACGAAGATTTGGATCAAGAGCGTGAGCAGCGCGGGAAAGGCGCCGAACAACATGAGCAGCCGCCAGCCATGGTTGTGAACCAGCCAGTCGGCCGTTTCTGTGCCCACGCCGATGGAAATGAGCGCCGAGTGCAAATCAGTAATGATCGCGGTGAGCACGAGACCGACGCACGCGATCATCAAATAGCCGAGGTTGGCCGCCGAACCGATGATGCCGGCGAGCCAGGCCCGCGAACGATCCGGCCACACTTCCATGACGAGCGCCACACCCAGCGACCACTCGCCACCCATTCCGATGGAGGCAAGCAGCCGAAAGCCCGCAACCTGGAACGCATTCTGGGCGAGCCCACACACGCCGCTGAAAATGGCGTAGGTCAGGATGCTGAGCATCATGGCGCGCACGCGGCCGATGCGGTCGCCAAGCCAGCCAAAAAGGACGCCGCCGGTCGCGGCGCCGACGAGAAACCCGGCCGTGATGATGGCAATCCACCGCCCGAGCATTTCTTTTTCGAGGTGATCGCTAAATGCGGCGCCGGCCACTGGAATCGCCTTCATGTCCGACGTGCCAAGTAAGTCCCCGAGCGCCGGGCCAGCCACGAGCGGGAAGAGGCCCATCTCCAGTCCGTCAAACATCCAGCCGAGCAGGGCGGCCGCGAGGGTAATCATTTGACCGCGGCGAGAGATGGGAGGGAGGGTCATGCGAATGCGGGTCGGGGGAGGGCGGTGTCAGGATATGGTGAAAACGCCAAGAGGGCTGGCGGCAACGAGGGATACTCGCCGCCACCGGCCCTCTTGATCGGCCGTCGACAACTGAGAGTTTGTCTCGGAAGCCCAGTTTTTTGTGGGGCAGGCCTCCCGGCCTGCCTTTATTTGGCAGGCCGGGAGGCCTGCCCACGAAGTAAGGCACCCTTCCGGGACAACCTCTTAGAGCTTGAGCACTTCGAGGTCGCCCCCGAACGTCTGTGTGCCCTGCGTCTTCGTGTTGTAGTGCAACTTCAAACTTGGCAGATTCAGGCCGCCGTAGGTGCCGTGGAACACAAAGCCGAACTTCGTGCCGCCGTTCGCCGTGTCAACACTGGCTAGCTTCGATGCTTGCTTGAAATTCGTCCCAATCACGAAGCTATGAGCAAACGACGTCGTCGCGTTGGTCGCCGTGAACTTGCCAATTGTCGCAGCCAGGTTGAACGCGCCCGAGCCGTTATCCGGACCACTGTAGCCAGCGAACAGCCGGCTGTTGATGAATGAGCCAACCGTCACGGAGCCGACGTCGCCGACTGTGCCGGTGCCGCTGGCGACCTTGATCAGGATGCCGTTGGCGGCCCCCTTGATGTTCAGGCTCTTCAATGCCAGCGTCTTGGCGGGCACACCGATGCCGGACAGCGTGATGTTCGAGCCGAAGTCGCCCGCGTTGCCGGCTTTCTTGTTGCCGGTTGTCTGGATGGTGCCAGCGTAGGGGGCCGAGATCGTGCCGCCGGTGCCGACCGAGTACGCCTTGAGTTTCAGCAGCGGGACCTGAGCAAGCGTGATATCCGTGCCGTCGCCGATCGAGAGCGTCGTCAGTGACAGCCCGGTCTTCGCACCCTTGGCCCCGGCCGGTGCTGCGCCCGCGACGGTGATGTCCGCTCCGCCGCCGAGACTGCCGATCGCCACCGTATTGAGGAAGCCGGACATGGTGATGCCCAGACCCACCATATCGGTGGTCGCGGCATTCAGGGCCTTCAGGTCGACGCCCGTCATCTCAGCCAGGCCGGCACGACCATTGCCGCTGCCGCCCTTGGCTTTCTTCGCCGTGATGGTCACGATCGACTTGGTCGCGTCGGTACCAGCCAACTGCATCAACTCGAGCGATCCCTTCCCGTCGCCGTCTGGGTCGGTGATGAACACTGTTGCCGTGCCGACCTTGCCGGCCAGCTTGACAGTTACCAGGTCGCCGTCGCCGTCGGTGAAGACGAACTGCGGCTTCGCCGGCTTGACCGCCGTGCCGTCGATGAGTTGTCCGTCGCTGGGTGCGATCGACACCGTTTCGGTCGTCGCGCTGCCGACCGTGATGCCGCCGACCGGGTTCGTCATGTTGACCGTGAAGTTTTCGCGGCCTTCGTTGGCCGTGTCGTCGATGATCTTGATGTCGAACGACTTGTTCGCCGCGTCGCCTTCGCCCCAGGTCAGCGTGCCCGCGAGAGTGAAGCCCGCTCCGGCGGTGTAATCGGAAACGTGAGCTGTGCCGGCGAGTGTGTTGTAATCGACGGACACAATCCCGTCGGAGCCGCCGGTCCGCGACGCGGTGACCGTAATGGTCGAACCTTCGGTCGTGTTCTGCGTCGTCGTCGTGAAGTTGATCACGCCGGCGAGCAGGAAGGCGACGGCATTGTCCGTACTGGTCGACGCGGTGTTGTTGTTGCCCGCCAGGTCCGTGAATGCACTGGCTCCAATCTTCGCGATCAAGTCGCCGCGCATCGTCACGCCGTCGACCGTGAACGTGTAGTGCGTGGGGTCGACCTGGATCAAATTGGTAATGAATGCTCCGCCCGCAGTACTGGTCGACAGGTCGACGTCGCTCGCCGTGAAGCCGGTGACCGCCTCACTCAGGACGATGTCGAACGTAATCGGCGACACGCTCGTCGGATCGGGCTGTGTAGCGCCCTTGTTGATCGTCACCGTCGGCGGCGTGTTGTCGAAGGCGACGCTGTTGTCGGTGCTCGTCGACGCCGCGTTCCCGTTGCCGGCTGGGTCAGTCACCGCGTTGGCGACCACTTTCGCCACGACGTTCCCGGTGCCGCTCATTCCTGTCACCGACACCGTATAGGAACTTGGTCCAGTCTGAAGGAACGACGTCACGCTCGGCGAACCGACGCCGGTGCTACTGGACAAATTGACGCTGCCGAGACCGAAACCCACGACCGGCTCGCTGAAGACGACATCGAAGGTAATCGGGCCCGTGTTCGTTGGATCGGCCTGGGCTCCGCTCTTGTTGATCGTCACCGTCGGCACGGTCGTGTCGTAAGTCACCGTGTTGTCGGCGCTGGTCGAGGCCAGGTTATCGAGTCCCGCCGGGTCCTGCGCCACGCCCGCGTCGATGGACAACACGACGGTGCCGTCGCTCGTCATGCCGGTGACGGCGACCGAATAGGTGCTCGGTCCCGTCTGCGTGGCGACGCCGCTCAACACACCGCCGACGGTGCTGCCCGTAAAGTTCAGGTCGGCCGGCTCCGTCAACGGGTCAAAGCCCGTGACAGGCGCTGTGAATGTGACGTCGAAGGTGATCGTCGGCTGATTGGTCGGATCGGCCTGCGTGGCCGCTTGCTCGACCGTCACCCTCGGCGGCTGAACTTCAAACGAGCCAATGTCGACGGCGGTTCCGTAGATGCGATCGAGGCCGCGCTGGTCGGTGGTCACCGAACCGGGCACCAAGGTGTCGTCGCCGGCGTCGATGAGCGGGCTGCCGGCCAACGGCGTGAATGTCTGCGTTGGACCGCCAAAGTTCGCGAGGCCGCTCAACATCAACGGCGCATTGACCAGGCCCGTGGAAACGCTGTCAAGAACGTAATAGGCAATGCCCTTGAGGTCGCCAATCGCACTGAAATCGCCGAAGACCGTGTCATAGGCATAGGTCATGATGTCCGGCGCGGCCGTGCTTGTATTCCCTGAAACGATGCTGTTTTGCAGCGTGATCGTCATGCTGCAATAGCGCGCCGACAAGCCGCCGCCGCCGTAATAGTTGCTCGTAGTTGTGGAGGTATTGCCGGTGATCGTGCTGTCTTGGATGAGCAAAGATCCGTAATTACCGAAGGCTTCGAAGGCGCCCCCCGACCCCGGAGTTACGTTCCCGGTGAGCGTGCTGTTCTGAATGACGATGTTGCCAGGAGTGAATCCCGCGGGCACGACGATGGCCGGTGTGCCGTGGAAGAAGATGCCGGCGCCGCCCCAGCCCTCGAAGAAGGGATAGGCCCCCCCCGACTGCGGTGTGATCGAATTGCCTGAGATCGTGCTATTCTCGACCTGCAGGCCGCCGCCGGTCCGCATGAAAATCCCGG
>DATANR010000127.1:0-36951 GCA_036266155.1 Gemmataceae bacterium | reverse complement strand
GCCACTGGCGCACTTCGGTCCAGTTAACGAGTCGTAACCAGTTATCTCCAAAGCTGTTATTCGCTGCATTGAGACAGGCTGCTCATGGGACCAACTGTCAAACCTGTTCACTATGCCAGAGACCCGAATGCGACAGTCCCGTGCCCACGCGGAAATAAATTCTTGGAAAGATTAGCCCCAAAAGCACTTGCGACGAATTGCCTACAAGGTCGCTGTCCGGGCCGCCGCCGTTTCATTCATTCACTCGTCTCGATTGCGGTGGAACTTCCATCCGCCGCTGAACAACCGTCCTCATCCGTTGCGCACTTGTTACTGGTCGCCGCTCGCCTTCGTTCGTCTCACTGGGTAGGCTCATATCACCAACTCTTCCTTGCGAGAACGATCATGTCATTGATGCGACGGCTCCTCTGGGGCCTGCCCGTCGTCGGAGCGCTGGCGGCCGGCGGCCTCCTGTTGACGCAGAAGGGCGTCTCCGCGCCTGAAAAGGCGCTCAATGGCAACGCTCAGCGCCCGGAAGGCGTCGCCGACTTGAAACCGGCGGTCAGCCTGCCGATTTCGCAGGTTATCCTCTTCAACAGCGGCGTCGGCCACTTCACGCGTAGCGGTGAGGTCGAAGGCGAAGCCCGCGTTGACTTGACGTTCCCCGAGCAGGACATCAACGACCTCATCAAGTCGATGACGCTGCGCGACCTCTCGCCGAATGGCCGGGTTGCCGCCGTGACCTACGATTCGCACGATCCGATCGACCGCACGCTGGCATCGTTTGCGATCAACCTGAATAATTCGCCGAGCCTCGCCCAGATTCTGACGCAGGCCCGCGGCGAGCAGGTCGAGGTGACGCTGATCAACACCGCGAACCAGCCGGGAAATCTAACTGGCAAGATTATTGGCATCGAGCAGCAGGCTGTACCTTCCAAGGAAGGCACGGTGCCAGTGGCCGTGCTCAACATGTGGTGCGCGGAAGGCGTGCGAGCCGTGAAGATGTCCGAGGTTCAGCGGCTGCGCTTCGCGAACCCGGTCATCGAGAACGAAGTTCGCCGGGCCCTGGAGACGTTGGCGCTCTCGCACGATTCGCAGAAGAAGGCGGTCAGTCTGCACTTCGCCGGCGAAGGCAAGCGCAAGGTCGAAGTCGGCTATGTGATTGAGAATCCGATCTGGAAGACGAGTTACCGCCTTGTGCTCGGCAAGGACGATGCCCAGAAGAAGCCCTACCTCCAGGGTTGGGCGGTCGTCGAGAATCCGACCGACGAGGACTGGCACGCGATCACGATGGCGCTCGTGAGCGGCCGGCCGATCTCGTTCAAAATGGATTTGTACAACCCGCTCTACGTCGCGCGACCGACGGTCGAGCCCGAACTCTTCGCGAGCTTGCGGCCGCCGACCTACGGCGGCGCCCTGGCGAAGATGCCGACGATGAACGCTCCTGCACCCGTGGGGGGTCCCGCGGCAGCGACCGCAGGGTTCGGTGCTTTCGCCCCAGCCGACGCCAAGGGCGGGGGAAGTGGCGGCGGTAACGGCCGCGGGCTCGCAGCGAATCGCCGAGCATTTGCCGATGAGGCGGCCAAGAAGTTGAGCGAAGATCTCGAACTCGGCCGCAGCGTGCAGACTGTCGCGACCGCCAGTTCGCTTGGCGACTATTACCAATATGTGATCGATCGCCCTGTAGACCTCGCCCGCCAGAAATCGGCGTTGTTGCCGATCGTCAATAAGGACGTCGAGGGCAAGCGCGTCAGCATTTACAACGCAAACGTGCAGCCGAAGCATCCGCTGCTCGGGCTCAAGTTCAAGAACACGACCGGTATGCCGCTGACGCAAGGGCCGGTCACGGTCTTTGAAGGCTCGGTGTACGCGGGCGATACGCGCGTTTTGGATTTGCAGCCTGACGAAGAGCGGCTGGTCAGCTACGCGATCGATCTCGGCACCGAAGTATCGGTGAAGCCGGGCACCAACACTTCGCGCATCACGAGCGTGAAGGCCGTCAAGGGCATCATCCATACGCACACGGTGTTGCGGCAAGAACTCGTTTACGACGTGAGCAACCGCTCGACGACGGATCGCACGCTGCTGATCGAGCATCCGAACCGCAAGGGTCAGGGCTTCGTGTTCATCGGCGACAACAAGCCGAAGGAAGAAGCGGCTGACGTCTTCCGCTTCGAGCTGCCGGTCGCGGCGAAGAAGGATCTCAGTTACACGGTCATCGAAGAGAAGCCGATCGACTCGTCGGTCCAGCTTACGAACAACGCCGACGATCAGATTCGCTATGTGCTCAACCTCAAGGAAGCGTCGCCAGCTTTGAAGACCAAATTGCAAGAATCGCTCGGTGTAAAGTCGAAGTGGGACAAGGCGCGGCAAGACATCCAGGCGGTGAACGCACGCGTGCAAGCGATCACGGTCGACCAGAAGCGTCTGCGCGACAACTTGCGGGAGACGCCGAAGGAGTCGCCGTTGTTCCAGCGTTATTTGAAGACGTTGGAAGAGCAGGAAAAGGAGATGGACGACCTGTCCGCCAAGCTGAAGACGCTGCAAGGCGACGAAGCCAAAACGCGGGCGGCGTATGACGACTACTTGGCGAACTTGACGGTGGAGTAGCGACGCGATTAGCTTCTTGGTCGGCATCGCTACATGTCCCCCTCTGCACCCGCTTCGGTGGGAGAGGGGGACATGACAACATCATTTCACTTCCGCCGTGATCGCGATTACGAACGGCGCACCGACCGTCTCGTCTTTTCGGCCGACAAAATCAATTGACGCGATCTTCTTGTTTGGATTCGGGTTCTCCCACGTCATGCGATAGACGCGGACCTTGGATCGGCGGTCGGTCGCGAACTTGTTTTCGCCGGTCCATGCGACCTTGGCCTTCGACGGCTCCTTCTCGTCCTCCGTGAAGAACCAGTCGCGTGAATGTTCGCCGTAGACGATTGGCGCCTCGGCCTTTGTCTTGTCGTCGTAGTGAATCACATACGCCCCGATCGTCGTGCCGTCCTTGACGAACAAGTCGCTGCCTTCCTTGTTGGGCCCGCCGCCGTAGCCGTTCGCATGCAGGAAGTGCAGCCGGTCGGCAACACGGCCAATCGGAATGTTGTCGACCGCGGCGGGCTCGTCGGGCTGGGCCTTGCTGCCAAGCATGATGAGCTTCTTGCCGATCACGAACTTCACGTCCGCGAGCGTCTTCTCGCCAGTCGGGAAGTCCTTCAAGATGTTCGTCTCGTCGCCGCCGGCGAAGTTGCTCGTCACTTCCTTGTTGCCGAATTTCTGGATGTCGATGGGGATGAAGCCCTTGTCCTTGGCGGCGGGGGCGGCGACCAAGCTAGTGGCTGCAACAAGCGTCACGATCAGCGCGTTACGGTGCATGTCAGATTGTCCGGAAAGTTCACGGGGACAGGGACGATGTACCGTGAGAACAGGCAAGTGGGGAGGAGGTGTTGTAACAAGCGCTGCCGTTAGCCGCGACGCGCCAGCGGAGCGCGTCACGTTGGGCCCTCGATTAACCGACGTCAATTGCCGAGAATTGATCGTCCAACTGTGCCCAACGCGACGCGCTCCCCTGGCGCGTCGCGGCTAACGGCTAACGACTATGGCGCCTTCACCTCGAACGCGATGTCCACTTCCCACTTCTGCTTGAAAAACGTCTTTTCGCCGTCGGTCTTGATCTTGCCCGACAGTTTGCCTTCGGCCGACTTGAAGTCGGACATCATGGTGGTGCCGACGGACGAAAAGCCGATCATCTTGTGCGCTGTGTGCGCAACTTCGCAGCCGATGATCTTGCCATCGGCCAGAATGGTGATGACGAGCGCGCAACCGAAGTCGCCGAACGCGGCCTTGCTGGCGGCGCGCTTGTCGGTTCCGTGGTCTTTCTCAGATAAGATCAGTACGGTGGTCGGCTTACCGTCGAAGTCGTCGCCCTTGCGGGCCGAGGCGAAGGCGAGTTTGGCTTCCTTGCCGTCGCCCGTGAATTTGCCGGAGACCGGCGTGTCGGCAGCGTGGATTGAAAGGGCCAAAGAGCCGAGCGTCAACAGGGAAAAGAGTGGTCTCACCGGGTGTGCTCCAGGTTGGATTGCGCACGTTCGGTATACCGTGCGCGAGCGATTGAGGCGAGTTGGCCTACGGCGCCTTGACATCGAACGTGATTTCCACGTCCCACTTTTTGTTGAGCGTCGTCTGCTCGCCGCCAGTCGAAATCTTGCCCGTGAGCCGGCCGCCGGCCTTCTTGAATTCCGTCATCTTGATGTTGTTGGCGGTCCAGAAGCCGCCCTTCGTGAAACCAGAGTGGGTGACTTGGCAGCCAGCGATTTTGCCATCGTTCTCGATCGAGATGGTGAGGGCGCAACCGAAGTCGCCGTTCGCAAACTTGGTGCTGCCGTGCGGATCTTTTTCGGTGAAATAGAGCATGATGTACGGCTTGTCTTTGAACGTCTCGTCCTTGCGCGACGAGGCGAACGCCAGCTTGGACGGCTTGCCTTCGCCGGTGAATTTGCCGGAGACGGAGTCGCCTGCGTGGATGGAAGTCGCCAGGATGCCAAGCGAAAGCAAGGAAACGAGCGGTCTCATCGGCCGTTCTCCAGGGTTAAGTAGTAAAGAGTCGCCGAATTCTGATACATAGCACAGGGCCTGCCTCTTGTCGGCGAATTGGCTCTCATTCGGTTTTCACGTAATACACGCGATGATTCGGGGTTGATCACCGATAGGGCCATCTTGCCGTGCCAGATCCGGAGCCAAACGCCGCGCTCGATGCCTGGGTGCGCGGCACCTTGACCGGGGCCGTTGCCTATGCCCGTTCACTGTTGCGGAACCGGACGGTTGCGGAGGACGTGGTTCACGATTGTTTTTGCCGATTGTTAAGGCGGGCCGATGTTTACGACTTGCCGAACGATGGGACAAAACTGCTCTATCGGGCCATCACGAACGCCTGCATCAACCATACTCAGCGTGCTCGGTCGGTTAGCAGTCTGGATGATGGCGAATTGAGTGAGCGACTGGCGGATGGCAAATCGGCGACGCCGGCCGAGGAGGCGGCAGCCTCCGAGTTGGAGGCCGCGATGAATCGCGGGCTGGCCCGGTTGTCGGTGATGCAACGAGCGGCCGTGGAATTGAAATCACTCGGACATTCGTTGGAAGATATCGCCGATACATTAGGCCTGTCCGCGACGAACGCGGGAGTTTTGGTGCATCGAGCCCGAAGAGCGTTGGCGGCAGAATTGGCGGCATTCCTTCCCAAAGTGCCCTGAGAAGGCCAAAATCGAGGGTTCCAGGCGCTAGTATTTTGAAACGAATGAGTTGGCAGAACATCCATAGGAACAAAGGGTTACGCTGGAATCGAAGGCAGAGATTGCCAAGGTGCCATATGTATATTGGCAATCTTAGATGGCAATCTTAAAATCGGAACGCGAATGGAACTTCGGCAACCATCTGACGACAACCTCGACCGGCTGCTCGCCGACCATTTGGTTCGGCAGGCCGAGAGGGAGGATGTTGGGTCGCTGTTGACTCGAATTCAGACGACCGTGAAACTGGATCGCCCGACCGTTCGCAAATCATGGACTAGCCGTGTTCGTCAAGTGATCTCGTGGTCGGTCCCCGTCGCGGTGGCGATCGGCATTGCCGTCGTCGTCTTGCTGCCGACGCATCCGGAACCGCTCAAGGCGAGCCCGCAAGCTTTGCTTCAGGAAGCGCAGAAAGCGCATCATCTGCCGCTTGACCGCTGCTACTTGGTTGAGTTCCAGCGTCAGGACGATCCGGCCGACGAGGGGAATCCGCTGGCGGCATTATCACGGACGACGCGACTCTGGACGCGCGGCGACCGTTTCTGGATCGAGTCGACGAACCCGCGGGCACGCTGGGCCTGGGGCCGTGACGAGAGCGGCAGCATCTGGGTCGCGCCCGGCCCGCGGCGCGGCATCCGCGTTGAGCCGGAAGAAACGCCGCGCTGGCTGGCGGTTAATTGCGATATTTGCGAGATGCGCCCCGAACATCTGCTTGGCGAATTGTTGCGCGATTTCAATCTCGTTCGCGAAGATTGCGAGACGCCGGCCACGCAGGTCATTCGAGCGGAACGCAAGCCTGGCCATTTCGGGCCGCCGATCCGCAGTGCCATACTCGAACTCGATTCGGATACCAAAGCATTGCGCCGCGTGGTCTTGGACCGGGCCGGGCCGATGCGGCCAACGACAACGACGTACACGCTCGTGGAAACACAGACGCAGTCCGACGACCGCTACCGACTTGAGGGGCACCTCGTCGCACCCTTTGAAATTCTGACGGCCGAGAACCAGCCATTCCAGCGTCGCCAGGCGCTGGCCCTGGTGTTCGGCCCCCGCGCACTCGATTGGTTCAAACCGCTCCCGAAGGAGGGGCCGAAGTCATGACCCCACGATACTTTTCCCGACGAATCGTTGCGTTCGCGTTCCTCGCCGGTGGAGCAGCGCTCATGCTGAGCAACGCCGATCCGATGGCGGGCCAGGAACCGAAGGCCAAGCTCGATCCGGCTGAGGCTTTCAAACTTGCCGACACGAACAAGGACGGCAAGCTCTCGAAGGACGAGTTCGAGAAGTTCCTGTCCAACCTGCCGCGGATCAAGGAAAATCCGAAGGCTGCCGACTTCCTGTTCAATCGCCTCGACGAGAACAAGGACGGCTTTCTGTCGCTCGAAGAGTTCAAGAAGATCCGCGATATTCAGCCGAAGAAGGATTTCCCCGGCAAGGGCGACAATCCCAAGAAATCCGATACGCCCAAGAAGGACGATTCCAAGCCGGTCGTGACCGAGAAGCCGACGACCGACCAGATCGCCTTCTTCGAAAAGAAGATTCGCCCGGTGCTCGTCGCGCAGTGCTACTCATGCCACTCGGAAGAAGCGAAGAAGGAGAAGGGCCACCTGCTGCTCGATACGCGCGACGGCATGCGCAAGGGCGGCGAGACCGGCCCCGCCGTCGTGCCCGGCGACGTGCGCCGCAGTCTCGTCATCAAGGCGATCAGGCAGACGGACGAGAACCTGAAGATGCCGCCGAAGTCCAAGCTCTCGGACGAGGTGGTTGCCGACCTCGAAAAATGGATCGCGATGGGCGCGCCCGACCCACGTGAGGGCAAGGCCAAGATCGCGGCGAAAGAGATCGATATCGAAAAAGGTCGGCAATTCTGGGCGTTCCAGGCGCCGAAGGCCGTCGCGCCGCCAGCGGTGCAGAACGCCGCCTGGCCGCGCTCGGACGTCGACAAGTTCATTCTCAAGGGCCTCGAAGCCAAAAGCCTCAAGCCGGTTGCCGATGCTGATCCGCGGATGTTGATCCGCCGCGTTTACTTCGACCTGATCGGCCTGCCGCCGACGCCGGAAGAGGTCGAAGTGTTTGCCAAGGACCCCTCGCCGGCCGCGTTCGCCGTCATCGTCGACAAGCTGCTCGATTCGCCGCGCTTCGGCGAAACGTGGGGTCGGCACTGGCTCGACGTCGCTCGCTATGCCGAGAGTTCTGGCAAGACCGCGAACTTCAACTTCCCGCATGCCTGGCGTTATCGCGACTACGTGATCGCGGCCTTCAACGCCGACAAGCCGTTCGACCAGTTCGTCAAAGAACAGCTTGCGGGCGACTTGATGCCGACACCCGATGAGAAGGTGAAGGCCGAACGGCAGATCGCGACGGGTTTCCTTGCGATTGGTCCGAAGGCGCTCAACGAGCGCAACGGCACGCAGTATGAACTCGACGTGGCCGACGAGCAGATCGACGTGACGACGCAGGCGTTCCTCGGCATGACGGCCGCGTGTGCCCGCTGCCATGACCACAAATTCGACCCGATTCCGCAGCACGATTACTACGCGCTCGCCGGCATCTTCCGCAGCACGGAGACGTGCTACGGGACTGTGCGCTTCGTCCAAAGCCAACGGCCGAGCCCGCTCGTCGAGCTGCCGGCCGGCTCGGTGCCGTCGGCGATCACCGAGAATTTGTCGGCCAAGGAAAGAGAGAATATCGAGAAGACGATCAAGGACCTTCAAGAAAAAATGCGGGCCACGACGGAGCCGATCAACAACATTTTTAACGCCGCCCAGGTCGCGCTCAACCAGAGCAAGCTCGACTCTTACCACGCCGACGGCACGCCGAAGCTGTTGGCGATGGGCGCTCGCGACAAGTCCAGTGCCGGCGGCGGGTTCGTGCCGAAGGGCCCACCAAAGGGGCCCGGTTTCGGTGGCTTCGGCGGCACACGAACAATCGGCGACAGTCCGATCTATTCACGTGGCGAACCGGACAAGCCGACCAACGAGCGCGTGCCGCGCGGCACCCTGCAAGTGATGACGAAGTCGCCGCTCAAGATTGCGTCGCGGTCGAGCGGCCGGCTCGAACTCGCCGAGTGGATCGCAAGCAAGGACAACCCGCTGACGGCGCGCGTGATGGCCAACCGCGTCTGGTCGCACCTGTTCGGCCGTGGCATCGTGGCGACGCCGGACAATTTTGGCTCCGCTGGCCAGAAACCCGCCAACCCGGAGTTGCTCGATCACCTGGCGGTCACGTTCGTGAGAGACGGCTGGAGCGTCAAGAAGCTCGTTCGTCAGTTGGTGCTGAGCCACGCTTACCGGCTCGATTCGAAATACGATCAGACCGCCTTCGAGGCCGACCCGGACAATGCACTGGTCTGGCGAATGTCGCCGCGCCGGCTCGATGCCGAGTGTCTGCGTGACGCGATGCTGAAGATCAGCGGGCAGCTCAACACGACGGCGCCGGTCGGCTCCGTAGTGGCAAAGACCGGCGAAGGTCCCACGGGGCGACCGCGACTCGGCGGCGAGGGCATCATGGCCGCGACCAACGATCCACGCAACGCGTACCGCTCGGTGTACCTGCCGATCATTCGCGAACAACTGCCCGAATCGCTATCCCTATTCGACTTCCCCGACCCGAACGCGGTCGCCGGGGAACGAGCCGTGTCGACCGTCCCGGCCCAGGCGCTGTACCTGATGAACAATCCGTTCGTCATTCGCCAAGCCGAAATCACCGCCGACCGCTTGCTCGCATCGAGTGATCCCGACGCCGAGAAGGTGAAACGCGCTTACGAATCTTTCTTCGGCCGCTCGCCAGCGGACAAGGAATCGAAGGCGGCGCTGGAGTTCATTGCGAAGTATGGCAGGACGGCATCGACGCGCTCTGCGTGGACTGCGTTCACGCAGGCGCTGTTCGCCTCAGCGGAGTTTGCAAACTTGCGATGAGCCAGGCGAGCGGAGCCGCGTAAGCGGCCGATGATGTATGAAAAATCGGGCGGATAACGCTGCTCCCCTCGCGCTGGAATTGATTGTGATTCATTATCGGGCGGCTTACGCCGCTCCGCTCGCCCCGAGTTGAATACACGAGCTTTTGGAGCTAACACATGTTTCCCACGATTTCCCGACGAACCGCACTGAAATCCGCCACCTGCGGCTTCGGCTACCTCGCGTTCGTGGACATGGTTACGCGTGCCGCCGAAAAGGAAGCCGGCCCGCTCGCTCCGAAGGCCTCGCACTTCCCCGCGAAGGCGAAACACGTCATCTTCCTCTGCATGGAAGGGGCGCCGTCGCACGTCGATACCTTCGACCACAAGCCGAAGCTGACGGCCGACGATGGCAAACCGTTCAGCGGCGCTCGCTTTGGGGCCGGCAAGCTGCTCGGCTCACCGTGGAAGTTCCAGAAGCACGGACAGTCCGGCCTCGCGATCAGCGAACTCTATCCGGAACTCGCGAAGCACGCGGATGAGCTGTGCCTGGTCAACGGCATGCACACCGATGTGCCGGCCCACCCGCAGGCGTTTCAACATCTGCACACCGGCAGCATCCAGTTCAAGCGGCCGAGCCTCGGGGCCTGGACCGTCTACGGTCTCGGCACCGACAATGCCGACCTGCCGGGCTTCATCACCATCAGCCCGCCGCCGAACAACGGCGGGCCGACGAACTATGGCAGTTCGTTCTTGCCGGCCGTCTATCAAGGCACGCCGATCGGCGGCGGTGGCTTCGGTCCGCGGGCCGGCGGCCAGATGGGGATGAGCAACATCAAGAACCCGCGGCAGTCGCCCGAGGCGCAACGCAAGCAACTCGATTTCATCCAATCGCTCAACCAGTCGGCACTCGAACGCGACCCGATGAACCCGGCCGTCGAGGGGGCAATCGAATCATTCGAACTGGCGTTCCGCATGCAGAAAGACGTGCCCAAGCTGATGGACATCAACAACGAGTCGAAGGAGACGCAGAAACTCTACGGGATCGGCGACCAGAGCACCGATCGCTTCGGCCGGCAGTGCTTGCTGGCCCGGCGCTTTGTCGAAGCGGGCGTGCGCTTCGTCGAAATCACGAGCGGCGGCTGGGACCACCACCGCAACCTGAAGGAAGCACTCGGCAACACGACGCGTTCGACCGACAAGCCGATCGCCGGCCTGATCGCTGACCTCAAGGCGCGCGGCAAACTGAAGGACACGCTGATCATCTGGGGCGGCGAGTTCGGCCGCACGCCCTACGCACAGGGCACCGACGGCCGCGACCACAACCACAAGGGCTTCACGACCTGGCTGGTCGGCGGCGGCGTCAAGGGCGGCCAGGCCGTCGGCAAGACCGACGATTACGGCTACGAAGCCATCGAGAACAAGGTCCACATCCACGATTGGCACGCGACCATCCTGCACCTGCTCGGCCTGAACCACGAAAAACTCACCTTCCGCCACGCCGGCCGCGACTTCCGGTTGACGGACGTGAAGGGGAATGTGGTGAAGGAGGTGTTGGCGTGAATAACCCGGAGAATTCAGATACAATAGCAAAGAATTCTCCGGAGTGTCGTAATGGCAACCGACCCGCGCCGATGGGAAATGGTCGACGACATGATGGCGGCGATCCTGCGCAAGAAAACGGAGGGTCAGCGGCTGGCGATCGCTTTCGGGATGTGGGACTGCGCCCAGAAAATCATCCGAGCAAATCTCAAAGTTGAGCATTCGGATTGGTCTCCGGCGCAGATCAATCGCGAGACGGCCCGGAGAATGTCGCATGGACGAGTCCAATCTCCTACGGTATCTGGCGGCGACACTCGAGCAGTTGGCGATTCCCTACTTCGTCACCGGATCGATGGCGACGATCGCGTACGGTGAACCTCGATTTACGAACGACATCGACGTTGTGGTAGCGCTCAAAGCCACACAGGTTGACGCCTTCTGCGCAGCGTTCCCCGAGCCCGAGTTCTATTGCCCGCGCGACTTTGTCGCCGATGCGGTCCGGAGGAGGTTTCAATTCAACGTTCTCCAGCCGGAGACGGGTCTTAAGATCGACGTCATTGTTGCGACGGACTCTGCATTCGATCGGTCACGCCTCAATCGGGTAGTTCGACTCCAAACCCAGCCCGGAATTGCGGCTTGGTTCGCATCTCCAGAAGACGTGATCCTCAAGAAACTCGAATACTACAAGGAAGGTGGGTCGGAGAAGCACATCCGCGACATTCTCGGCGTCATGAAGATTCGTGGCGAGCAGATCGACCGAGACTACGTCAGCGATTGGGCAAAGCAGCTCAACCTCGCGGAGCAGTGGGAACTGATTCTCAGTCGACTTGCTCCCCAAGAATGACCGGTATGATCCCCGCCCCATCCATCCTCGACCGCATCGGCAACACGCCGATGGTTCAACTCAAGCGCGTCACCTCTGGTCCTGCCACACCCATCTACGGCAAGTGCGAATTCCTGAACCCCGGCGGGAGCGTCAAGGATCGGATCGCGCTCGCCATCGTCAATGACGCCGAGGAGCGTGGCGTGCTCAAGCCCGACATGACGCTCATCGAGGCGACGGCCGGCAACACGGGCATCGGCCTTGCCATGATCGCGGCAATTCGCGGTTATCGGCTCGTGTGCGTGATGCCCGAGAAGATGTCGATGGATAAGCGTACCGCTCTCACGGCCGTCGGGGCCGAGGTCATGATGGTGCCGAACGCTCCGCTGTCGTCATCGGAGAACTTTCAGAACGTCGCCCGTCGACTCGCCGCTGAACGCGGCTGGTTCCTGACCGATCAATTCGCCAACCCGGCGAACCCGTGCATCCATGAGACAACGACGGGGCCCGAGGTGCTGGCCCAGTGCGGCGGCCATGTCGGCGCGTTCGTGTGCGGCGTCGGCACCGGGGGCACAATCACCGGCGTTGGCCTTTATTTGAAAACTCACTGCCCCGGCGTCTGCATTGTAATGGCCGATCCAGTCGGTTCGCGGCTCGCGCACTTCGTCGATCCTCGCCATCCCGACCGCGATGCCGCTTATGCGATGGAGGGCATCGGCGGCAGCCGCTGGCCGGTCGCTTGCGATCCGAACGTCATTGATGAAGCCGAGCCCGTTGCGGACGAGGAGGCCTTCGCGATGACCCGGCGACTCATCGCGGAGGAGGGGTTGCTCGTCGGCGCATCTTCGGGGGCCGCGGTGGTTGCCGCGTTGCGCGTCGCTGCTCGCGGTTGCGCTGGCCCAGTCGTCGCCCTGCTCGCCGACTCGTGGGACCGCTATTTGTCGCGGCCCTGGATGCAGGCGGCTTCACTTCCGGCAATGCCCGCGATTCTGTAAGATAAACCCTCACACCGCTTTCGACTTCGCAACAGGGACATCTCATGCATCCGATTCGTGCGCTTGCGCTCGTGTGCGTTCTGCTCGCCGTTTCACCGGCCGTCGCTGAGATGGAAAAGGTCACGGGGGCAAACTACCCGCTGGCCGCCAAATTCAATCAAGCCTTCATCCAACAGCATGTGCAGGAGGCCAGCGTTTTCCCGACGTTCATCGGCAAGACGGATCAATTCTGGTACAGCGTCCGCACGCCGAACGGCACGAAGTACTGGCGCATCGACCCGACGCGCAAGTCGAAAGAAGCCCTCTTCGATACGGCCAAGCTCGCGGCCCAGCTTTCCGAGCTGGTTCAGAAGCCGATCGACACCGACACACTCGAATTATCGCGCGTCACGGTCACCGAAGATGGCAACAAGTTGCGCTTCGTTCACTCGGACTTTCAATTCGAATACGAGTTCGGTCCCGCCAAGCTGAACAAGCTCGGCAAGGCCGCGCCGGCCCCGTTTCCGTTGCCGAAGGGGAATATGGACGAGCGGACCCGCGAGCAACTGGAGCGGATGCGTGAAGAACGCGAACGGATCGAAAAAGAGGGCGAGCGCAAGGAGACCACGAAGAAAGAGGACGTGAAAAAGGACGAGGAAGTCAAAAAGGACGACATAAAAAAGGAAGAGACCAAGAAGGAAGAGACCAAGGTCGAAGGCAAAGGCGGCGGCCGGCGCTTCGGCACGCTCGACTACAAGGCCTATTCGCCCGATCGCAAGCGCTATGTGTTTGCCCAGAAGCACAATCTCTATCTCGCCGACGAAGGCAAAGAGGCGGAGGCCACGCAGCTCACGACCGATGGCGAGGAAGACTACAGTTTCAGCTCCTTCGGCGGCCGGTTCGGTGGGCAGACGCGCACCGAAGGCAAGATTCCACCGGCGGATCGCAAGGTGCGGCCGAACGTCACCTGGTCGCCGGACTCGAAGGACTTCTACGTCACACGGACCGATCGCCGGGGCATCAAGGAACTTTACCTCGTCGACGCCCTCGCCAACCCGCGGCCCAACCTCGTGAAGTATCCGTACCCGATGCCCGGCGAAGAGGCGGTCTTCCGTAGCGAGTTGTTTTACTGCGACGCGGCTGCCAAGAAGATTACGAAGGTCCCGCTGAAATGGGCCTACGAATCGTACCCGGACATCCACTGGGGCAAGACCGGCGACGAGCTGCGTTTCATTCGTCGCGATCGGCCGCAGCGCCACCTCGAATTCTGTGCGCTCAACACCAAGACGGGCGAAGCCAAGTGCATGATTGGCGACGGCTTCGACGCCGCGTTCCTCGACCTTCAGCCCGCGAAGTACGTCGACGAGTCGGATGAGATGATCTGGTGGAGCGAACGCAGCGGCTGGGGCCACTACTACCTTTACGGCCGCGACGGTAAGCTGAAGAACCCAATTACGAGCGGCGCCTGGCGCGCAAGCCGGATCGTTGACGTCGATGCCAAGAATCGCATCCTCTACTTCACGGCCAACGGCCGCGAGGAGGGCGAGAACATCTATTACAACCACCTTTACCGCATTCGCTTCGACGGCACCGATCTTACGTTGCTCGATCCGAGCGACACGTGCTTCAACTCGCACGACGAGCACTGCCGCGGGGCAAATCACTCGTCGTACATGTCGCCGTCGAAGCGCTACATCGTGACCACCTGCTCACGCGTCGACAGCGCGCCGATGTCGTATGTGCTTGACGAAAAGGGCGGCCGAGTCATGGAACTGGAGCGCACGGATTTGACCGCCCTCCAGAAGACGGGCTGGAAGCTGCCGGAGACGTTCTGCGTCAAGGCCGCCGACGGCGTCACCACGCTCTTCGGCAACATGTGGAAGCCGTTCGACTTCGATCCGAAGAAGAAGTATCCGATCATCGCGCACGTTTATCCCGGCCCGCAGCAAGAGGGGGTCACGCACCGCTTCTCCGCGTACGGCAACAATCAGCAAATGGCCCAGCTCGGTTTCATCGTGATCCAGGTCGGCCATCGCGGCGGCACGCCGGAGCGGTCGAAGGCTTATCACAGTTACGGCTATTACAACTTGCGCGACTACGCTTTGGCAGACAAGAAGGCCGCCATCGAGCAACTCGCGGCCACGCATCCGTTCATCGATCTCGATCGCGTCGGCATCTATGGCCACTCGGGCGGCGCATTCCTCTCGGCCGCGGCCCTGTTGCAGAAGCCTTACAACGACTTCTTCAAGGCCGCCGTCGCCTCGGCCGGCAATCACGACAACAACATTTACAACGACAACTGGTCGGAGCGTTATCACGGTCTGAAGGAAATCCCGCCCGAAGCAAAGGACACCGCCAAGAAAGAGAACATCCCGCCCGCCAAGCCTGGCGACGAGGATGAGGACGTAAGCGAGCCCGACGACAAGAAGGACGAGAAAAAAGCGGACGACAAGAAAGTCGAAGCCAAGAAGGATGACGTGAAAAAGACCGAGGACAAGAAGGTCGAGGCGAAGAAGGACGACACAAAGAAGACCGAGGACAAGAAGGTCGAAACCAAAAAGGAAGAAGCGAAGAAGACCGAGGACAAAAAAGTCGACGCCAAGAAAGACGACGTGAAGAAGACCGAGGACAACAAGGTCGAAGCCAAAAAGGAAGAGGCCAAGGAGGACGAGACGCCGAAGGCGAAGTACGAGATCAAGGTGCCGACGAACGCCGAACTCGCGGCGAATCTGAAGGGCCATCTCCTGCTCGTGCATGGCGACATGGACAACAACGTCCATCCGGCTAACACGATCCGCTTGGTGGATGCGCTCATCAAGGCGAACAAGCGTTTCGACATGCTCATCCTGCCCGGCAAGTCGCACGCCTTCATGGACGAGCAGCCGTACTTCACGCAGCGGATGTGGGACTTCTTCGCCGAGCATTTGCTGGATGACCGCCAAACGGGTGCGGATATTTACGACAAGAAGCCGGGGCGGAAGTAACGTCTTGGCGAGCGGAGCGGCGTAAGCCGCCCGATGCTGTCGGCATTGGGCGGCTCACGCTTCGGTATAATGTCCCCATGCACGTCCTCCACGAAGATCATCATCTCATCGCAGTCAACAAGCCCGCTCCGCTGATGACGCAGGCACCCGCGGGGGTTCCGTCGCTCGAAGCGGACGTGAAGGCTTACCTCAAAGAGAAGTACGCCAAGCCATCCGGCGTGTATCTGGGCATTCCGCATCGGCTCGATCAACCGGTATCTGGGGCGATCGTCTTCTGCCGCAACACCAAGGCCGCGCAACGCGTGGCCGAGCAGTTTCAGAAGCACGCGGTCACCAAGGTCTATTGGGCGCTGGTCGAGGGCGTCATCGCGGACGAGTCTGGCGAATGGCGGGACTATCTTCGCAAGGTGCCGGATCAGCCGCGGTCGGAAGTCGTTCAGCCGGATACCGAGGCTGCCAAGGAAGCGATCACGTTGTTCAAAGTGCTACATCGCGACGCCGACGCGTCGCTTGTGGAGTTGACGCCCAAGACGGGGCGAATGCACCAACTCCGCATTCAAGCCGCGACTCGTGGCCACCCAGTCGTGGGCGATGCGCTCTATGGGAGCACGCGTGAATTTGGGCCACCGGCCGAACTGCCGCGCGACCGCGTGATCGCCCTGCACGCTCGGCAACTCGTTTTTGAGCATCCATTTCGCAAGACGCCGGTGCGTCTCGAAGCGAGTTTGCCGGACTACTGGGGCGCGGCGGTGCCGACTTCAGTTGCGATGTCGGATTTGTTTTTGCAAGTCGCGCCATTCAGCGAGAGCGGCCCAGGCGAAGCCCCAGCCCAGGCCGAGGCTCATGCCAGCTAACACGTCGCTCGGATAATGCACGCCCAGGATCGGGCGACTCAGCGCCACAAGCCCCATCCACAGCCACAATGCACCCGCCAGCAGCCAGCGCCAGCGGTGTTCGCGAAAGACGAACAGGATCGTTAGCGCGAGCATTCCATACGTCACGGAGGACCCGAACGCGTGGCCGCTGGGAAAGCTGAAACCGTCGATGGTGGCGAACGGCGGCCGCGGCCGGCCGAATTGTGCTTTGAGAAACGCAGTCACCGGTTCGGAGGCCAACAGGCCCGTCAACCAAACCAGTGCCCGAAACCATTGGCGACTGACGAGTAGTAGAAGGACGGCGAGTGCGCCGACAATCCAGAGCGGCCGGCCCGTGCCCAGGTCGGTCACGAACACGAAGAACGCTTGGAGCGTTGGCCGCTCGTCGCCAAGACTGTACAGAGTACGCACGAGGTTGGCATCAAGTCGAATGATGAACGTGTCGGCTTCGACAAGCACCGCCAAGAGCGCGAAAAGCGATGTGCACGCAACAGCCAGCAACAAATATCGACGGGGTCTCGGCTTCATCAATCAGATGATAGCTGAATGTGGCGTCAAACGTCCTTGCGGGCAAAGGCGAGCATCCCCGCCGTCGCCGAGCCGATGGCGACGACGATGCCGCCGAGCACCCAGTCGGAGAGCGAGGCGAGGTTGTACTGCCCCTGCAGGACGTGCGGCAACCGCGACAGCACTTTCTCGGGCGTCGGATATGTGTTTGGCAACAGCGACATCAACAGGCCCGTGCCGTACAGGGCGATCCACAAGGCCGTGATGCCGACGACGGTGCTGTTGCTCATCGACCCGACGGCGACGCCCATCGCGACGACCGCGGCCAACATGGCCGACATGGTGACGATGGCCGCTATGCAGCCGTTAATGGAGAGATCGTCGGTCAGGAGAAAGTGAAAAGCCGCCAACATGCTCGACGCCATCACTGCGAACGTGCTGACCACGACAATGGTTCGTGCGTGCCATTTCGCCAGAAAATATTGATATCGACTGATGCCGCGGCTGAGCACTGAATCGGCGAGCGTTCCGCGCTCCGACGAGATGCTGCTGACGCACAACACCACGATTAGCGCCAGTGATCCCAGGGCGACGGCACGCAGCAAGTCGCTCGTATGCACTGCCGCCGGCTGCGTGAGCCCGGCTTCGCGATGGACGCCAAAGCGATAAAGCAAGAACCCGCCGGCCGCGAGGATCGTGACGACAACCCACAGGCGATAGACCCAGCTCCGAAACGTTTGCCGAATGTCGGTGCGGAGCACGGCCCAATAAGGCAGCCACCGGCGATATTTGAAGGGGGCGACAACGGCGGCGGGAACGTCCATGAATGATAAATGACAAATGATAAATGCAAAAATGATAAATACACGGCCGCCGTCCATTTATCATTTATCATTTATCATTTATCATTCCTCTTAGGCTGCTTCGGACGGCTGATACAGCCGCGTGAAGCCGCGCGATTCCTCTTTTTCGACCAGGTCCAAATACGCTTGTTCCGTCTGCTGGCCGACGCTGCGGACGCTGACCAGGGCGATCTTGTTTTCGTTGAGGACCGAGAACACCTTCGTGAGCACGGTTGTGTTCAGCGTCTCTTCATTGAGCATGATTTCCATGCGTCGCTGCCGCAGGATCACTTGCTTGACGTCATTGAAACTCTTGATTTGCTGCACGCACTTGCTGATCGACTTCTGGTCGCCTTCGAGGTCCAGCTCGTAGTGATTCTTGCGAATGCGGCCTTTCAAGTCCTGGAGCGAGCCCTGGAAAATGAGTTGGCCCTGGCTCAGGACCGCGGCGTGGTTGCACACCTCGTCGACGTCACTGAGATTGTGCGAACAGATGATGAGTGTCTTTTCGTGCGCGAGTCGCTTGATGAGTTCGAGCATGGATCGGCGGGCTTCAATGTCGAGCCCGTGCGTCGGCTCGTCCCAGATGAGCAGGTCCGGTTGATTGATCAGACTGGCCGCGACGGCGAGCCGCGATGTCATGCCGGCCGAGAACTGGCTGAGGTCCGCTCCCGCGTGCGCGAGCAAATCCACAGCGCGAATGAGCGCTGCCAACCGCGGCTTACGGACGTTGAGCGGCAGGCCGAACAGCCGGCCCATGTAGTCGAGATAATTGATCGGGGTCATGCCCCGCGGAAACTGCGGATTGGTCGGAATGTAGCCAATCCGGCGACGCAGGGAGGCCGCGTTCGGGTGCATGGGCCGGCCAAAGACTTTCACTCGTCCCGCCGTCGGCCGATGCAGCCCGAGGACCAGGCGCAAGAACGTCGTCTTGCCGGCTCCGTTGGGACCGAGCAAGCCGAGCACGCAGCCGGGTTCGATGGTCAGCGTGACGTCGTTGAGCGCGATCTGCCGGTTCTGGTAGATCTTCGTGAGCTGCTCGGTGGCGACGACGAACTCGCTGTCGGGCCCGTTCACAAGGACGCCCTCCGCAACCCGGACCCCCGGGAGAGACCGGCCCTATAAGCGGGGCGGGTGGACAAGTCCAGAGGGATTTGCGATTGGATGTGAAGGTCGCCGCAAGTTAGGTAGAATGGGGGCACGCTCGACTCGATCGTGGAGTTTCTCCCATGCCTCCTATCGCCGCGCTGTGGGTATTCTTCACGCTGACCACGGTGCCGACCCCAGCCAACCTGGGTGCGGCGACCGATCGAGCGCTGCCGCCGCTGCTCAAGGCCGCTGACGGGCATATTCACAAGCAGACTTGTTTCGCGTGCCACAATCAGGCGTTGCCGATGCTCGCGTTTCATGCGGCGCGAGAGCATGGCTTCATCGTCAAGGACGAGGACTTGAAGGAGCAGACCGACTTCGTTGCGGACTTCCTGAAACGCAATAAGGAGAAGTTCCGCAAAGGCGAAGGCACCGGCGGGCAGGTCGATACGGCGGGCTATGCGCTGCTCACGCTCGAATTGGGTGGCTACAAGCCGGACGATGTGACAGCGGCTGTGACCGAGTACTTGCTCAAATACCAGGCCGACAAGGACCACTGGCGAGTGTCGGGCAATCGCCCGCCGTCCGAGGCGAGCGACTTGACTACCAACTACCTGGCCCTTCGCGGACTGCATTTCTTCGGAACCAAGGAACAGCAAGAGGCCATTACGAAGCGCACCGAGGCCGTCCGCGGCTGGCTGGCCAAGACAACTGCGAAGGACACGGAAGATCGCGTCTTCCGCTTGCTCGCCTTGAAGGAAGCCGGCGCGAAGGACGATGCAATCCGCGCCGCGGCCCAAGCCCTTGCCAAGACTCAGAAGGCCGACGGCTCGTGGAGTCAACTCGACGGCAACCCGGGTGATTCTTACGCGACCGGCAGCGCTCTGGTCGCCCTGCATCAAGCCGGTGGCCTAGCCACGACGGACCTGACCTATCAACGCGGCGTCTGGTTCCTGCTGCGAACGCAAGCCGCGGACGGCTCGTGGGAAGTGAAATCGCGGAGCAAGCCGTTCCAGCCGTACTACGAAGGCGGCTTCCCGTATGGGAAGGATCAGTTCATCTCATCCGCGGCGAGCGGTTGGGCGGCGGCGGCACTGGCGATGGGAAGCAGTCCAAACAAAACGCTGGGTCGCCGTTAGTTGACCCGGCTTGCCAAGTGAGTTGCCATGCCCAAACCCCACCTCGTCTGCCATCCCGTCACCCCCGATCGCTGGGACGATTTCGAATTGCTCTTCGGCGAACGCGGCGCGTGTGCCGGCTGCTGGTGTACTTTCTGGCGTCGCCCGCGGGCCGAATATGAACAGCAGAAAGGCGATGGCAATCGTCGTTTCATGTTGCAGGTCGTCAACGACGGTCCGCCGCCGGGGTTGCTCGGCTACTTGGGCAACGAACCGGTCGGCTGGTGCTCCGTCGCCCCACGGGAAGATTTCTCGGGCCTCACGCGGTCGCGCATTCTGCGACCCATGGACGACAAACCTGTTTGGTCGATCTCGTGCTTTTTCGTTCGCAAGGACCAACGACGAAAGGGGCTCAGCGTCCAATTGTTGAAGGCCGCCATCGAGCACGTGAAGTCCGAAGGCGGCACGATCGTCGAGGGGTATCCGGTGGAGCCGAAGACTGAGAAGGCTCCAGACCCATTCGTCTGGCATGGCCTCGCGTCGGCGTTTCTCGCGGCCGGATTCAAGGAAGTCGCACGACGTTCGGACACGCGCCCAATCATGCGCTTCGCGATCCGCCGAAAGTGAAGAGCCGCGGACCTACAACATCTCCATGTCTTCCACTTTGAAGTTGCCGCCTGGTCCAAAGGGCTCACTGCTCACCGGCTCCTTGCAACCGTTTGCCGATCGCCGGCTCGATTGGCTCGTCGAGATCGTACGCGAGTACGGATCGATCTGCACGTTCCGCCTGGGGCCGCGGCGATGCGTACTGGTCACTGATCCGGACATCATCGAGAAAGTGCTGGTCACCGATGCACGCCATTACATCAAGCACTTCGGCGCCCGGATGTACAAGCCGCTCTTAGGCAATGGGCTCGTCACGAGTGACGGCGACTTCTGGCTGAGGCAACGACGACTGGCGCAGCCCGCGTTTCTAAGGGGCCGGCTGCCGAGCTATGCGCCGGCAATGACGGAACTCGCCGACGAAGTCGCACGCGGCTGGCAGGTGGGCAAACGAATCGACGTGGCGGACGAGATGTCGCGGCTGACCGGGGCGATCGCTTTACGCACGCTGTTCGGCGCGTCGGCGATCCGCGATCAGGAGGCCTATCACGCTGCACACATGGTGGTGCTGACGCTGATCCACCGGCGTTTTCGCAACCTCGTCAACTGGCCCGAATGGGTGCCGCTGCCATCGCATCTGCGGCTCAAGAAGGCACTGCGACACCTCAATGCCATCATCGAAGGATTCATCCGCGACGGGCGAGCGCGAACCGCGCCGAGCGACGACTTGCTGTCGATGCTTTTGCGTGCTCAGGATACCGACGGCTCACGCATGACCGACGTGCAATTGCGTGACGAGGCGATGACGCTGTTCCTGGCTGGCCACGAGACGACGGCTCTGACGTTGAGCTGGACGTGGTATTTGCTCGCCCAACATCCAGGAATTGAAGCCAAGCTCGCGGCCGAGTGGGCGAGCGTTCTCGGTGGTCGCCTGCCGACGCCGGACGACATTCCGCGTTTGACCTTCACGGAGCAAGTCAGTCAGGAGTCGATGCGACTCTATCCCGCGGTCTACTTGATTGGCCGCGAGCCGCTCATGGACGTGGAACTGGGCGGCTACCGCGTCAAGAAAGGCACCACGGTCTTCTTCAGCCAGTGGGTCAGCCATCGCGATCCAGAATACTTCGACGATCCCGATGCCTTCCGGCCCGAACGCTGGGCCGATGGGTTGATGAAGCGCTTGCCGAAGTACGCGTACTACCCGTTCGGCGGCGGGCCGCGCGTCTGCATCGGCAACACGTTCGCGATGATGGAAGGTGTCTTGCTGCTCGCGACGCTCGGCCAGCGTTGGCGGTTCACGCTGGACGCGGACGCGAAGGTGACGCCCTGGCCGACGATCACCTTGAAGCCGGCGCCGGGTGTGCCGGCGACGTTGCAAGCACGCGTCGCCGGCTAATCCGCTCGCGCGGCCGACACGACGCGTCGCCCGGCCAATACGCGGATGCCGACGTTCAGCAAGACCACGAAGACGAGCAGCACGACGGCGCCGCCCCAGGCGAGGCGTTGTTCCGTGGCGTACGAACTCTGCGAGTACTGGTAGATGTAATACGGCAACGTCGCGACTTTCTCGTTCAGCGACGCCGGCCAGAAATTCGAGCCGCGCGCCGTTAAGAGGAGTGGCGCCGTCTCGCCGGCAATTCGACCCATTGCGAGCAACACCCCGGTCGTGATCGCCGGGAGTGCAGCGGGTAACAGCACCCGGAGCACCGTCTGGGCCTGCGTCGCGCCGAGTGCGTAGCTCGCTTGTCGGAGTGAATCTGGCACGAGACGCAGCGACTCTTCGGTCGCGCGCACGACGACCGGGAGCATCATCACCCCCAGTGCAAACGTCGCCGCCCACGCCGAGAATCCATGTGAGTGCGCGGCCCACGGCGGATAGATGACGACGGAATACGCAAACACGCCGATCACGATCGACGGTACGCCACCCAACAATTCCGTCATGAACCGAATTGGCTTTGCCAGTCGGCTGGTGCGGAATTCGCTCAAGAAGACCGCGGCCATGATGCCGATCGGCACGGCGAACACGGACGATAATGCAACGACAATCAGGCTGCCGGCCATCGCGTGACCAAGCCCGCCACCCTCCTGGCCCGGTGGCACCGGGCGCTGGGTAAACAAGTTGGCATCGACCTGCGGCGTCCCACGATAGAGGATGTAGCCGAGGATCAGGAAGAGTGGAACGACAGTAAGTCCCTGACAAAGCACGAGCACCCAGGTCATGCCGCGGTTACGGCGTTCGGCACTTCGCTGTTGTGTGTCCAAGAACTCGGCGGCCGGCTGTGGCGGTGGCTCGGGTGGAGTCGCCAACATCCGCTTTCGCCCACGCGACCTGCCCGCCAGGCCAATGAAATACCGGCCGGCGACGTTGGTCACTGCCGTGATCAAGAAGAGAATCAGGCCGAATGCGATCAGCGCGGCCCGCGTGCGGTCGTCGGCTTCGTGGAGTTGACCCGCGATGATGCTCGCGATTGAATCGCCGCGCGCGGCCAATGAGAAGTTCAAATAGCGGACGTTGCCGATCAGCATCGTGACGGCCATTGTCTCGCCGAGAGCACGGCCAAGTGCAAGAAAGCTCGCGGCGAGGATACCTGGACGCGCATAGGGCAGCACGACGCTGCGGATCATCTGCCAGCGTGTCGCGCCCAGAGCAAGGGCCCCTTGTCGTTGCGCACTTGGCACGGCCCGGCAGACATCAAAGCTGATAGCCGTGATGTACGGCAACACCATGAGGGCCAGGATCAGCCCGGCTGACACGATGCCCTGGCCGCTGGCGGGGCTATCGATTCCCAGGTGGCGAAACACCCAGTCGACCATGGGGGCCACGAAGAAGAGGCCCCAAAACCCGAAGACGACGCTTGGAATCGCGGCCAACAGCTCGGTTAGAAAGGAGAAGGTCCGCCGGGCCCAGCCGGGCGCGATTTCAGAGAGGAACGCGGCAGTCCCGATGCCGAGTGGCACGGCCAAGAGCATCGCAATCGCCGATGTCGCGAGCGTGCCATAGACAAAGACCCACATGCCGAAGACGGGGTGGCCGGCAGTTTTGCCTTCGGGGTCCCAATTACTGCTGGTAAAGACTTCGTAGTGACCCGCTCGACTCAACACCGGCCACGCCTGATAGGTCAGGAGCGCCACCAGCGCGAGCACGATTGCGATCATCAGCAAGCCGGAGGCGCGACAGGCAATACCGAATAGGAAGTCGGCGGCGCGCGAGAGTTTACCTTGAAGGCCGGACGGGGCGGGTATGGTTGCGGCGGCGGTTGACACGCAGTCTCTCTGTCAGTTCAAGATCGATCTAAGAACGGCGTGTCCAAATTTGCGGAGCCCGAAGCGCAAGCGAGGGAAAAACGAAAACCTCGCTTGCGCTTCGGGTTCCATTGAATCCGCGACTCAATCCGCGAACTCAATCTGGTTCAATCGTTCTGCGACCTTCTTCCCCAATTCCGCGGGCAACGGCGCATAATGCAGATCGACGGCGAACTTCTGGCCATCCGTCGTCACCCACTTCAGAAACTCGACGAGCGCCTTGCCCTTGTTGGTCGGCTCCTTCTTGTACAGCACCGCATAACTGAATCCGCAGATGGGGTATGCCTTGCCGCTCTCCGCATTCGTCAGCGAATAGGTCAATTCGTGCAGTGAATAGGGTTCCGCGCCCTGCTTCTGCGCCAGAGCCCATTCGGCCGCGGCCGTCACCGATTCCGCATCCGGCTTGGCGAAGGCGCCCTTGGCGTTCTGGATCGCCGCGACCGCAATGTTGTTCGACTTGGCGTACGACACTTCCGCGTAGCCGATGCAGCCGGCGTTGCCCTTGACGTGGTTGGCGACGCCATCGCTGCCCTTTTGACCGGTGCCAATCTCCGGCCACTTGGGCGAAGTGCTGAGGCCGATTTTCGTTTTGAACTCCGAATGCACTTTGGAGAGATACTCGGTGAAGATGTTCGACGTACCGCTGCCCTCCGCACGATAAACCGGCACGATCGCTAGGTCGGGCAACGTGACGCCCGCGTTGAGCTTGGCAATCGCGTCGTCGTTCCACTTCTTGATCCAGCCCAGATAAATCTCGGCGACAACGGGACCACTCAACTTCAAATCAGCCACGCCCGGCACGTTGTAAATGATCGCCACGCCGCCCGCGATGACCGGGACGTGGACAACGTCGCCACCCTTGCCCTTGGCGGTTTCGATTTGCTCCTTCTTCATCGGCGCGTCGGAGCAGCCAAAGTCGAGTTCCTTCTCGGTCATCTTCTTGATGCCATCCGAAGACCCAGACTTCGAGTAGTCGATCTCAACGCCCTTCGCAGTTTTGTACTCTGCCGACCACTTTTGCATGATCGGGTCGACGAAGGTCGCGCCGCCGCCGCTGAGTCGAACGGTGCCGCCGCCGTCTTTGCTGTTGCAGCCGAACGCCAGCAATGAAGCGACCCCGACAGAAAGAAACACCGTCGATCCGGCGAGTATGTGGCGCATGACGACACTCCAACGAACAGAGGGTATGTGCTCCGTTACGCTAGTTTTTGGAGGGGTCGTAACCATGTAGATTTCGTGAAGGTTCCGTGAAGGCCGGCGCGTCATGGCGAGTTGACTGGAACGGGATTCATCTTCTTGATGTCTTTCAGTTTTCCATCCGCGACTCGTCCGACCGAGACGTTGCGGCGGGCAGTGTGGTCGGCCGCAAATACAAGCGTGCCCGCGCCGAGTTCGAAGGGGTTGTTGCTCAGCAAATGTTCGCGCAGAGGTCCGGGTTCAAGGCTGTTTGCTCGTTGGATTGCCGTGTGCCAGACGACGACAGCGTCGTGGGTCAAGGCCGCGCTGATTGTCGGCGACTTGCCATACTTCTCAAGGAAGCGCAATTCGAAATCATCGCCGACGGGATGGATTACCGAGGCGATCAGAAATCCGTCGCCCGAAGCGCCGGCATTTAGCAAAGCGTCTATATCGTTGCCGCCGAAGACGCACACTTTCTCTTCGACATGACGGGTCGCCAAAGCTTGGCGCGCCGAACAGGCGAAAAAGACAACTTCGGCAGTGGGCCGCGTCGGTGAAATCTCGGCATCAATCACGCGGACGCCGGCCGATTTACATTCGGCGCCGAATTGGTCGGCTGCGAGGTTGGCCGACTGTGCCGCTCGATCGCGGACGATGACGACCGTGGCCGGCTTCTTTTCGAGGACAATCTTCGCGAGTGCACGGCCGCGCTCCGACGGTGCGATGCCAACGGTGAACAGATTGGGAGCGGGCGATATGCCAGGCCAATCGGACGTGCTGATGCAGAGCGCGGAGTCGCCCGTTAGCGCCTCACCGATCCGACTCGCTTGATCCGCGTTGTCGCCGCCAACGAGGAACCGCACTTTGTTCAAGGCGATGAGACGAGTGGCCTGGGCTCCGGCCTCCTGGGGTTTGTTTCCCGCTGGAGCATGACGGACAACGAGCCGGCGACCAAGCGGCAACTTGGCGGGGTCGGCGTTGACCTCCTCAACCGCCAGATCCAACGCCCGGATTGAGTCTTCGTCGCGCTCAGCAAAGATCTGACCGATCTCAATCGGTTTGTCGGCATCCGACCGATTACAGCCGGATAGCGCAATCGCCGTGAACAGAATGGATAAACGCATACCAATGTACTCGGATCAACGGAGAGCGGCCGACAACTCGCGGACCAACTCGACGACGGCCGCCGGTCCGCCCTGTTCCAGTTTCTTGACCAGGGCGCTGCCGACGATCACGCCGTCGGCGATCCCCTTCAGGTGCCGAACGTGCTCCGGCCGACTGACGCCGAAGCCCACGCACAAGGGCAGGCCAGTCATCGTCCGCAAGCGGGCGAGCTGATCGGTCAGCTCGGCGGGCAGCTTGTCGCGTTCTCCGGTGATGCCGACGACGCTGACGCAATAGACGAAGCCCGTGCACAGCTTGACGATCCTGGCGGCACGATCCGGCGTGGTCGTCGGCGTCACCATGAGCACGAGCTTGCAGTCCGCATGCCGGCAGATCGCGGCGAACTCGTCCGCCTCGTCGACGACGAGATCGGGAACGATCAAGCCGCTGAGGCCCGCTCGGCGAGCTTCGGCAACAAAGGCTTCCGGCCCCCGGCGAAACACAAGCGAATATGACACCATTCCCAGCAGGGGAGTTGTAAAACCCTTCGTGGTTGTCGCCGTACTAATCGCGTCGAAGACACTCGCGATCGTCAGTCCTCGGTCCAGTGCCCGCGTGTACGACGCCTGAATCACCGGCCCGTCGGCAATGGGATCAGAGAAGGGGAAGCCAACTTCAATCAGGTCGGCGCCGGCGGCGGCGACTTGCGTCAAAAGACTTGCGGTCGTGGCAATATCCGGATCGCCGGCCGTGAGGAACGGGATGAAGGCCTTACGCTTCTCGGCATGCAACTGAGCGAATTTCGCATCAACGGGGTTCATGGGACTGGTGTATCGGTCGCGGGCCGGCGCGACCGCCCTATCATTTCCCCGTCCGCCGAGGGAGCCTCTTCGTGGTCCTGACCGACCTGTTCGTTCTGCCAGCTCTTGTCGGCGTCTACCTTTGCTTCCGCTTTCGCCGCCAACGCGTTGCTGTCGACCTGCTGCCATTGCCCACGATTCTGCTCGCCGCTTTTGCTGGCTATTGGCTGTGGTACGCTCATCGGCCGCAACCGTCGACACTGGACCGCGAACTTGCTCCCAGCATTCGCTATTTCCGCGAATCGCGCTTGGTCCCGCGGCCGATGGTCTTGCATCGCGTCGAAATCGATCTCACGACGCCGGGCCTGGAGTTTGTCGTCACGCCGCCGGAACCGACGGGCGGCTTCGACTTGCCGGCACGGACGACCAGTCAGTTCGTTCGCGAGTTTGACGTGCAAGTCGCGATCAATGCGAGCTATTTCTATCCTTTTCGCGCGGAGAGCCCGATCGATTACTATCCCCATCGCGGCCAGCCCGTGAACACGACGGGCCTGTGTGTCAGCAACGGCCGCTGGTACTCCAGCCCGGAGCCCGGCTACACAATGTTCGCAATTGGCGTCGACAACCGTGCCGTTGTTGGGCCGGACAAGTTCTTCGTTTGGAATGGCGCCTCGGGCCAGCCTGTGTTGTTGAAGGAAGGCCAAATCGTCGAATCATTGGATGCCGGCGAACTCAATCCGCGCACGGCCGTCGGCATCGACCGCACCGGCACGCGCATGTTGTGGCTCGTTATCGATGGCCGGCAACCACGCTATGGCGAAGGGGTCACGTTTCGTGAGCTGGCGGCGTTGCTGCAAGAGTTCGGCGCCTCGGACGCGCTTGCCCTCGACGGCGGCGGTTCGTCGACTCTCGTAGCCCGCATCAATGGCGAAGTCCGCGTGCTCAATTGCCCCATCCACGGCCGGCACCCGCCGGGGGTCGAACGACCAGTGGCGAATTGTCTGGGGGTGCGTGTGTTGCGCAGGTAGGTCAGGTTTCCAACCTGACCCAACAACTCTGGTCAGGTTTCCAACCTGACCCAACAACTCTGGTCAGGTTGGAAACCTGACCTACAAGCGGTGAACTACCCCTCTCGCTTGGTCTCATATCCCGGCAGGTTCTTCAATGAGCCAAGTCCAAATACCTGAAGGAACTTCTTCGTCGTCCCGTAAAGAACTGGACGCCCAAGCGATTCCTGACGCCCGACAATCTTGACCAGGCCCTTTTCCATGAGTTGCGTCAGCAATTCGCCGCAGCCGACGCCGCGAACCGATTCGACGTCGGCACGGGGGATGGGTTGTCGATAGGCAACGATTGCAAGCGTTTCGTGAGCGGCCGGCGACAGGCGGACGTCACCGCCGGCGCGTTGGGCGCGCAGCAACCACTGTCGAAATACCGGGCGCGTCAGAAGTTGGTAGCCGCCGGCGATCTCTTCGACCTGGAACGCCGTCGCATCCGCGTCGTACAGCCCGTGTAGGCGATGCAAGAGACGGCGGGCCTCTTGTGTGTCCGTCAAGGCCGCCGTCGTTGCAATCTTCCGGGCCGACAGCGGCTCGTTGGCAAGAAAAAGCGCCGCCTCCACGCGTGCCAGCCTGGCATCGCGTGCATGCGGGTCACTGGCCGCCGTATCGACTGGCTCCCGTGCGAGCCGATACGCCAAAGGCAGCCGCGTATTCGGCGGGAAACGATCGGTGCGCCGGCGGGCTGCTGGACCACGCATGAGGAATCCAATCCCCGTTAGCTTTCGCGTTCGACGAGGACGACGCTCGTATCGTCGTGACGGCCCTCACCCTCGGTGAACTGTTGCGACTCCCGGAACAGCGCCTCCATCGTGTCCTCGAGGGAGAGATCGCCGCAGGCGAGCAACGTCTTGCAAATGCCGTCGACGCCAAAGATGCTCGGGTCGCGACCGGTCGGCGACAGGGCGTCGGTCAAGCCATCCGAGAAGATCAGAACGCGGGCGCCGGGGGGAATTTCCACCGTCATCACGTCGTAGCCCATATCGGTCGTGATCCCCAGCGGCAAACCGCCGTCGTTGTTGCCGCCGACCGGGTAGACTTTGTTCTTCCGCCGATCGTGAACCAGTGCCGGTGGGTGCCCGGCCGACGTCCAGTGCATCTTGTGATTGATGGTGTCGATCGCGCCATAGAAGAGAGTGATGAAGCCGCCGCCCGATTGGACGATGGTGCTTTCGCAGAGCCGCTTGTTGATATCGCTGACAAACGCGCCGGTGTCCGTGTAGCGCTCGCTCGAAATCATCCGGATGAGCGTGTGCATCGTGATGATCGACATGCACGCCTTGAGACCGTGGCCGGAGGCGTCGCCGACCAGCGCCACGAGCGTGCTGTCGTCGGATGGAAAGACTTCGTAGTAGTCGCCGCCGGCCATTACGACCGGCTGGCCACCGGTCACCGTCATTTCGGACGGCTCATAGCGTGCGACGGCACGGTAACCCTTCTGGCAGTTGATGCCGCGCGGAATGATCGTTTCCTGCAGCTTGCGAACGCCATCCAGCTCTTCGCGCAACTTGCCGGCGAGTTGGCTGGCACGCTGGGCGCGCTCGGCCTCGACGGCCGATTCGATGGCCGCCAGCAGCAGGAAGAAGAAGTCGCCGCGACCGTCGCGAATGATGTATGAGCGGAGCCCCTGTTTCAGATACTTGGGCAGGCCAATGATCTCTTCCGCCCGGCTGCCGAGAACGATCGGCAGGTCCGGGGCCTTAGACCGCAATGCAAGGAAAGCGTTAAATCCTGCCTCCGCAGTCGGCAGCGTCTGGGCCATCAGGGCGACGTCGAACCCATTGCGCACGGCATGCGCGACGAGTTCGTCGCGGTCGCTACAGACTTCAATCTGGTTCTCGCCGCCGAGCGACAAGTAAAGTTGAATCAATTCGGTTTCGGCAGCGTCGTCCCAGGCGACGAGAATCTTCACGAACAACCTCCGTGCCAGGGTCGGCCAGGGGTGGAGAGGCGGAGTGTCATCTTCGAAAGTGGCGAGTGGCAGGCCCAAGTAGCTTACGGAGCAATTACTTGAGAGCAACCCGAAGCGCGGCGAGTTCCGCGTGTCGGCGCATGCCGGTTCCGTCCTCAATTAAACACGCCAGACTCGGCGATGGACCACGCAAAATGAGGAAAAAATGAGACGCTCACCCGTCGCCGCGACCGATTGGTCGCGATTCCCATAGGACCCTCCATGGCCAAGATTCCTCCGGCCGCGCGCCCCACCCCACGCCAAACGAAATCCACTTTGCTGGCGTTTTGCAGGGAAACGGCTGTGCGGCCTGCTGCACGGCATCGACGTGAATTCCACAGCAACAACGTTCCCAGTTGGCGGAACTTTCAGAGGGTTGAGGCACTAGAATTGGAACTCCGCGTTTTCAACCCATCTCCTTTGCGGGCATGGGGATGGGCGCGAAAACGCAGGCAGAGATGGTCAACCCCAGTGTATATGTTGGCCATCTCTCAATTCTGGATGAAACGAATTCGCGGCGCGCCGGACAGTTTCATTGCAAAGCACTTTGCTGGAATCAACACTTTTTTTGACAAATGTGCGCTTGAATGACAATGAAATGCAACGCTTCCGGCGCGATTCGGGACGGTCGCATGCAAGGAATTGCAATCGTCCGGAGGGTGTGGCAAAACGGTGGCGATCTTGGCGACCTTACCCAAAAACCTGCGGAAAACGCACTTTTTTGAAAAGCAAGATCGCCAACTTCCCAAGCCGAAGGAGGTCAAGAATCAAGCCTTCTTTCCGGTGGCCCGACGCGCTGGAAATCGCCACGCCCTTGCTAAAGGTCGCTATACGGCAGGTCGAACAACCGCCTCGCCCCGTCGATATTGCCCGTGTTGAAGCCCTCAAGGAACCAGCGCTGGCGTTGCTTGGCTGTTCCGTGCGTAAACGAGTCGGGCGTGACGCGCCGGCCCGCGGACTTTTGCAACACATCGTCGCCAATGTGGAAGGCGGCGTTCGTGGCGGACTCGAGATCGCCTTTCTCCAACATGTTCGGGTATTTCTTGCGCGCGTAATAAGCCCAGACGCCGGCAAGGTAGTCGGCTTGCAGTTCCAGGCGCACGGACATGCGATTGGCCTCGACCTTGCTTCCTGAATGGCGTGCCTCATCGACGCGCGCCGAGTAACCCAGCAGCCGCTGAACATGGTGTCCCACTTCATGGGCCAGGACATAGGCCCGCGCGAACTCGCCAGGCGATTTCAATTGCTCGTCCAGCAACTTGTAAAAGGACAGGTCAATGTACACATTGCTATCGCCCGGACAGTAAAACGGTCCGACCGCCGCATCGGCTCGGCCACAAGCGCTGTCCACCTGATCCGTAAACAAAACGAGCGTCGGCTTCTGATAGCGTTTGCCCATCTTTTGAAACTGCTCGTCCCAAATGACCTCCGTGTCATGGAAGATCACCTTGGCGAACTTGGCCATGCGCTCTTCTTCGGGATCCGGCGCCCGGCCGACGTGTTGCCCGCCGCCGCCCCCGCGGTTGCCGAGGAACTTCATCGGATCGATGCCGAGAATCAGCGCCAGGATGACCAGCACGATCGACCCGCCGCCGCCAACCACGGCTCCAGTTGAGAGCCCACCGCCCATACCGCGGCGATCGTCGACATTCGAGCTTTCTTCGCGACCTTCCCATTGCATGAGACACCTCCGCCGACAGGTGGCGAGCGGCCCCTGTTCTTAGAGTTTCCGACCGACCCCGTGCACGGCAAGGGGAAAACCCCAACAAATGTCAGAATGGGTTGTCGGCCCTGCCCATCCTTTTTTTGGTTGCTGCTGGTAAAGTAACCTCAACGACCAGCGGTCGTATCTGCTCTGGCGGCATCGACTTCCTCGGAGACAAGGTCATGACGGGCATTGCCCTCGTCGGCATCGGCAACTGGGGAGCCAACTGGCTGCGCACCTTGGCGACCCTGCCCGAGGCGTCGCTGCGCTGGGTGTGCGACCTCAATGCGGACCTGCTTGCCAAGGCCAAGACCGATTACCCTGACGTGCGGCCGACGAGCAACTTGAACGACTTGATCGACGATCCAGAGACGCTCGGCATCGTCATCGCCTCGAACGCGCCAACGCACTTTGCACTTGCCAAACGAGCCCTCGAAGGCGGCAAGGACGTCATGGTTGAAAAGCCGATGGCCCTTACCACCGCCGACGCCGCAGAGCTGGTGCGCATTGCCGATGACAACGACCGAATGCTGATGGTCGGGCATTTGCTCGAATACCATCCGGCGATTCAAAGCCTGCGCAAGCTCATTGACTCAAGTGAACTTGGCGAGATTCGCCGCATCGAATCTCGGCGATCGAACCACGGGGTCTTGCGCACGGATGAAAACGCCTGGTGGTCGCTCGCGCCGCACGATCTGTCAATGGCCGTGCGTCTCATGGGAGACTGGCCCATATCGGTCGCGTGCGAAGGCCAGAACATCGTTCAGTCGCACATTGCCGATGTGGTCGGGGGAACTCTTCGGTTCCCCGGCGGTCGCATGGCCCGGATCGATGTGAGCTGGCACGACCCGGCCAAGGTGCGCGAACTGAAAATCTACGGCACCAAGAAGTGGGCCGTGTTCAACGACATGCTGCCGTGGGATCGCAAGGTTATCGTTTACGATCGTGGGTTCGATGTCGATTCAAGCGGCCCAAAACGGCGCATCACCGCCCGACGGGGAGCCGAGATCGCGCTGCCGTTGCCGAATACCGAACCGTTGATCGCCGAGGCCCGGCACTTTGTCGAGTGCATTCGGACGCGCAACCGGCCTGTGTCGGATGGGCGCAGCGGCATTGGCATCGTCGCAATTCTGGAGGCCGGACAGGCATCGCTCGAAACTGGCCGAGAAGTGGTGTTGGCCAATCCGGAATCGACCATCGGCCTGCGCAAGGCGGGCTGACGTGGACAATCTCATCCGATCCTCGGGCAATACCGTCCGGCAGGCCTGTCGGGACAGTCAGTTGACCGGTCCCACGCCGGGCCTTGCGCTCGGCTATGTTCAGGCCAACCTGGTTATTGTCCCCCGTGAGCACGCGTTTGACTTCCTGCTCTTTTGCCAGCGCAACCCAAAGCCATGTCCGCTGCTGGACGTCACGGAACCCGGTGATCCCGAGCCGAAATCGGTCGCCCCCGGAGCCGATCTGCGCACCGATCTCCCCGCCTACCGCGTGTGGCGCGATGGCGCGTTGATGGACGAGCCGCGGGACGTGTGCTCCCTTTGGCAATCTGACTTCGTGTCGTTCGTAATCGGCTGCTCGTTCACGTTCGAGAAGGCGCTTCTGGAAGCTCGACTGCCCGTCCGACACATTGAACAGAACGTGAACGTGCCGATGTATCGAACGAACCGACCATGTCGTCCGGCTGGCCGTTTTCGCGGACCGCTGGTGGTATCGATGCGGCCGATGACACCGGAGCAAGCGGTTGCTGCCACGCGTGTGTGTGCGCGTTTTCCACGGGCGCACGGCGTGCCAATCCATTTCGGCGATCCGTCAGCCATCGGCATCGCGGACCTGGCTCATCCGGACTTTGGTGACGCCGTCGACATTCGCCCTGGTGAAGTCCCCGTCTTCTGGGCCTGCGGCGTGACACCGCAAGCGGCGCTGATGCAAGCTCGCCTGCCGTTGGCGATCACGCATAAGCCCGGCCACATGTTTCTGACGGACCTCCGGGACGCCGACCTCGAAGGCGAATAGCCGACCGCGTCTTGACGCAGGATGGAGGCCTGCTACTGTGAATAAGCATGAGCCGAGGTGGCGGAAGTGGCAGACGCGCTAGCCTCAGGAGCTAGTCCTCGCAAGGGGGTGCAGGTTCAAGTCCTGTCCTCGGCATGATTATCAGACAAGGACTTACGACGAGAGTCGTGGGTCCTTTTTCTTTCTCCCCCTCTGAAATCTGTAACAAATCTCTAACAGTGCAGGGCACATGTTGCCCAGTGTTGGGAGGTGCGCGTCATGGCATCCATTCGCCAGGACCCTGCGTCGAAGATGTACCGCATCAGCTTCCGGTTCGGAGGCAAGCAGTATCAGAAGAGTTTGGACACGAGCGACGACACCGAGGCCAACGCAGCCCTCGGTCGCATCGAACTCGTTCTGCGGGAACTCAAGACAGGCCGGAAGACGCTTCCGGAGGGTGCGGACTTCTGGACATTCGTGTTCACCGACGGACAGCGGACGCAGAAGCTGGTCGCACCAACCGTCGTGACGCTGGGCGAGATGTTCGACCGGTATGAGCAGGAGATGCCCGATGGGGCGATGGAGGGCAACTCGCTCGATACGCACCGGCACCATTCGAAGCACGTGCTCCGCATCCTCGGCAAGAAGACGCCCGTGCAGAACCTATCCGTGACCGAACTCCAGCGGTACGTGACCAAGCGGTCAGGCGAGAAGAAGAAAAACGGCGAGCCCTACTCGACGAGGACCATTCAGAAAGAAGTGAAGAGGTTCAACGCGGTGTGGAACTGGGGCCGAGAGCACGGAATCGTAACGACCGACCCCCCGACCCGCAAGCTGCGGTATCCAAAGGGGACGGAAAAGCTGCCGTTCCAGACCTGGGAGCAGATTGAGAAGAACATCGCCCTGAGCGGCCTCACCGGTTACGCGGTCAAAGAGCAATGGGAGACGCTCTTCCTCCGCAAGGAGGAAATCGCCGAGTGTCTTGAGCACGTCCGGCAGGCCGAGACCTTACCGTTCGTGTACCCGATGTTCGTGTTTGTGGCCCACACAGGGGCCCGCAAACGTGAAATGATGCGCTCACGGGTCGAAGATTTCGACTTCGAGGGCCGGGAGGTCATCATCCGAGAGAAAAAGAAGGACCGGACGGTGAAGGAGACGCGCCGCCGGGTGCCGATGACGCCGACCCTGGAAAGGGTGATGAGGGAGTGGCTTGGGGCAGGACACCCAGGGGGGCCGTACGCCTTCTGCCACGGGGAGGTGGTTGAGCGGAGCAAGAAGCGAAGCCGAACAACCGGCCATCAGAGCGGACCCGGCCGGCCGACGACCTTAACGGGGCGGTCTGCGACGGTTCGAGAGAGGGTGACCCGACCAGAGCCGGGCGAATTGACTCCGTCGGAGGCGGACTCGGCCTTCGACCAGGCGTTAGCAGGAAGTAGATGGTCGGTGGTCCGCGGATTCCACGTCTTCCGGCACTCGTTCGCGTCAAACTTGGCGGCCGCGGGGAAGAAGCCCGACGTCATCGACGCTTGGATGGGGCACGAGACCGAGGCGATGCGGAAGCGGTACGGACACCTGTTCCCAGAGGAGACTAGGAACGCCATTCAAGATGTGTTCGATTGAACCTCACGCCTTCTGGACCGGGCCGGGCCCCTCGTTCTGGACCCGGACCAGGACGTCATGCGGGATACGCCACTCGCCTCGTCTGCCCTTACCTTTGACCCGGTAGGCGCCCGGCACTTGACCCTTGTTACACCAGTCCCGGACGGTCCACGGGCTCCGGTTCAGCCGCTCAGCGGCTTCGTCGGTCGTGTAGGTCTCCTTGGGCCTGGCGAGGGCCAGGTTCTGTTCCAGCCGGTCGAGCCGCTCAAGAAGGGCCTGGAAGAGGGTGTACGCGGACTCGGACGTGATGGGGTCGTTCGGCGATTGGGGATGGCAGGCTGTGTTCATGGGTCGATAGTCCCACAGATTCTCGCCGCGTCAAGAGGCCATTTCTCGAACGTGTTTGGCGCTCAAAACTAGACAGGGGTGTTGACAGTCGGAGAACTCAGGGTAATCTGGGTGCCCCCTCGGCTGGCGGCATGTCTTGGACCGCGAAGAGAACTCTGGCGGCCAGAGTAGTTTACCGACGCCCTGATTCTGCTCGTCTGATGAGTTACGGAGAGTGTTTGGCTGATGGTCTTTTGAAAGTGGGGTTGTCTAACGACTTCGCGTTGGGGTACTGTCCCGCGTTCTTCATGGAGGGCCCGTCATGTCACGACAGACACTCGCCGCGGTCGCGATTCTCGGGTTAGCCCTGGTCAGCGCAACCAACGCCATCTCTGAAGAACCAAAGTCTAAGACGCTCTACTTCCCTACGACTGTGGGCGACCGGTTGGTGTTTGACGTGAAGTCCGGAGACAATCGCTTCGAGAAGGTCGACGAAGTGACTTCCGCCAAGTCTCAGTACGGCGCCAACCTAGTCGAAATCCGAACAACAATAAAGGACGGCACGCCAACTACAGCGATGTACGAGGTATCCGACAAGGGTGTGTACCAGGTTATGGAGGGGTCAAACTTTCTTCCTGGTCGTGCTTGCCTGGTAAGACTTCCTCTCATGAAGGGTGACACTTGGGAATGGAAGATGACGGCCAAGGAATCGGAACCAGCAAAGGGACAGCAACCGGACATGGTGGAGATAATCGCGACGTGCACAGTTGTAGGCGAAGAAGAAATCGAGGTCGGGGCCGGAAAATTCAAGGTCGCACGGGTCGAGATGTCGTTCGAGTTCATGGGCTTCACGACACGAGTGACATCCTGGCTCGCACCTGGCCGCGGCCCAGTCCGAGTGCAAATTGAGTCCGGAGAATCAATCGATAGCCTCAAGACCGACGTCATGATTTCGCTGAAGTCATTCACGCCCGGTAAGAAGTAGGCAGACCGTTCCTGACTGGAACATGAACAGAGAAGCACCTCACTTGACCCAACGCTGGTCGCAGGGTTACACTGCCGCCTCGATTCCTCATGGAGGCGGGCGATGCGAACTTCGTTGAACTGGCGGCGGAGCGGCCTCGTTCTTGCTTGCCTGGCACTGCTGATGGCCGCAGGCCAGCCTGGGCGGTCGCAACCAATTCCAATTCCCAGCGACTCGCCAAAAATCGAGACTCCGGATGTACCACCACTTGGAGACCCGAAGCGCGACACTCGCTTGAAGGTGCCCGACATCCGTAACCGTTCACGGCCTTATGCGGGTAGCAGTGACGGTTGTTGTTTGCGATGGCGAGCGTTGTGGATGCATTGGGTGAGGAAGTCGAGCGCTTGACGATTTTGCAGGCGGCAACTGGCCACGATGGTGAGAATGCGTTCG
>DATANR010000126.1:0-16491 GCA_036266155.1 Gemmataceae bacterium | reverse complement strand
CCCTCACCCCCGGCCCCTCTCCCCCGAAGCGGGGGAGAGGGGAGAAAATCCGCAGCGTTTGGAACTCTGCGTCTCACCAAGTACGGCGTCGCCCTCGCTGCGCTTCGGTCTCCGCCGCATTTTCCCCGTGATACTTGCTTTACTGGCGAGTCCGACATTCGCGGCCGAGCCCAACGCGCTCGCGAAGAAGGCACAAGACGTTCTCAAGACGCATTGCTATCGCTGTCACGGCGCCGAAGGGAATGTCGAAGGCGGAATGAACTACATCGCCGACTTGGATCGCCTCGTCGTTCGAAAAAAGGTCGTGCCCGGCAAAGCCGATGAGTCGCCGATTTACAAGCGAGTCGCAGCGGGAACGATGCCGCCGCCGGACGTGAAGACGCGGCCATCGGAGTCCGACAAGGCGGCATTGAAAGCCTGGATCGACGCTGGCGCTCCACCGCTCATCGCCGATCAGAAGCGTGAGTTCATCACCCAGGCGCAAATCAACGAATGGATTCTTGCTGACCTGGAGAAGGTCGATCGCCGGGCGCGCCGCTTCCAACGCTATTTCACACTGACGCATCTCTTGAACGCCGGCGCGGCTGACGACGAGGTGCGGACCTATCGCAACGCTTTATCAAAGTTGATCAACTCGCTGTCGTGGCATCCGAAAGTCCGCAATCCGGAGCCGATTGACGCCCACGGAACGGTCTTCCGCATCGACCTGCGCTGGTACATGTGGGACGCGACGGTCTGGAACCGCATTTTGCAGGATTACCCTTATGGGGTCCTCGACGATGGCGTGACGAGCCGCGTGATCTCCGTTTTCACGGCGTCAAAGGTCCCAGTGATTCGGGGCGACTGGTTCGTCGCCACGGCTTCGCGGCCGCCGCTCTATCAGGATGTGCTTCAACTACCGGGTAATCTCGCCGAACTCGAACGGCAGCTTCGCGTCGATGCCGGCTTGAACATCGCACAGGAACGCGTGATGCGCGTCGCCTTCAACGGCTCCGGCATCTCGAAGAACAACCGCGTGCTCGAACGCCATGACGCGGTGCACGGCTATTACTGGCGGACCTACGACTTCGAAGAAGTGCCGCAGAACCTGGCCGACCGCGGATTGCAAGCACCCGATCGACGCAATGTATTCGCCTATCCGCTCGGGCCCGGCAGTGTCGAGAACACGTTCCTGCACGCCGGCGGCGAAGCGATCTTCAGCTTGCCGAACGGTCTGCAGGGTTACTTCATCATGAACGCCGTCAACAACCGCCTCGACAAAGCGCCGAACGCGATCGTCAGCGATCCGAAGCGGCCCGACAAGGCGGTGGAACTTGGCGTCTCGTGCATGGGCTGTCACATCCCCGGCATCCATGCGAAAGCCGACCAGATGCACGATCACCTAGAACACAACCCGAAGGCGATCGCGAAAGCCGATGCGGATGTGGCCCTTGCACTCTACCCGCCGAAAGAGAAATCGCTGGCCCAGATGGAGGAGGACGCCAAACGCTTCCAGGCCGCGCTGGCGTTGACGGGCACGCAGGTGACGCGGTTCGAACCAATCATCTCGATGACGCTGCGCTATGAGGGCGATATCGACGGCATCAGCGCCGCCGCCGAGGCCGGGCTGCCGTGGGAAGAGTTTTCAAAGCGCGTCGGCGAATCGGAAGCGTTGAGCCGGCCGCTCGGTTCGTTGCGCGTTGCTGGCGGAACCGTCGCTCGGCAAGTGTGGGTGCAGACGTTTGGCGACGTCGTTCGGGAACTGCGGTTGGGCGCTCTCTTCCAAGCCGCGCAGATTGGCGCGAGCTTGCCCGACAACACGGGTGAACTCGATCCGCTTGAAGTCTCGGCGGGCCAGGCGAATCAAATGGCGTTCACGGCCGACGGGCGGCGCGGCGTCATCGCGAGTGCTGATCGCAGCGTGCGCTCTTACGAGGTCGAAGGCAAGCGTGATCTGAAGCGCATGGTCGGCCACACGGCATCGGTTTGGGCCGTCGCGCTGTCGGCTGATGGCAAGCAAGCGCTCTCCGGCAGCATGGACGGCGCCGCCCGACTGTGGGATGTCGAGGCCGCCCGGCAACTTCAAAAGCTCGACGGCCACACTGGCCTCGTCACGGCGGTCGCGTTCGCGCCGGACAATCAGGCCGTGACCGGCGGGCTCGACGGGTTCGTCATCTTGTGGGACCTCGACACCGGCCGCGAGATTCGCCGCTGGCGTGGTCCGATGAAATACGTCAGCGCTATCGCGGTGAGCCCGGATGGCCGCACGGCGATCATCGCGGCCGATCGAACGTTACGGCTGTGGGACCTCGACAGCGGTAAACAAGTCCGCGCGTTTGAAGGGCACACAGCGCCGGTGACGGCCGTCGCGTTCTCCATCGACGGCAAGCGCATCATCTCCGGCAGCGACGACCGGAGCGTGCGACTCTGGGACACGGAGAACGCGAAGCAGCTTCAGGAACTGAAGGGCCATGAGGGAGCCGTCCGCTCGGTCGTCTTGTCGGCGAACGGCAAATGGGCACTGACCGCGGCTGCCGACGCGACGGTGCGGCTCTGGCAGCTGGCTGAGGGCAAGGATGTCGGCATCTTTCGCAAACATGGCGTGCCCGTCGTGAAGGCGGCCTTCGCCGGCAATGGCCGGCAGACCGTCAGCGGCGATCGCGACGGCGTCGTGCTCATTTGGAATGTCGACCGGTTTTTGCCGAAGCCCGGCGAGAAGAAGTAATTCGGTTGCCGAATTCACCAAAGAGTCACGGAGGCACGGAGAGGACACCGCTGCCAACAGGGTTGACCAGTTTTTGGCGGGCTTCCTGACACCACTTTTTGTGGGCATGATTATCGACGCAAGAACCGTTTAATAAAGAGGATCCGTCAATTGTGAAGGTCAAAGAGCGCCAACCCCATACACCCCTGGCGCTCTTCGTGGCGCTCTTTGATTGGCGCTCTTTGAATTTGGTCTATCTGCAATGAGTTGAAACGAATGTCGAGCGAAGGACTGATTCCTCCTTGCAATCGGCGATCGCGACCGGAATTCATTTGCGGCCCGATATGGTCGGTTGCTAAGCTCATTTGAAGTGGTTTTTGTTTCCGGGACCTGCCTGGCAGACCGGCTAGAATAAGAACATCGGACCAGCGCCCGTTCGACGTTTATCGCCCGGTGGCGTGAATCGGCCTACATGAACGTCTTCGCCACCGTCATTCCGCAACTTCGTCAGGTGCTCACGCATGGGCGGTGGTTCACCCCGTCCGTGATCGTACTGTTTCTCGGTCTCGAGATGTTCGGCCGGCGGGCGCTGTCGGACATTCACGACACCGTCGGCGCCTCGGTCCTTCTGCTCATCCTCGTCGGCATCGCCTTTCGCCATCGCGCCAATCCGATCCCCTGGGTGAAGAAGCTCGGCGCATGTACTTGGTTCCTCGCTCGCGCCGGCGACCGCTTCAAGGTGGACATCGGTCCCGATCTGCGTGGCACGCCGCATATCGCGCGGCGCCTGCCGACGGCCGTGTTTGGCGTCGTTTTCCTGTTGGCGATCTGGGTGGTGGGCGCCTCGGTCGTGTGGTGGTATTCGCCGTCCGGGTGGCGTGAGCCCATCGTCACGGTGACTTATACCGGTTACCTTGCATTGATGAGCCTGCTCTGGGGGATGCTCTTCGTCGCCTCACTCGGCGGCGTCTATTTCCCAATCATGTTGCTTACGCGCCTGGCCCGCGGCGGCCGGCCCGGCGACACGCAGATGACGCGCGGCCAACTGGTGTTCCTGGCCGCCTATCTGACACTCACGACCGCGGCTGCCTGGCTGTTGCCCTTGTGGCCCGTCCTGGTTGTGGCCGGGGTTTGTTGGCTGATCGTCATCCTCGTCAATCTGTTCCCGTTCCGGCCGGGAGCGGCTCAACTCATTTGGCGTTCGCCGCGGACGCGCAAGGTGCGCTCGATCCCGATGCGTCGCTTGCTTCTGGCGGTGACCACGATTGCCGTGTTGCTGCTGCTCGCCCTCGTGATGTCCGCGGCCGGCGGACGCATATTTGGTCAGCCCGATGCCGAGAACACCATGCCCTTGACGACGGTCATGGGCAACTGGCTTGGCTGGCTCACGCCCGGGCTTTTGTTGTCGGCCGGCGTCTTCGTCTTCCTCGCGTGGCGTAACGATCCGTCGCGACCGGCCCGGCCGATCGCGCACATCGTCGGCGTGTACGAGCGTGATCAAAAGGTTGTGACCCACCAGCTTCGCGAACATGGTTGGAAAGCAAACTTCGGCGAAGACGGCGTGAATGACGTGCAGATCAAGGTCGTTCATCCGGAAGCATCCGAGACGCACGAATTCGATCCGACCTGGCCGCTTGCGGTCAGCCGGGCCGACTTGAGAAACGAATTCGTTTACACCCGCATGGCCCGCCGCGACGAGATTCAGCTTCGCCGACAACTGCGCCGCGGGCTCGAGAAGATTTTCCGCGAAGCCAAGGGCCGCACATCGTCCGGCGGTTGCGGCTACTGGCTGGCTCCGCACCTCTGGTTCGTCGCCGGCCTGACACGCGACGAAGTGACCGGCGGCGAAGACGAGCCGGCGTTCCTGACCGAAGTCGTCGGCCCGCCATACGCTGAGGTCTTCACGCTCGCCGAGCGCCGCTATCTCTACCACTTGCTCAAGTCTCTCGAAGTCGATCTGATCTTCGTCGAAGACGGCGTCGGCTACCGGAAGCTCGCGAAGGTTCTGCGCGTGTTGTTCGAAGTGTACGACAAGGGCGCCGGCCGGAAGCGCTCCGAAGACGTGCACTTCCGCGGCCTGACCAAAGTCCGCGTGATGTTCCACGACTTCGACGTCGACGAGCCATTCCGCCCGAGCAGCAAGTACCCCGAGCCGAAGTTCGCTCCCCTCGGCCGCCTCCGCGTCCTCCACATCTTCCGCGACCGCGGCGGCGAAGAAGAGTTCGTCGAACCGCCGTTCAATTTCGACCAAACGCCGGTGCCGAGCTTGGTTGGAGTATGACAGCGCGAGTTGTCCCCGTGCGCAGATTCGCCGCGGTCAAACAGACATTGGGGCAGACTGGCATCAAAGCGGTTCGCAAGTCATTCCAAGAGAATTGCTGTAAGATTGGGGAATGAAGTCGAGGAGTTGGCAATGCCTCTCGTAGTATTGAACCCCGAGCTAGCAGAGCAAATCCTAGCGGATCGCGAGGCAATTCCGGACCGTCAGCGTCGTGAGGAGGTCTGGGACGGAGTCACTTTCATCATGCCCGACGCAGACACTGAACACAGCGATCTTGGGATTTTCTTCGCCTGGGTATTCCGGACGGTCTTCAATCCCGAAATCGGTGACCGGGTTCAGGGGCCGACCAACGTAACCGACCGCAACCGGAATTGGACCAAGAACTATCGCTGTCCGGACATGTGCCTGTTCTTGTCAGGGAACCCAGCGCAAGACCGGCGCACACACTGGTTTGGCGGCCCCGACTTTGCCCTGGAAATCGTCAGCCCAGACGATCGGAGCCGCGACAAACTTGAGTTTTATGCGGCGTCCGGCACCCGTGAAGTGCTCATCCTCGACCGCGATCCATGGCGGCTCGAACTGTACCAACTCGGCCGCGGAAAAATGCGCTTGCGCGGGATGGCAACGCCTGGAGTGAACGTGCTGACGAGCAACGTCACTCCATTTACCTTCCAACTCGTCCGCGGTCGACCCCGGACGAAAATCAAGATTGTTCACACCGAGACTGGTCAGGAGTGGGTCGGCTGAGTGCCGACCACTTCCAAACGCCAATCAGCGCAGCCGTGTCTTCGATGATTTACGCTCGGTCTTGAACGTCGTGTTTTGGCCTTCCTTGCGACGTTTTTTCGTCGCCCGGCGGCGCGCCTTGCTCTTTTGCATCGATGAACTCTCAACGAACCTGCTGAACTGCAAACGGAAACAGCCGTTTGGCACGTCCTTCCGTCTTACCAGTTCGACCGTCATTCGCCCACCGAATCGTCAAGCGGGCTGGCAGTTCCGCGTCTTTGACGGCATAATGCCCGCACGAACCGGAACTGCAGGAAGCCATCCCCATGAGCCTGACCCAACTCCGCCAGCGCGTGCCCGGCCCGATCAAGTGGGCGTTGCGGCCGCTCAAACGGCTGGTCACCACCAAAGGGCGCGAAGAACTTCTTTACTGGAAGACCGTGCCGCAACCCGATCCGACGGCACGCGACGACTATTATCGCCGTTATCTGCTCGGTATCGCCGGAGAGCGCGACGACTCTTATGTCGCAGGCAAGGTGATCGCCGACTTCGGTTGCGGTCCGATGGGCAGCCTGACGTGGGCACGCTCAGCCATTGCGCGGATCGGCATCGACGTTCTTTCAGACCTTTATGCGGACGAGTTTCGCGAGGCAATCCAGTCGCACGGCATGATCTATGTGAAGTCGACGGAGAAGACGATTCCGTTGCCGACCGCTTATGTTGATGTAATGTTCACGCTGAACGCGATGGACCACGTCGACGATTTTTCGACGATGTGCCAGGAGATTCTTCGCGTCATCAAACCGGGCGGGGAGTTCGTCGGCAGTTTCAACCTGGGCGAAGATCCGACGATCTGCGAACCGCAACGGCTTACCGAGGACGTCGTGAAGGCGACGTTGCTCAATCACCTGGAGATCGTGTCCTATCGGACGGCGCCGCATGGCTCCGAGGAGAATCCCTACGGGGCCTTATTGGAAGGAACCGGCAGCGAGCCAATCCCAGCCGGCAAGCACGGCTATCTCTGGGTTCGGGCGCGCAAAGCAGAACGACCTTAACGTGCTTTCAACGAACCTGCCAGGTGGACCATCCACTCGTCCACGAACGCCGCATGCTTCTCCAGCACTGACGTTTCGACCGCGACGATCTTGTTCCCAACATTGATCGCTGAAATCACCCACTCGACCTTGTTGTCCTTGTCGAGCGGGTCCTTGAAGAGGAAGCGGCCGATGGCCGGGCCGCCGGTCGGCAACTGGGTTCCTTTGGTCAAGGGCTCCAGTTTGACGTCCGGTACGGTCGCGGAAGCGTAGGACTTCTTGATGCGCTCAATGATGTGTGCCTTGGCTGCTTCCAGCGGATCGCCGCCTTTGTCCAGTTCGACGACAAGCGCATTAGCTTGTGCGGGGAGTCGCTTGGCGTCGCCGCGTTCCTTGAATTGGTATTCCGCCTTAAGCATCATCATGGCGTTGGGGTCTTCACCTTTGAGATCGCTTGCTTCGACAACGTATCTCTTTCCCTTGTCCGGCCACTGATCCCCCGGCTTGCCTTTGAGCCAGGCCCCGTCGATGTCTTCCACCTGAATCCTGCCGTCGTCGGACGGGTACCTCTCCACGTTCAACCGCTTCGGCGCCCATTTTTCACGAAAGCCGGCGGGGCGCACCTTTTCGCGGATGCCAGTCAGCTCACTTTGCAAACCCGCCCAGTTGGTCTCGCTCGCCCACGCGACGAAGAAATAGCCGATGCCCTTGTAGGAGATGGTGAATGCCTCGCCGCGGACGTGTTCGTCGTTCTTGCTCGCGGTGAACCCAACGGAAAGCGCTGGATGGCCCGCCCACGTTTGTCCCTCGACGGCCACGATCGCAGCCTTGTCGAATGCCTTTTGTAGTTGTCCCCGCATCATCTCTTCGAGTTCACCCGTCCGCGGTTCGCGGTCGCTCCAATCCCGCGCCCCGACCGCCACGTAGCCGTCTGGATTGGTACGTTTGCGGCCGAGGATGTTGGCTTCGAGTGGATTGCGCACGTATTCGAAATCCTCTTCCCACGAACCGGGAAACGGATCAACTTTCACATTAAACGTGTCGTTGGTTGCTTCGCTCGAAGATTGGTTCGGCGACTGGCCGCGCTGCTTCATCAGGCCGATCAAGACGGCGAGCAGCACAACCCCAAATGCCCCGACTGAGCCGATGGTAATCCAGATGTTCGACTTTGGGATTTCGCGGGCCTTGATGACCGCCGGGCCGGCCGGACGCGAATCCTGGCCGCCGGCGGCCGGTTCCATCGACACCGGCCGATTCGCCCGATAGGGAAAGCGTGTCCGACATAGGGGGCATGTCACCATTGCCGCGGGCGGCAGAATGTCCGCGTCGAACTGGTAGCTGCATTGCGTGTTGGGACACGGAAAGTTGGTCGGCATGTGATCCTCGGCGACGATGTCGAGGGGAATTGTAGTCCGCGAATCCGACAGAGGAGAGCCGACCGGCGACCAGTCAGTCTTTTACACCATCTGATCGAGCGCCCCACCGGCTCGCCGCCAGAGCAGGGCCCCGGCGATCGCGAACACCGTGGCGCCGGGCCCCATGGCTAATTCCGACAAGAACGGAGTGGTCCAATCGGTCGCATTCCACAGGGCGACCGGGGCGCCGACGACAAACACGACCGCTGGAACAAGGAATCGAAACGCCCGCACCTCGGAAACGCTGCGGACGGTCAAATAGGCTCCGAGTCCAATGGTGAACGTGGCGCCCGCGAGCATCAGTCCTCCCGCAAGGAGGCCGAGCCGCCACCCGCCGTCTGCCCCGAATGCAACACCGGTCGCGAGCAATGACACGGGAGCCCACCACCATCCGCGTTCGACGGCCGCTCGAACCTTGGTCCGCAACACGCTGCGCCGATCGAGCGGAATCGCCAGCAATGACTCGAGCGTATTGCGTCGGCGCTCGCGGGCAATGCACGACGCGAGCGCGATCGCGGCGGGGAACAAGTAGACGCCGGCCAGGATTGTCCCGCCGGTCATCACCAGCCGTCCACCTTCGTCCTCGTCGTGCTTGTCCTCCCAGAACCGAGCAATCAGATTCCCAGCGCCGATGGCGAGAAGCAGGAGTGCCAGACTGGCGAACAAAAATGGTAGAACCCTGGCTGTCTGGTTCGCTTGTGTTCGTTGATTGTTGACGTAGCGCTCTTTCCACAAGAGCGGATTCCCATCGTTGATGGGCGGCAGCTCGCCGGTTCGACGCGGTTCTGGTGCGGCCTTGCGAATCTCGTCGTCGTCCGCGGAGACAGATTCCGGCTCGATCCTCTTGGGAGCCTCAACAACTGATAGTCGAGGGCGCGGATCCGGGCGTGTGTGTTCGTCCGGACGACGGAGCCGGCGGACCGCACTCGCGAAGAAGCCGATGGCGATGAGAAACTGCAACAACGGGTACGCCACTCCCACTAACAGGGCCGCACCCCATGAAACCCGACCGGTCCCAAACCAAATCAGCACGCCAAACGGCGAGACAAAGACAAATGGCGGAATGACGCCGGTGCCGACAACGAAAGCGGTGACGCCGTACGCTCGGACGAGGGCCGAGCGTATGTCGTTCGTAGTCGCGGCGGCATCGACGCCGATCGCGGTCGCAAGGACGGCCGTTCCCGCGATCAAGCCGACGCCGACCAGGAGAATGCGCATCTCGACGCCGCCGAGAAACATAGTCGCGAAAAGCACCGGCAACGCCGCCAGCGCCGCGATGAGCACAAACACAAAGCGCCCAGCCGCCTTGCCAAGCACGATTTCGCGGTCGGAGAGACAGGTGGTCAAGAGCAACGGCAAAGTCTGCCGTTCCTTTTCGTCGGCGATCGCAATTGCCGTATACCCCGGCGTCATTGCCGCCACGGCAAACAGGACTGCTTCGAGAAGGGCGAGCCCGAAACTCTGCCCAAGCTCAGCGGCTTCCTTCGGTTGAAGTGTTCGCCCCGGCCCGGTGAGCAACTCGATCGGGTCAGTATTGGGAAACCAAAAGACCGGGGTGAGGATGAATGCGATGAGCAGCAGATAGGCGACCATGAGCCGGCCGCGATGTGCCTGGCCCCGGCGCGCCAGCCGTACCAGTTCCCACCCTGCGAGTGGACCAATGAGCGGAGTGCGCGTGCGCATTCGATGAATTTCGGGAGGAGGCCGCATGTTCCGTTTACTTCACCGACAAATACACAACTTGCACGTCCCCCGGATGCACACGGACACGCACCTCAGCGCCATTGGCCCCCTTCTCCACAGTCAAGTCGCGCGGTTCGGTGTACTCCTTCGCCGCGCTCACGTTGAGCTTCGTGCGCACGACCAGGTCGACAAACGCCCGCCGATCGACGCGGGCGATGCCGTTCTGCGTCTTGTCGAGCCCGCGATTGTTCACGAGACCGACCAGCCAGCCGTCTTTCGTCTTGTTGACTTGATACATGATCTCGCCGTTCACTTCCTTGCCGTCCGCGCGCCGAACTTCGATGGGAAGCAGATTATGCGTGAGGCCGTTCATCAGATACGGCAACGCCGGATGCGCGCGTTCGTCCATACCGATCATTCGCGGACAAAGCGTCAAGATGACCGACCCCTCGCCGACCTGGTGCCTTGTGATCAGCGGGATTTTTGGACTGGCCCACGCCAGAGCCTTGGCACCGGCCATTTCGCCGCGCTCGACGTCGTAGGGGGTTGTCAGAATCATGGGTCCGTCATCGGTTGACCATCGTGTCGCCGGGTCGAACGAGCCGCTTAGCTTGAAACCGAGCAAACGCTCCGGCAACTTACCGCGTGCCGCCTCGGAGTTCACCACCAGCGTGCCGCCGCGTTTGACATAATCTTCAAGCAGGCCCGGCCACGGACCGGAGAGGTCCACGTCGCCCGCCGCCCAGATGACTGGGTATTCGAAGATCGCCTTCGCTTTTGCCGCCCGGTCCACGAGCACGTCAAAAATGTTCCCGTACTTCCCGTTGGGCATGCTCTGCACGTCTGGCATGACCGGTTGGCCTTCCACAATCGCAGTCGGATGCCAGAAGACGTTGAATAGTTCACGCAGCTCGCGGTCGGCGGGCGCCTCTTCGAAGTAGGTCAGCATCTTGGCGTAGTTGTTGACGCGCTCGTAGCCGTGACCGTAATTGAGCAGCACGCCAATTGGCGTGTATGGCTCGCCGCGGTCCGGCAAGCGATCGACAAACGCCTGAAAATCCTCGGTCGCGCGGCCATACGGCGACAATTGAATCGGATGCGTGCCCGGTCCCGGCAGGATCCACTGGTTGGTCAGGCTTTGCTCCCAGTAGATGGCCGATGCGCCGCCGAGATAGTTCAGGTAGTACATCTTGCGATACCACGCCGTCGTAACGCCGTCGGTGATGGCGTACTTGCTATGGAACCAGCTCTTGGCCCCGCGCGGCACGATCGGCTCCTGCGTGAAGTAGTTGCAGGCGTCGCCAAAATTGCCGCTGGCGTAGTTGATCCACGCGTCGCCATACTGCCGAGCGGCGCCGCGCTCGAACGCGATGCGCATCGGGATGTGAATGTTCGTCGCGTCTTCCTCATAGCCGACGACCTTGGCGCCGATCTCGTGGAAGAGATGGGCGAGCGAGATGCTCTCGCACGACAGACACGAGATGCTCTTGGCCATGTGCGCTTCGGAAACCGGCGTCTTGTAGATCTTCGACCAATCCTCCGCTTGCGACTTCAGGAGCCGCTTGCCCAACGCATCGATGTGCTCGCGGCGCGTGGGACCGAGGGCCTTGTCGCCGTGGCCGACGCCGCCGGTGCCGAGCGCTTCGCCGTGAATGTAGCCGAGGAATTGCTCGGCCAGCGGCCCCGTCAATGCCTGGTACGTCGCTGGCCCACTCTTGTCCGTGTAAGCACCCGAAGCGTAATTCGTGAGGATGTAGAACGGCGCCTTCGTGCGTTCGAGCCAGACGCGCATCGGCTTACCCGGCGACAGGTCGGGCGTCGAACCGAGGTAACTGCCGACGACCAGCCCCGGCCAATAGAGCACCGGCGTGTCCTTTTGGCCGGTGAACTGTTTGTGAAATTGGTCCTTGATGTCACGCGGCGGGCCGATTTCGAAGAGAAGCTCCTCACGCGTCAGCTTGGCGAGATCCTGCTTCTCCCACCACTTGGCGTCGGCATCGAGGCCGCCGATCCACATGGAGAACTCGCGGCTGGCGAGTTGTGGGCGTTTCCAACTTGCGCCGACCTTCAGGTCCTTCGCGCTGCCGCGCCATGCGGCCCCGTCGGCGGGGTGTTCGCCGAAGGCGCTGAGATACGCGAATGGCGGCTTCTCGCGGCCGACAGGCACATAGTTCAGGTCGTCGGTGATGAGGATGCAATCGACCTGTCGCCAGCCTTCGCCGACTTTATCGATCGTCAGCGACACGCGCGCCTTGCCGGCGAGCAAGTCGCAGTTGGCCGAGCCCCAACCAAAAGAGAAGCCCCAGTAGAGTTGGTACTCGTCGTTGACTGGCACAACCGGCTTCACACCCATCTCGGCCGCGAGCGGCGATTGTGCGCCCTGTTGAATGCCGACAGTGAACGGCTCGGTCTTCTTGCGGTGATCGACATAGCGAACCCAGACGCGGTACTTGCCGGCCCGCGGCACGACGAAGTCGCGGTGACATTCCGCTTTCGTCTCCGCCGGCGACGCGCCGATGGAGTTCCATTCGCTTTCACCGCCCTGCGACCATTCGGCCGAGATGCCGGGGCCGGCAATGCCCCAGTGGCCGGTCGGCTTGGCGGGCTTCGTCGTGTCCGGCCAGTAGGCGTACGAGCCGCTGACGCCGCTGAACCACTCGGCTTCGAGCCATACGTACACCGGCGGTTTGTCGGCCGCGGTCAATGGCACGGTGGAAACGAAAAACGCAAGCAGCGTGCGCATGGGAAAACCCTTCTTTGGTTGCCGGTCGACCCATGCTATCATGCCGCAAGCACTTAAGCGAGCGGTCACCCGCCGGGTCGTGTCGCGCGGCCGATGAGTTTGCGTTTCGTTCAGAAAGGCACACACCCCCGAACGAATTCTGAACGAAACTTGAACGCAATCTGAACGCAATTTTCAGCGCGCAAACGATCGACAAATGTGCAATGAAATGAAAGCTGAATAACGACTGCGAGTTCGAAGATGTTCCGTCGGGCATTGCAACACGTGCCGGTCCTGGTCTGGCTGCTTCTGGCAGCCTCGCAATTTGTGCTTCTTCCCTACGTCATCCGACTCAACTCCATGTCGGACTCGGAACTGTATGCGAATGAACGCGAGGATGCGTACGTGCGCCTCGCGGCAATGGCCGCCTTCGTGCCGTTGTTCCTGGGCCTGAGCGTGTGGCGCTGGTGGGTGGGACCGCCACGCGAGCAACTCGTTCAGCGCTAGCCTGCCGCGGCGAGTGCTCGTTCGATCTGATCGAGATGTCCTTCGCGATGCGATCCGCGGTCGAGATTCGGCGCATCCGGCCGCGCGAGCGCCGCGGCTACCACCGCGTCGGGAACCTCGAGCAGAAACGCATCGACCTCTTCCGCCGTCCGGATCGCGACGGCTCCGATCTGATCATGCGGAATCAATTCCAAAAGCGGCTGCAGCGCAGCATTGAACACCTCGCCCGCGTAGCCACCCGTGCAATCAACGCCTGCTGCCCACGACCGCATCAAGCAGAGTCGTTGGCGATCCCAGAAAGCGACGTGGCCGAGTGCACCGGCGACCGTCCATCCGTTCGGCAGTCGCAACGCAAGTTTGGCGGCGTCGAGTTGCTTCACGAGGTGCCGCAGGCGTTCTGTTTGCGTGCGATTACTCTCGGCGAATTCGGCGGAGACGGGCATCATGGCTCCAAGAAAGTAGCCTTCTCGCTCCGCGAGAAGCGAGCAGGCTTGGGCATTAAAAATCGTCGAACCCAACAGCGGGGCCTTGCTTACTTCTCGCGGAGCGAGAAGGCTACTCACCTCAATCGAAACAGTGTAATCTCCGGCCGGCAGTTGAGGCGATAATGCTGGCCGACCGTGCCGATGCCGCGGTTCACATACAGGCGTTGTGTGCCGCGTTCGTACAGGCCGGCTTCGTACTTCTTGCCCCAAGTTGGCAGAATGATCGCGCCGGCGAATGGCACGCGGATTTGCCCCCCGTGCGTGTGGCCGGACATCTGAAGTACGATGCGCGGATCGGTCAGCTTGTCGAACGAGTCCGGCTCGTGCGCGAGCACCAGATGCCGTGCATGCGTCGGCGTCGCCTCAAGCGATTTCGAATTCGGATTGCCGGACCAAAAGCTCTCGAAGCCCGTCAGATAGCAATCCGGCACGCCGGGGATCGGCACGCTCTCGTTGCGCAATATGCGAATGCCGGCTTTATCGAGTACGTTGGCGATGGCGTCGGCCCCGGTGGCATGGTTCGCCATCCAGAATTCGTGGTTTCCCAGGATGCCGAAAGTGCCGAGCCGGGCCTTTGCGGTCGCAAGCACGTCCACCAGCGCCTGTAGGCGATTCGCCGAGTGCGACACGTAGTCGCCGCCAAGTAAGATCAGGTCCGGGTTGGTCGCGTTGACCTTGGCCACGACGGTTTCGATGTAATCGACTTCGAACAGCGGGTCGAAGTGAAAATCGCCGAGCAGGGCGACCGTCAACGGCGACTCAAGGCCGAGGTTCAATTCCTGCTCGACGACTTCCACCGCATGGCGTTCGATGTAGCGTGCATAGCCCATTGTGCCGCCGAGCACGAAGGGGCTGGAAAGAATGGAACGTCGCACAAACTGCCGGCGATTCATGTTCGCTCCGGGATCACGCTGATTTGTACTCGGTTCCGCGATTCGTTGTAAAGGTTCGTTTGGCTGGTGGGCCATTGCGCGGCAGCAAACACACGTCCTCATGGACGCGCATGAAAAATCGATGAGGCCGCGCCCGCCTCTGCGCGCCAATCGCGATTAGTTGGGTGAGCAGGATTGCTCCACCGACGAGCCGCGACGGTTGGGTTCAATCCTTTTCACAATCGCGGACTGCTGTCGATGCTTGAGGGAGCGTCGACAGCGTCCGCGAGCTTTTTTCAGGAGACGTCCATGTCGCTTTCCAGCTGGTTTCTCTGGTTGCGCCGCCAACTCGATTATCCCCGACAGCCAGGCAATCCGCGACCAGCGGCCGCACGCCTCCGTATCGAAGGGCTTTCCGACCGCGTGACGCCCAGTCACGGCGGCTTTGCGTTCTTCTATTCCTTCGGTGGGCCAATGGGCTTCGGCGTGGCACGCATGGCCGATCCGCCGATCCCTACGGACGGCACCGATTCGATGGGTGGCACGACGGGTGATCCCGGCACGCCTCCGCCGCCGATGGGAGGCTGCGGCGGTGGTTCATGGGGTGATTGGTCTGGCGGCTCCGACAGCACAACGTCGGCCGTTGCCACGCACTTCGACATCCGCACGCAACTCGATCCGCACACGGGCGAGACAACCAACGTGACCGTCACCGCACTGGATGCGTCGAACCATCCGGTCCGCGATTACACCGGAACCGTTCGCCTGACCGACACCGACGCGGCCGCCACGATGCCGGCTGATTACACATTCACGGCCGACGATCGCGGACGGCACACGTTCACGATCACGCCGGGCGCTGACGGAACGCAGACGCTCACGGCGACCGATACGACCACGGCGACCATCACCGGAACGGTCGATCTCAATGTGACGCCCGCGCCGGCGGCCACGCACTTCCGCGTGATCGCCCTTCGCAACGCGGAAACCGGAACCGCGACCGACTTCGTCGTGGTCGCTCTGGACGCAAGCAATCATCCAGTTCGGAACTACACGGGCGCGGTCCATCTGACGAGTTCCGACACCGCGGCCGTGCTGCCGGCTGACTACACGTTCACCGCTGCCGACAACGGCGTGCACAAATTCTCGGTGACCTTGAACACAGCCGGTAGCCAGACAGTGACCGCGACGGATACGACGACCAGCACGATCACGGCGACCGTTACCGTGACGGCCGGCGCCGACACTGGCGGTAGTGGCGGGATGGGATGGGGTGGCGGCCGCTGGGTCCATCATCATCGACACGGGCATTGGTAAGCGCAGATGTAACCACGAAAAACACGAATCACACGAAAAAGACGCTATTGATCGACGTCTTTTTCGTGTGATTCGTGTGATTCGTGTGATTCGTGGTTCGACTACTGCCCTTGGTCCTCTTGATCGCGTCGCTCCACCGACACTCGCCGCCGGACTGTCGACCACTGGGCGAGACAGCACGTGCTGTAGGCGATTGCGCTCAGGACCATGACGATAAGCGACGGCGTCAATAATTGCAGCCACTCGCGCTCGCGCTTGGTCCACCTGATGTTGACGAAGCGCGGCTGAAAAAGTGCGGTCACAGCCATTGCCAAAGCCAAGACTCCAAGGATGGCGATGTACGCGCTGCCGTGCTTCATGATTCGAAGGACGAACATCGAAAGTGGATGTGGGCGCCGGGCAAACATGTCGACGCGTCCGCTTCGCGGCTTGTCGCCGTAATCTTGTTCAAGCGGCGACGCTCCGCGCGGGACAAATCGCTCAGCCAGGCAGCATAGGCTGCATCCGATGACACCCAGGAGCAATATGAAAAGTGGCCGCTCGGCGTTCCACGACCACTTTTCGATTTGATCGAGGAAGTCGACGACGTCAAATAGGGCGGGCACCATTTCCACGAGCAAGCTGACGAAGAAACCAACGCCGACGAGCGTAATGAACACACAGCCGACCTTCATGCAGCGGAGGACGAGCATTGGCAGCGCTCCGGTTTGACGTGGCTGACGTGGCATAACATTCCGATGTTGTGTTTATCGCACAACATCGGAAT
>DATANR010000125.1:0-2888 GCA_036266155.1 Gemmataceae bacterium | reverse complement strand
ACCGGCCTGTTGAACTACCACCGCTGTCCAATCTCGACCGGACCGCTCGAAGGTGTCAACAACAAGATCAAAACGCTCCAGCGCCAGGCCTATGGCTACCGCGACCAAGAGTTCTTCCGGCTACGCATTTACTCCGTACACGTCGCCAAGTACGTTCTTCTCGGATGATCCTCTTATTTGATCGCTTCAATGCTGAAGCTCTTCGGGTACATGTCGAAGGGTTGGCTCGACACTCCGTTTTGCTCCGTTCCCTCGTACCGGTCCTGCCCAGCCAGAATGTTCACCTTAACGAAGCCAGTCTCGCCCACCTTTAACACACCGGCATGTACTGCGGTCGCCGCGAGCGACGAGTCACCCGTGTAGACCTTCGTGCCCCAGACCGTCCCGCGGGTAGATCCAGTCAAGTGGAAATAATAAAAGTCGCCAACCTCGGACCCCAGCCCGTGAATGGTCTGTGGAGGGGCCGTGTTCGTCAGGTACTGACCGGAACGAATCAACTCCTCAACTGTGATATACCCGTCCCCGTTGAGGTCGTACTTGTGGAATTCTTGACGTTCGTCCTTCTTGGCCAGCCACTCGTACAGGCCTACTTGGCCATCGCCATCCGTGTCGTACTCCTTGAACCACGGCGGGATGTTTTTTGGGTACAGGCGGGACGCCGAGGCCTGAGGTTTGCGAGAAGCGTTGTCATTGAACGGGGGACGACTTGCCGAGCGGGACGGCGGCGACGGGCTTGGAGGCTGGGGTGTCGCGGTAATTTGTTTGGTTAGTTCTCGAACGTTGAATTCCGGTGCGGGCGTCTGGATGCGAATGACGGGCGGCGACGGCAATCGATACTCGACTGCAGGGAGTGCATTCATATACATTCGCCACTCGGCGAGATCGATAAAGCCGTCGCCATTCGTATCCCACTTGAACCGTTCGGCCCTGAGAGAATCCGGCATCTCATCGAAGCTGAGCAACCCATCGCCGTCGCGGTCATACATGAGAAACAACTGTTCAGTGCGGGAAGTGACGGTTGCGACTCTGGCAGGCGCGCTCATGGAAAGGTGAAGTTGTCGAGCCCTCTCGTATTCGTTTGGCGATGTCACCGGGATCTGTGCTTGACCCCAACAGATCACCAGTCCCCAGCTGACCACGAGTAACGAGAATCCAACGAGTTTGATTCGCACTGAAGGAGGCTCCTCGCTGCAGGCCCCGACTAATAAGCCGGCAGTACGCAAAGAGTCGAACGTTGGTTGCCCTTGGACGATTCAAACTGCGAATTCTAACATGTGCGTCGGAATGAAGGCCACTCCTCGATATATGCGCGTGAGCTTTTTATTCCGGCAAGGCATCATTGACGGCCTCGCGTGCCTCGTTGGCACCTGAACCGGTAGACTGGCTCCAGATGAGTTGTTCCCTTTCTGCCCAGGGGCCAGGCAACTGAAACTCGCTCGCATGTTCGGCCGCCGGCTGGCGTGCGAGGCTCACGACTGCGACGTGATCGTTACCGGGACTGTCGCATGCAATGAAATGCAATCGTCAGGGGGGGGTGTGGCAAAACCGTGGCGATCTTGGCGACCTTACCCAAAAACCCGCGGAAAACGCACTTTTTCAAAAAGGAAGGTCGCCAACTGCCGGGGGTCAAAAACCTCGTCAAACTTCGACATGGTGGCGGATCGGCACGATGCGACAGTGCCTCGTCACCGGCTGTTCCGATGGCCGCATCCCGTGGCCGCGTGGACGAATGGACGGCAGTAGCAGAAGCTCGTTGGTCGTCTTCGGCGGTTTGGCCGATGCTGTTCGTCGCGAATCCAAGGAGGCGATTGCCTATTGGTTCGGTGTCCAGGGCGCCGTCCGCAAGTGGAGAAAGGCACTGGGCGTCGAAACGACCAACGAAGGAACCAAGGAACTACGCCAAGCTCACGCCCGTGAGGAATGGTTTGCCGAATTGCGAGCCAAGGCCCGATAATCCAAAGGGAGGCGGGAACGACGTGCGGAACTGTCGGCCCGGAGCAAGGGCAGTCCGCGGCCTGGCGAAGAACGCCATTGGCCCGCCGTCGCGTTCACCTCCAAATCGACGAAATCGCCTTGCCAGCGAGGGCGGCACCATCTCATGATGGTAGTCTCTTCACCACTTACTCGAACTACGTTCGTCGCGGATGACGCCTATGGATGCGCCAGTGGACGAACTCGGCCGAGAGTTCTTCACTTTCCCTTGACCGCAAACTTCTGGACCCGTTTCCCATTCACTTCAGCGACATAGACGCTTCCTTCGGAATCGATGCTCAGCATGTGCGGCATGCGGAACTGGCCGGGGCCGGTTCCCTTCTCGCCAAATCGGCCCAGCGATTTGCCATCAGGGCCCAGCACCTGGATCCAGTCGGCACGTCCATCGGCCACGAACAGTCGATCGCCGGAGAGGAACAGGCCATATGGTGCGCCGCTCTCCTTCCACTGGAAGAGAAACTTGCCTTCGGAATCGAAGACCTGAACGCGGTTGTTCTCGCGATCGCCGACGTAAATGCGGCCCTTGGCGTCCCGAACGACCGCGTGTGGCAAGATGAACTCGCCCTCGCCGGTCCCCTTCTTGCCCCATTGTTTCAAGAGCTTGCCGTCGCGGGAGAACTTGAGCACCCGGTTGTTGCCGTAGCCGTCGGTCACAAAGAACTCGCCCGTTGGTGCGACTGCCACATCGGTCGGACGATCGAACTGGTCGAGACCGACGCCCGGCTCGCCCTTTCGACCAAGCGACATCAAGAGCTTGCCGATCGGGTCGAACTTCAGCACCAGATGGTTGCCGGTGTCCGTGAGCCAGAGGTTGCCGTCCGCGTCGATGCGCAAACCATGCGGAGTCTTGATGGTGCCGTGTCCCCAGGCACGCAGGAACTTGCCGTCGCGGTCGA
>DATANR010000124.1:0-4843 GCA_036266155.1 Gemmataceae bacterium | reverse complement strand
TCGTCGGCTCCCGACTGGGGGCTTCGGCTTCCTTCAGATTCCGCCTCGCGACGGACACCCTTGCCTCGCCTTGCGGTTCCGCTCACCACGGCCCGCGGAGGACTTCCACCTCCTCAACCACAACATGCCTGGCACACAACGCAAACCGCCGCGGTCAGGTGACTGCGGCGGCGTGGGAAAACTATTTTGATTCAACCGGCGACGCCGTTCGCATCCGCACCGACATGGGCTTCGGCCGTGCGTCGCCCCACGCGTCCTTCGACCAGCGTGACCAGGACACCTTCCTGAACGACCTTGCCTTCCTGGTTGTACACGCCGCGATACCACACGATTTCGCCGCGCCGACCGCGGCCCCGGATCGTTTTCTCCAGCACCCGGCTCCGCAACTTGATCGTGTCGCCAATGAAAAGCGGCTCCTTGAAGTTCCACTCGCGAACTTGCAAGAAGGCCATCGTCCGCATCGACGGGCAACTCACGCCCAGCCCGCTGCCCACCGCGAACACGAGCAACCCATGTGCAATCGGCCGACGGAATGGCGTGGTCTTGGCGAACTCGTGGTCCATATGAATCGGGTTGAAGTCCCCGCTAACGCCCGCAAAGTTGACGACATCGGCCTCCGTAATGGTGCGCCCGGAGGACTCCCATTCCTGGCCGATCTCGACATCGTCGAAGTACAAGCAACTACTGGAAAACGCCATGAGGCCTCGATTCTGTATGAAGAGGGAGATGAACAGGGCGGGAGGTCTTAAAAGTTTACCGGAAATTCTGACGACACGGCAAGTATTTCGCTCACGAGCCGGCCGGTCGATCCGACCCACTGGCCGGTGGTACCGGTAGTAACGGCACAGGTTGCCGGCTATCGTCGACGCCGACAAACACCACCTCCGACTCGGTCACGTGAATCTCCTGTCCGCCGCGCTCGGCCAGCACCTTGATCCGCATCGTGACGGACGTCCGGCCAAAGCGGACGACCGACGTTTCGAAGCGAACGACGTCTCCTACCAGAACCGGCTGCTTGAATTCAACCCGATTTACGGCCACGGTGACCATTTTGATATCGGCCGCCCCGCCGCGTAGTGCGACCTCACGCCGAGCCGCCGTCGCCCCGGCCATGTCGATGTAGGAGAGGATGACGCCGCCAAAGATGGTGCCAAACGGATTGGTGTCCCGCGGCATCATGACGATCTGGATGGCGGTGTAGGGCTCGGACATGTCAAATCTTCCTTGAGTCGTAGGCCCAGTGTAGCAAGGCTTGCCGCTGTCGCCGCCGGCAATCGAGGTCGCGGTGGCGACAGTTCTTCTGCACCTGCGCCACGTGCCTGCGCACGGCTTTCCAGCGTTTGATTTGTCGCTCGTCGTCAGGGCCACGCCGACCCAGGTAGTATCGGCAATACCACTGGAACCACCCGCGTGGATCTTCGGGATGAATCCAGCCTTTCGCTCGCCAGACGGCCAGCGGCTGTGACGCGTTGACGCCGAAGCAATTCAAGTCGGGATCATGGCGCTCCGGGCTGAGCCGGGCGGTCGCAAACCAGTCGGCCGGGAACTCCGCCGCACAATCGGTCATGTACTTGCCGCCAAAAACACCCAGGGCCAGCATCTGTTTGGGTGTAAGTTGGGGTCGGAAGTCTGGATGGAAACTTCGACCGGCCGATTCCGTCAGCAAGTAGGCATAGCCATGTTGCATCCGGTCGTTGACTTCGACCCGTCGCCGCCTCATTTCGACCTCGTCGTTCGTGCCGGTGGCAGCAATGAGCATGATTGAGTCGGGGACCTGCGCAAACTACTCCGCCCTCAAGCGCCGCTTCATATCAACGTATGCGGTCCGGATGAGCCTCGTGAGAGCCACGGCATCGACATCGCTTTCGGGCCTGAGTTTGACATGGCGCATGAACTTGCCTGTGCCTTCCAGCAACTGTTCGAGGTCGGCAATCTCGGCGCCCCGAAAAAAGCCGACGTTGACGTGAGCGGTGAAGGCATTGACATAGGCGAATGCCGCGTCGCCGACACACGCCGTCGGATGGCCATCGTGCAATAGTTCCCGCACATCGGGTCCACAGTCGCGCATGACTGCAAACCACTGTTGGGCGATCGCCCCCAATTCACCTGGATGCGCCTGCATCCAGATCTCAACGGCAGGGTCCCGCTTGACTGAATTCGGGAAGCGAAAAAGTTGGCTCATGGCGATTTCATGCCCAGAATCGTCACGTTTTTCTCAACCCGTACGGGTTAAAGAGCGATTCGCTCCGACCCTGATTTTTTTGTGCCAACTTGCCACGGCGAACGTCTATTCCTTCCCCGCCTTCGCGCTGATGAGGACAAATTCCACATAGTCAGAGCGGCGGATGCGTGTCTTCTTCGGCTGGTCCGGGTCTGGCTCATCCCCGAGGTAAAAACTCACCCGCATTTTCCGTTGTTCCGGAAAATAGAGCGCATGCCACAATGTCCGGATCGGCGGCTTCCCCCCGAACACCGCGGCCGGAATCGTAATGTCCGCGGCCCGGTGCGTCTTCTTGATGAAGTCGAGCGTCAGCTTGCCGGGCTCGGCCGCAATCTGTTCCGCGAGCGCACAGTAACGGGCGCAGACACCCTTGGCCTGTTTCGCGGACGGGGGGCTCATTCCGTCCAGATGCTGGTGCAACCGGAAATTCGTGCTGATCAACGGCTTGCCCGGGTGCTCGACGATGTACTCGCGGTTATGGGCATGCGAATACTCCCACACGAACGATTTGCCGTGGCGGTCGGCGATCAGGTAATGATTGGGCACGAACGAATAGTACTGCTTGGCCAGCAGCAACGCCTCTTTGGCTTCCTCAACGTTGGCGCAGGTGTCGAGCAGGAACCGCAGCACCTGGCACTCGTCCAAGCCGACGCCGCCGTCCAAGGCTGGGTCGTTCGGGTACTTGGGTTGTAGTTCATCGTCGGACAGCATCGTGACGGTCAGTCCTTCCGAATTGATTCCGTCGAGCACGCCGCTCAAGAGATCAAAGGCACACAATGCGAGGGAGGCATGCCCACGGTCGGGGTGCAGTTCGATGAGGTAGGGCCGAGAATTGACCGGTAGCTCGCCCGCCTTTGGCCGCGCGTCCAGGAGCGTCCCGGTGCCGAAGTCGTAGTTGCGGCTGACGACTCCTTTGCCGTCGGCCGTTACCTCGGGCGGGTAGTACACGACCGAACATCCGGGCGGAAGGCCGAGGAGATAGGGCAAGCTGCTCACATTCCATGCGTCGTCGTTGAGCCGCTTGCCGCAGGCGGCCGCGACCCCGCGCATGCGGTCGTGAAGGATCGGGTAATTCTTCTCGAAATACCGACGCTGAGCACGGTTGCGCAGGCGATCGGAACTGGCTTCGGGCGTGACTCCGTGCCGCTCTTTGGCAAGTGTCGCCAAGGCGCGGCCGATCTCTTCGTTGGTCCCACTGACGACGAGGTGCCGAACCTCCAGGAAGTCCTTCGGTCCGCCGGCGATGATGCGGTCCTGCCGGATCGCCTTCTTGTCGTCGCCTTTGTCTTGAGCAAGGCAAGGTGCGGGAAGTGCCATCAAGCCAATGGTCAGAGGCCTTCCCAAATGGTGAAGAAGGTGATGCATCGAGGATCGCCTTTCTATTGTGTTCAAAAAGGTGGGACGCAAGTCGTTTCTGGAAACGAGCCGCGTCCCATTTTGACCCAGATTGGAAAACCAAGATGGCGGCCCGGGTCAGCTTTAGCCGTTAGTTCGGCCGCGCAACACCTCACGAACCAATTCGATTTCGACTTCGAGAGCGGCTGCAATTTCTTCGACGGGCATTTGCCTCGCTGCCAAGTTGACGATGTGTCGGGCCGTTGCTTTTTGCTCGCCCTTTTGCTCGCCCTTTTGCTCGCCCTCTTTCTCGCCATCTTCGAACGCTTCCCGATAGAAGCGTGTCTCGCGGATGTCCTTGACCTGCAACATGGCTTGAATCTCCTCCCGCCTCAAATGAGCCAGTTTGTAGACGATCACGGTTTCGATCAATTCTAGCAGATCATGCCGGAGTGCCGAATTGGCGATTTCGCGTCGCACGCGCGCCACAAGCTCGCGAGCCATTGCGGCCGCCTCGGATTCCTCGCGGCGGATCAAGTAAAGAATGGATAAGCCCAGCGGTGCGTTCGCCAGTTCCGGCATTTCATCCAAGTAAAAGGGCCGAATTTGTCCGGAAGCCAAGAGCGCCCGAAAAGGCGTGTTGTCTGCCGGCTCGAGCGAACGGTTGGCAAACAATACCACGCCGCAGAAGTCCTGCGCCGAGTTATGCTGCTTCAGATAGATGAACACCTTCGTCATCAGGTCAGCGTAGATGTTGGGCCGGGAATAGAACTGGACCTCCACAAAGTACAGCGGCAGATTGGGCTCGATTGGCAAGAAAACGCCATCGGTTCGATGGGACGTTTCTTTGAACTCGATGGCCAGGTACTGGTAGCGTGCCGCCATCTCATTGGCAGCATCGGCTGAATTCCCGAGGAGCAAGAAGAACGTCTCGGGGCTTGTTTCAAAGAGACGATAGAAAAGTGGGTCGGTAATCATGGAGACTCGGACATCAATCGTTGCACCTGCAGCAGTCTATCGCAAGAACAGAATTTTTAGCGCATCCTCCTCAGATCGGACCGGATGCTGCCTGGCTTGATAGTCCGGCGTGAGAACAAAGCAATGCCCTTTGGTCAGGTCGAATGTGTTGTTACCTAACACAAATGTGTCCGGTGTGCCGTCGAGGTCCGGGATTCGGTAAGGGATCAAGGTGCCATCATTCTCCTCAACACGAAAGTCGCCGTTCAATGCCTGATGCCCTAATTCACTGTCGAGCTGGGCACCGCTGTACTCAATTTCTCCGCGATA
>DATANR010000123.1:0-7616 GCA_036266155.1 Gemmataceae bacterium | reverse complement strand
CGGCGCCACGGAACAGGGCCAAACGAATCGCCAAGGTGTCGTCCAAGACGAGCCCTAAATAGTTTCCGAGTAAGACCAGAGCGGCGTAATTGTCGCGTTCAAAACTGGTCGCCGCGTACTCGGCCGTCTGCTGAAAGCGAGCGTATGGCCCTACTAGTAATGCCGTTCTAACGCGGGCCTTCACTGTGGGTCGTGACAACAAGATTAGGCCCACCCCGGCCGAGAAACTCGCGGACACAAACCCCCACTTTTCGAATTTGGCAAAGGAAGGGGAAGCGACAACAGCGTTGAAGGCCTCCTCGGCACGTTCCACCACCATGGGCTGAACAGTGAGCTGAGCGATCTCCTTGACCTCAGGGGCGACGACAAGGAAGCCGCTGGCGGCGAGCTGCCGAGCGAATGTGGCCATGCGAGGTTCCCGGACGCCCAGCGTGTTCAACCCGTGAAGCAGAAAAATACCTGCCCGCACCTTGTGCCTCTCAGGGTAATAGACCAACGCCGGGATCGGCGTGTCGTCGCGGAGCGAGGAAACTATCAACGATTCGATCACAACTCTGGGTCCGGACCAGACGCCGGCTGAGTGAGCGAGGAACGAGATTCCGCCGCAATACCAGCGTCCCACCACGTTAACTCCTCAAAGAATGGGACGAGTACTCGAGTTGTCTTCCTGAGACGTAGAGCGGAATGACACACTTCCTGGCGGATTCATCCAAACCCAGTGGACCCGCGAGTAACGCTCCCTTCGCTAGATACTCGTACAGCACGGAGGGGAGCGGGCGCTGACAATCCACCGACCGGAAGGCTCTAGCAAGATTCCGAACCACCCCTGGCGTCAAGGTCAGGACGGGCTCGCGTGCGTCTGCGCAGGAGAGATAGGGGCGAATCGGGACGACGTGGTCGCATTCGGAACGGAAGTGCAAGCGGAGCGCATTGGCGAGAACGACAAGGGACTCGGTCGGGTAGTCGACGAGTGAAACCACGCCGAACAACCCTCCCTCGACCCCCATCCGGCGCAGCGCCTCCACCATGCCCATCCACAGCGCGCGGAGGATTTTTCGGCGACCGGAGCGATCTTGGGCGATCCAGAGTCGACTGGCCTCTGCCGCTTCTAATGCGAACGCCGTACCGGCGGCGGTAAACGAAAAGTATCGGCTTGTGGTGAATCCGCCTGCGCCGAGCATTGGGAAGACGTGTCGGCCCAGCGCAATGCGGAGCGCAGCGATTACCCCATCGCGTGAGTCCACCGCGACAACGTGTCGGGATACAGCGTCGAGTTCGTCGGTGCCGACGTTGGGTTGCTGAGCGGCCGCGAACGCCGCCGCCCGCCCCGTCAAGGCCTCGGCAACAAGAGTCGGGTTGTCCTCTTGCGTGGTGACGAAGACCGATAGGGAGGGCGTGGCGAATACCGGTGATTTTGTGAGCGAATCGTGGGACATGATGTCTCGCGTGGGGCATCACGGGGACTGGGCTAGTGTGTTTTGCAGGCGGCGATAGATCTGGACGTGCCAAATCCCAGTGTTCTCTTGAGCAATAATGTCCCGGAATCGGTCGCTATCGGGTCCGAACCCGGATGGGTCCGGTCGGGCCACCCGCAAATTCCCGCGGACAACGACGCGACCTCCGGGGCGGACGCCCTCGGCAAGGTCCTGCAGGAACGACCGTTCGCGCGGTGGTTTGAAGAAGGACGGCACGTCCGAAAGGGAAACGAAATCGACCGGCAGGGCCGACGTCGCTACCGCCCTGACGGCGTCGTCCAAAACATACTTCACCGTTGCCCGACGCGCCCCGTCTTGGATGCTGGCGAACCGGTGCGCCTGGGCCTCGTACGGGTTGCCCTCGGGGTAACGGATCCGGCCGAAGAACAGCATCTGGACGAACGTGGTGGTCTTGACCACATGCGTGTGAAACACTCGGTCAAAGGCATTGAGGAAGAACTCGCCGGCGGTCATCGCGATGTTCCGTCGGGGGAACGCGCCCCGGTACAAGAGAGCATTGAGAGTCGGGGCGCTGGCGAGGAGTCGCACAAGCCACCGCCACCGGCGGTGTGGAAACCGCTCGGCCAAGTATTGCCGTTGTTCTTCCAATGAGTCGCAGTCGAACAACCCTGCCCCGGCCCTCCGCGTGATGACCCGGTTGGCAGTCGCCAGGGTCCGCAGCATGCCCTCAAAGCGTCCCAGGTAAATCACTTCCGTCCACCCGTGGCGGTCGAACAGGCTCGTGAGCAGGCGACGAGTCACGGGCGTGAGCGGCACTCGCGCGAAAACCGCTCGACGGGCCAAGGGTGCGAGGCTCGATGGCGGATAACCGAGCAGGCCAATGAACTCTTCGTATGAAAGGAACCGGGCAGCTTCGATGCGCAACTCCGTGAGCGCGACTTGCAATGGGGACAGATCGACGCACGTGACCGCGGCCGGTGATCGAGCGAACAGGGGAAGTACCCGGCTTCCGCTGCCGGCCACCACTACGACGTGACCGACGCCGTCCGGAAGGACCGCGGCCTCAAGTCCAGTGTCCTCTTCCCCTAGGGAGTAGTTCAGATCCTGACTGAAGTAGTCCGCACGCACGGTCATGCCCTCACTGGAGGCCAGACGAGCGGAGAAATGCGAATTGTTCCGCATTCCCCTGGCGGAAAGATTCGTAGGCCGCGTGGACCGCCGACATCATCCGGCCAGTCAAGCGCAAGCTCGTCTCCATCACCTGACCAGCTTCAGCCCAATCGGCCGCGGTCCGGCAGTTACTCCGGAGCATCCGTCGCACCTGAGCGAAGTGTTCTTCGTCGATCCGAGCGTGGGCGACGAAGAACGTCATCTGACTATCGCGAAGTTGGAGGGTTGTACGCACCCGGTCGATCAGCGGACCGATGAACTCGTAGGCCCCCTCGGCCCAGAAGCTGTACCCGAGCCGCCGGAACGGGTTTCCTGTCGCCGAAACCCAGTAGAGGTAGGCGATGAGAACCTCGGTTTCCGCGAGCGGAGCCGGGATAAGTTGTTCCGCGTCCGGTAGTCCGATGCTCTTGATGTCGTGCAACGCCATCTGCTCGTGGCCGGCCTCGTCCGCAGCGTGGGAAAAGCAATAATTCAGGTACGGGCCGTTCTCCTCAACCGAACGGACCCCGACGAGCGCTTGATTGCGGGAGTTGTGCAGCGTGTAGTGGTACGTTTGGAAGAGGTACAGCGCGTAGAGTGCGCGGTTGATTTCGCCCTTCTGGATCGCGTGGATCAAGGGGCAGGTGCGGAACACTTCGTCCCAGACACTCCGCAGCCTGCGTTCCATCTCTTCGAGCGGCTTACAATCACTTTCGGACATCATGACTCACCTCGTTTTTTCCGACCGCGAGCTTTCTGGACAATGTTGGCTTGCGCTGAGGTCGAACCGGGCGGACCACTGGACGCGGATGATAGAAACAGAGCATGACCGCGCACCGGCCTCTCCATCGAATTATGCAAGTGTCGGAGTAACGGCCACAAAACGCCGGTGAACACGCTGAACTGCACCCCAAGAACTGGGCCAGTAAAGGCTGCCGCTTAAGGTACTCGGGGCCAATAGCGAGTCACTATGACGTGCGGCTCTGAGTTTATCGCATTGTGCCGTGCCGATGTTGAGGGGAACCCCGATAGCTCGGGAATCTGACATCGGCGTTGGCTCCTGAGTCGGCGCTCGCGTCGGTTCCCACCATTGCCCTATCCTCCGCTCAGGTTGTCGTTGTTGTAGGCCGCCCACGCGCCTCTCGCCATTCCTCTTCAAACTCCATGGGCGTCAGGGTAGCCAAGCGCGGAATGGATCGCTACACGTTGTACACTCCCTGATATTCAAGAGACAATTCTCTTCCAACCAACAGTTGGTACTCTCCTAGGGCAACGCAACCCTTGGACAGCGCCCAACAGTTCCATCGGGTCCAGTAACTTCAATTTCCGGGACTTACAGCCGAATCACATTGACCTGGAATTGGCGCAAATAGCGGCAAATGTGGGCCCCGTTAACCCACGCAGCCTGAAGCCAGCCGAGCGATCGGGTCCGCTCTCTTGGCTCAGTCAAGTCGTGAGCTGCCAATTTGGCGTCCCAACTTAAGGCTACCCCTAGCAATCCTCTCGCGTTCGAAAAAATCGCGCGAACGCTGAACGAGTGCGAGGCCGCTCTGCCGGCACGCCGCGCGTCGCCCGACGCGTCCAGTAGAGCGTGCCTTTTGCACGATCAGCTTGTACAAAGGGTCGTCGCCCATTGCATCCATTCGCTGCCAGAGACTCATATGGAAATGCAATTTGCATCTGATCGCTATGGTGTCGGTGTCTCGCAGGACCGTCGAATAGTATCTGACGCAATATATCGTAGCATCCAATCATGCTTTTCAACCAAGCGCGAATTGTCCTTATCACGCTCCCGATACTCACGAAGACGATCCTCTAGGTGATACAAATTACTGCCCCAGAGTACGTCAAGGAAATGCAAACCATCAAAATCAAGTACATACCACGTTTTTGGCCCACTTGGTGGACCATTCTCGCATGCCTCGTCAAGGAATTGACGCGCAGATTCACACACCACTACCCTTGGGAACACGGCGATAGACTGTTCTACACGATAGGCTTCCAACAATGCCGGACCAAAAACTATGCTGCCATTGTGAAATAGTTTTCCATATGTAATAGAACCTCTGGAGTAATAGCCATAGAGAACAAGAATAATATTTAACAGATGTTGTAGCTTGTGTATATACCACCATGTCCAGACCGGATCTGCTGGTTTCCACGATCCAATTAGAGTGTCCGAAAAGAACGCCGCAGTCACACCCCGACCTTCAAGTTGTGAGTCAACTACGAAGGTCTCAATCGCCGTTGCGACTAACGCGAGAATTTCCAGTTTGCGAGGGTCGTCAACAGAACGATTGATTGCATTCGACCAGCCGAGGATATCCACGAAGAATAGTAAGCGATCTTCGTACACTGCGTCGCCTGGCTGGATGATCTTGTTCATGATAGGGTTCATGAATTAAGGGACCGATGCGCCTAGAAACTTGCCGGCATATCGTTCAACGATCTTGCGTTCCATATAAATCCCTGACGCAATTGAACCAATTGCAAGCAACCATCCGGTCCGTCGAACGACGGCTTGTTCAGAGCGGGATTGAGCTGCTTTCCGGCCGGCCCCTGCCAAACACCCGAAACGCGGGCGAATCCGAATGGCGATTTGTCGTGGCGGTGGAACCGCACCGCATCTTCTTCTTGTTGGCCGTCTGCGGTTCGTAGAAGCCCGACGCGGGGACGAGACAGCGGTGCTGCCGAACTGCCGCACATGGAATTGGCGCGAGTCCCAGACGCGGCGCACCGCATTGAGGGAACGCTTCCACGGCGGCACAGCGGCTTTGAGGATATAGTCGAAATAGGAATTCTCGGCGAATAGGACAATCGTCAACCGTCATCGTCGCCGCATTCAGCAAATCCCGTAGCTACTTCGAACAAACACGCGGGAGCCGGGCGGACGCCGCAATTACCACGAATGGAGTCAGCCGCTTGAAAAATCCACAACCTTCGTCCGGTCCTGGGCCGGACAAGCTTATCCCTTCAACGTCTTCGAGGACTGACAGGGCCTGCTCATTGGCTCGCGGCACCCTCGTGCTGCTCATGGGGATTAATCTCTTCAACTACATCGACCGCCAGATCCTATCCGCCGTCCTTTGGAGGCTGCAGCTTGATGGGACCATGTTCGTCCCCACGGACAAGGCCGTACAGTTCAAGCTGGGGCTGTTGACGAGCGCGTTCCTAGTGTCATTCATGCTCGTATGTCCGGTGGCTGGGTGGCTCGACAGCCGCGGGTATCGTCGTTGGACGGTCATCGGAGTGGGGGTAACGGTGTGGAGCCTGGGCAGCGGAGCGACCGGCCTGGTGGTCGGGTACTGGGGATTGTTGGCGCTCCGCTGCCTCGTGGGGGTCGGCGAAGCTGCCTATGGCCCGGTGGCGTCGGCCCTCCTTGCGGACGCCTATCCACCGGCCCGTAGGGGGACAGTCATGGCGGGCTTCAATCTTGCCATCCCCGTCGGCAGCGCTCTCGGGTTCGTCCTCGGCGGAGTGGTGTCCGACTACCACGACGACTGGCGGCCGGCGTTCTGGGTCACTTTCGCCGGGCTCGGACTTGGGCTATTGTGTTTTCTTGTAAAAGAAATGCCGCGCCCGGCGTCGGTGTCCGTGTCAACCGGCTATTGGGGCGACCTTCGGCGTCTTCGCCGGACTAGGTCGTTCGTCCTCTGCTGTGCCGGGATGACCCCCGTCATTTTCGTCCTCGGCGGGCTGGCGGCGTGGGTGCCGACCTACATCCTTCAACGCGAGTCGCGGTTCGTGTTGACGCTTGACGGGTTGGACGAAATGGCCGACTCCAGCCGGCATGTTGGGGCAAGAGTACTCCCACCGGGCGTGCTCACGAAGCTCCGCCCGCAGGCGGACGGGGTCGAGAGGACGCTTCCCGATCTGAAACGGCATGTCGGTGACGCACTGACACCGGGCGAGACCGCCTTGTACCTCGAACACATTGTGGCTGCAACAAGCACCCCCGGGTCTCCGCGAATGGGAACGGTCGGCGTCGTGTTCGGCGGGATCGTAGTTCTAGGGGGAGTTGTGGGGACCATCATGGGAGCGTGGTTGGGGCACCGACTAAAGGCGAGGGTCCGTGGGGCCTATTTCTTCGTGAGCGGAGTCGGCGCCCTCTTCGCCCTGCCGTGCTTTGTTTTGTTCTTGTATTCGCCTTTGCCTCTCGGTTGGCTGTGGGTATTTCTCTCCGTGATCGGGATGTTCTTGCATACCGGGCCGGCATTCACACTGATCGCGAACGTGACACGCCCGCACACGCGAGCGACTGCTTTCGCGGTCAACAGTCTGGTTGTCCATGCCCTCGGCGACGTACTCTCGCCGCCATTGATCGGAGCAGTTGCGGACGCCTGGAACCTTCAAACCGCCTTCCTTTTGACAAGTGTAATGATCGCCATCGGAGCCGTGTTCTGGTTCGGTGGTATGCGTACACTCGACGCGGATACCGCAGATATTAATGAGCCCGAATGACGCCTGATTCAATTTGTCAGTTCGCCCGGCATCCTCTAAATACTTAATCATTGCCGCGATAGAGATTCCGTGAAAACTGATCCAACAACAGGATCAGTGTTAACACTCCCATTGACGTTTGCTAGAGACCGTCCGACGCCCCTTTCGCGGCCAGCCGGTTGGCTTCCAAAAACCGTTCTCTGACCTCGCGATCAAAGTCAGAAGCTGATTGAAACCAGACGGCCCGGCGGCTCCCCAACTCCACCGAGTCTGGCGCTCCAACCAAAAGTCCAGAACTTGTCCATATGGCGACGCACCTTAGTGGTCCGTTTCACAAATAACGTCCGGGTTGCGCTGAGTATTTGGTAAAAGGGAGAAAGGCACGGAGATCATTCGAGCCGCACGGAGGCGGATCATGCCTGGGCCAAAGCCAACTCCTTGTACCTTTGCGACGATTTTCGGCAAGCCGCTCGCCACGCCGTTCGGCGACGCACGGCTCTCGTGCAAGAAGTTCAGCGATATCGCTTGGCCTTGGCGATCCACGAACATCCGGAGCTCAGCAATGGCGAGATCGGCCGACAGGTCGGAATG
>DATANR010000122.1:0-20829 GCA_036266155.1 Gemmataceae bacterium | reverse complement strand
GGCTTGGCCGCACTCGGATCGGGTTTGGGCGCACTCGGCGGTGTCGGTTCAGCGCCAAACGGTTTCGTGTTGGGTTTGTCGCCGCCCTTCTCGCCTGGAGTGCCTTCCGGTGGCGGCGTGCCCTCGTCCTTCACATCGCCTTTCTCTTCCTTCATGTCATCGATCTTGCCGCTGCGCGCCGCGCCGGCCCCCGGTTCGCCCATCGGTGGTGTGTTCGGATCGGACTTCGGCGTCCGATCTTCTCCAGCCGGTTGGTCCATTGGGCCTCCCTTCGGCGGTTCACGCTTCACATCGCCCGGCTCAACCTTGGCGGCGGGATCAGTATTCGGCCCGGCCTTGGCGGCGCCGCCGTTCTTCTGTTCCTCTTCGGCTTTCTTAGTTGCCTGCTCGATCTGCCGGTTCATGTCTTCGCGCGCGGCGTCACTCGGGGGATTCATGCCGCTATCTTGCGGCTGGCCCATGTTCGGCGGGTTCATGTCCGGCGGTCGGGCGGGATCGCCTTCTTTGCGTTGTGGGGGATTCGCCGGATCGGGCTTTGCTTGCGGAGGATTGCCTTCAGCGCCCTTGGGCGGCTCCTGCTTCACGTCACGCTTTTCGGTCTGGTTCGCGTTGTCCTGCTTCTTCTCGTGCCTCTGCTGATCTTGTTCCAGCTTCTGATTGCGTTGCTCAATCTTCTTTTGCTCTTCAACCTTCGGTGCATCGACGATAAGTGTCTTAACCGGCGTTGAAGTCGCACGATTCGGCCCCGGCGGGATGTTGCAATTGTCCACGGCTTCGAGCCAGTATTCGATCTTGGTCCCCGCGGTCACGCGCCAATTCGGTTCCATTTCCATCCGCAGTTCGGGCAGCTTCACGAAATCCTTGTACTCGACGCGCGTCGGCCAGGAGTTGTCTTCCTTGCGGAAGAACGACATGCCGTTGCGATACGGCTTCGGCTTCAGATCGCGTTCTTCGGCGCCGCCCACGCGCATGCGCAGCGTCATCTTGTCGACGCCATGATCGTCGGTCGCGAGACCGGTGAGGGCCAGCGTGCCATTTGCCGATATATGGATCACGTCGTCCTTCGGTTCATCAATCTGCACTGCGGGGACTTGATCGATCAAGGCGCGCACCGGAATCTCGCGCGTGCTCGACGGCTCGCCGGTCGTCGGCGTGAACGTCATACGAGCCGTTCCGTCTTTGTCGAGTGCCGGCAGCTTGAAGCGCACCCACATCGGTTGATCCGGCACGGCCTCGCCCATGATGGGCGGCAGACCTGGCAGTTCAAACTTGGCATCGCGCACGCCGCGTGAGGTCTTGGCGGTCACGACCACGACGGTGCCGCGTGGGGCCTCGATCTCTGGCTCGCGAACGTCGGGCGCGGTCATTTTCTTGAAGCGCAAATAGGCCGGGTAGTCGTAAGTGAGGTCGAACGAGCGGAAGATCGGCTTTGGATCGATCACACTCAACTTGAGCCGCGCCGGGCTCTGATTCTTGTCGCCCTCGGGCGTGGTGATGTGGATTGAGAAGTAGCCGTCCTTTTCCAGAGGAACGACGAACTTCATGGCCTCTGGCCGGCCGTCAATCGGCTGGCCATCAATCGTCCGCGGCGAGCCTTCGATCTCGATGAAGCCGCTCTTCACCTCGCGGTTGGCGGTGGTCGTGATTGTCGCAATCGCGCCATATGGGCCGAGCAAATTAGAATCAGTCGATTGCTCCGGCGCCCGCTTCAGATAGTCGGGATAGACGTAGCCGACCTCGATCGTGTTGAACTCGGGGACGATCTTGCTGGTGACCGTGAATTCGCGCGTCTGCGTCTTGCCGGCCAGGATGCGATAGTGGAAGCCGTTGCGAACTTGCTTGGGGGGAACCGTCAGCGCGAACTCGCGGCGATCGCCCTCGACCGGACGCAGCGGCCGATCCTCATATGTCTCGGGATCGTCCGGGTTGTACCACATGCGGAGCCGCACCGCGTCGGCGTCGTTTGGGTTCGGGATGCGGCCGTGCACGTGAACCTGGAAGTTGACTTCCTGGTTGTTGAAGACCGTGATGTCGCCATCCTTGGGCTGCTCGAGCGTCAATTCGGTCCGCGTCGGCGGCAGGAAGGCGACGACCACGGATGCCAGGGCAAAGACACCGGCGGCGATGCCGAGCCACAAAATGCGGCGGTTCTCGATGGCGCGGTTGATGTCGACCTTCTTCAGGTCGCGCGCCGCCTTCTGGCTGATGGCCGAGCGAATCGAGCCGGGTAGTCGTTCGTCTTCCTCGAAGTCGACAAACGTCACGAGCGAGTTCTTCGCATCGGGAACGTTCTGTTCGACCTGGCGAGCGGCGTAGTACGGGTTGATGTCGCGACGCGATCCACGGAAGAGTCCGACATAAGCGAACGCGATGGCGACCCCGACATAGCCAACGGTGACGGCCCACCATGTGCCGCGTGGCGTTTCGACGTAGCGATTGATCAACAGGCAAACGAGGAGAAATGCCAGCGACGCGGCCGCGATCGTCAGGCCGACGAGGAAGAAGTCGAGTAGCCGCACGCGCCGACGGGCGGCAGTGAGCTGGCGTTCGACAAACTCTTCGATCTTGGCGGTCGGCTTCGGGGCGTCGAGCAGGGTGGCCATCGGCAAACTCCTCAACCGCGTTGACTGCTGCAAGGACGCGGCGGCACTTGAATTATAACTTGGCGGTCGCGGGTCGCCCTCTCAATTCGACGCCGAAATCGGTCACGCGTTGGTAACAAATCCCGCGATTTTCCTATTCGATCCAACTCGGCCTTCCCACAATCGGCCAACCATGTTATGGGCCGCATGGGGAGGATCCCGTGCAACCGACTCATCCATTTGGACGTGGCCGGCTTATCGCGGCCATCATCGTTTCATTGTCCTTGCATGCGCTCATCCTGGTCGGCTGGCTGCATGGCCGCGATCGCGGTTCGCTCGCCGGATCGGACATCGGGGTCGCGGTTGATTCCCCGGCCGACGATTTACCGACGTTTACCCTGCTGGAACCCCGGTCCGAGCCGACGCAGCCGACTAAAAGCCAACGAACCACCCCGTCGAATCCCGAACCGCTGCCGCTGCCGAAGGACGTCGTAACGCCAGCGGCGAGCAACATCAAAACAACATCCCACTCCGATTCTTCGCAGCAGACGGCCCCATCTTTATCAAAATTTGGTGGAGCAAGCCCACTTCATGGCAAAGTGACCACGAACAAGACGATCGTTTACATTCTCGACCGATCGGGAAGCATGGGGCCGGACGGTCTACTGAAGCGTGCGATTAACTCGCTAAACGCTTCGCTCGCCCAACTCGGGCCGGACAGCCGCTTTCAAATTGTCGCGTACAACGGCGGCGTAGTATCGTTCGCGCGTGAGTCAGTCGCGCCAACACCAGTTAACCTCCGCCTGGCCGACGAATGGCTCAAGGAACTGAGCGCCGAGGGCCGCAGCGACCACCGGGCCGGCTTCCGCGAAGCGTTGTCTTGCCGGCCGAACGCGCTTTACTTGCTTACAGACGCGGACGACCTCGAAGAGTCTGACGTGCGTGCCATCCGAACGCTGATGCGCACGCCTGTCTATCTGACAGCGGTAGTATTTGGCAGCCAACCGGCCACGGGTGCGACGCCGTTGGGGCGATTGGTAGACGCAATGGGTGGCAGCATCATTTGGCGAGCGGAGCCGCGTTAGCGGCCCGATGATGAATCGCAAAATCGGGCCGCTCACGCGGCTCCGCTCGCCAACCAACCATCTCCCTCGTCGCTCACGATCCGCTTCATCGCCTCGATCCACGCCGGATGATCGTTCAGGCACTTACACTGATGCAACTCTTCGCCACCGGCCGCGCGGAAGTGTTCGCGGGACTCGTGGCCGATCTCGTCAATCGTCTCCAAACAGTCGGCGGTGAAGCCGGGCGTCATTACGAAGACGCGTTTCGTGCCGCTCTTGGCGAGCCGGCCGAGCACGTCGTCGGTGTAGGGTCGCAACCATTCCCCGCGACCGAAAAGCGACTGATAGGTTTGCGTCCACTTGCCTTTCGGAAACTGTAGCCGCTCCTGCAAGCCGCGTGTCGTGCGCACGACCTGCATCGGATACGGGTCGCCTTGCTTCGCGTATTTCTGTGGGAGCCCATGAAAGCTGTAAACGAAGTGCTCGGGCTCCCACGGCACGCGGCCGAGTTCATCGCGAATGACGGCCGCCATCGCATCGAGATAGGCTGGGTGATCGTAATAAGGCGGCACAATGCGCAGGGCCGGCACTCGGCGGGTGTGGGACAGGATGTGGAACAGGCCGTCGGTCGCCGACGCCGTCGTGGTGTCCGAATACTGCGGGTACATCGGCAGTACAATCAGCCGATCAACGCCCTGGGCGATCATTTCCAGCACCACATCTTTCAGCGGCGGATTGCCGATCTGCATGCCAAAGCGGACCGGCACATCGGGGATCGCTTGCTGGAGCAATTCCGCCTGCCGACGCGTGTAATGCAGCAATGGCGAGCCGGTGACCGGGTCCCAAATCCGCGCATATTTCTCCGCCGATTTCTGCGGCCGCGTGGGGAGAATGAACAGGTTGAGGATGAGCCACCACTTCCAGCGGGGCACGTCAATTACACGCGGATCCCAGAGGAATGTGCGCAAATAACGCTTGAGAGCCGGCCGTGTCGGCGCGTCCGGCGTGCCGAGTTGAATGAGCAGGATACCAGTCATGGAACCAGTGGCAGTTGGCAGTGGCAGTCAGCAGCTATTAGTCAATGTAGACTGCCGACTGCCGCTGCCGACTGCTACTTCTTCTGACACTCCGGCCCTTCCTTCGGCGCCTGCTTCTCAGTGATGTGGCCCGACTCCTTGAGGGCCGTGCACTTGTCGGCGTTGATCTGCACGTAATTCTGCCATTGCGACGGCGTGTTCGCTTCCGAAAAGATGGCTTCGACCGGGCATTCGGGTACGCAGGCCTCGCAGTCGATGCAATCGTTCGGGTCGATGTACAGCATCTTCTCGTCCATGTAGAAGCACTCGACTGGACAGACGACGCAGCAATCGGTGTACTTGCAGTCGTTACAGGGAGCGGTGACGATGTGAGCCATGTGTGGGATCAGTCCTTTCAGCGGATGGGCCCCGTTCACGATTGGCATAGCATTCGGCCGAAAGCCTGTCCAGAGTAAGCGCTTCCAAACGGAGGGCAGACCTCCCGACTGTCCCCACCAATCGTTCAATCTTCCCCGCCGGGCGACCTTCGGCCCGCCTTGCGAACCGATTGCCGCTTCTTCGCTTCGACACGACGAATTTGCGAGCCCTTCGACGGCTTTGTCGGTCGGCGAACCTTTGGCGGCCGGGCGACGGCCCGCAGTAAATCAGCAAGCTTCGCCAGGCAATCCTCGCGGTTGCGGCCCTGGTCGCGGGTCAACTCCGACGAGAGCACAACTTCGCCTTCGGTCGTCAATCGCGAGGGAAAGCGCTCGCGGAAACGGGCCTTAACGTCGTCGGCCACGCTCGGGCTGCCGGCGAAATTCCAGCGCAGAACCGCCTTCGACGCGACCTTATTCACGTTCTGCCCGCCGGGCCCGCCGGAACGTGCGAACGACCACTCGAACTCGTCAAGCGGAATGCGGATCGCGTTCGTGACTTCCAGCATGTCCGGCCTCCCCGGGTTGCGTCGACCTTGACCCCGTTCGCTTCCTAGTTTAGCGTCTACGCGGGGCCGATGGCCCCGCCGCTAAACGGAGAGTGCGATCGACGCCGCGACTGCTGAAACACCGACGCCGCATCATGGTGCGTCGCGCTGGCGCGGCGATGGCTGGCGGCTCGCCATCCTCTTGCTAGTGTCCATCGCCTTGCATGCCTTCGTGATTGGCAACACGACGTTGCCCTCACGCGACTGCATCGTTTTTTGTCGCTACGCCCTCGATCTGGGCGACCCGCCCCCAGCTGCCGGCAGCGCGCTCAGCGTAATCAAGGGTTCGGAACATCCCCCCGGTTATCCGTTAGCGATCCTTGCCGTTTCCCAGATCATCGGCAACAAGACGGTTCCGCAAATGGCGTTGAGTGCCCAAGTGGCCAGCGCTCTGGCCGGCGTCCTGCTGACGATCCCCCTCTATTACTTGACGCGGCGACTGTTCGACCGCAATTCTGCCTTCTCGGCCACGGCCGTGTCCGGCGTGCTTCCCGGCTTCGTGGAAGTCACCAGCGACGGCATCTCGGACGGCTTGTTCTGGTTGACAGCGGTCACCGCTCTGTGGTTCGGCGTGCTGGCGATCGAGAGATCCAATCGTCGCTCAGCGACAGCATTCGGGCTCCTCGCTGGGCTGATGTGCGGCCTCGGCTATCTCGTGCGGCCGGAGTCAGCGGTGGTCGCGCTGAGCATCGGGCTCACGCTACTTGGAGTAGTCATCACGCTCGCACGCCGACGACGACGGACCAAGATACCGAACGACGGCATCCGTCCCCGGTTCTCGGCAGGGTTGGCGCTCATACTCGGGTGGGTCCTCGTGACGGTGCCCTACATGGTCTTGATTGGCAACATTACGAACAAACCGTCCGGTATGGGCTGGCTTAAGAAGTTGCTTGGAAAAGAGATTGACCCCACCTACTTCGATCGCCAGGGGGCTCGGCCGGCGCCTCAAGTTCCTCTGGCTATCTGGTGGGACGATGCCGTCAACGCCGGGGAATCCAGGTCGGTGTGGGCGCTGAAGTCTCTTTGGGCCGAATATTGGAAGGCTTCGTTCTACGTCCTTCCCGCGTTCGGTGTGATTGGGCTCTTCGCGGTGCGTCGTCGCCTGTCCGATCCACGGTTCACCCTGTTAATTGTGTTCAGCGCCATTCAGATATTCCTGTTGTGGACGTTGGCCGTGTTCATTGGCTATGTCTCGCAGCGACACACGATTCTTCTCGTACTAGTGACCTGCATCTTTACCCCGGCCGGCTTTTTTGCGTTGGCCCGGTTTGCCATCAACCTTTGGCGCACGCCGACAGCAAGCCGTTGGTTTGGCCCAGGACTCATTCGCGTCATGCAGAACTCAAACCCTGTTCTGCTCGTTGCAATTTGGACGGCCATCGTCATGATCGTCGCCCTGCCCCGCAATTTTCATTCGCTGCACGAGGAACGCAAGGGGCACAAATTAGCAGGGCTTTGGATGAAGGACCATGTGCCAAAGGAGAATCAGATCGTTGACCCATTCGGCTGGGCCGAGTGGTATTCGACGCGCACGCTGAAGGCGATTCCGAATCCCGTGTACACACCAGGAATGGCTGACTTTTATGTGGTATTCACGCCAAACGCCAATTCGCCGCACTCGCGGCTTGGCACTTACCGATGGGCTGAAGTCTTGACGGTACCGGCAAACAGAGAAATTGTCTTCCGATTTCCCGAAGGAGCGCCAGAGAACGAGATTGATGTTGCAGTCTTTAAGTGCCGACCGTTGCCAGTGCCACCGCTCAAAAAGAAGTAGCCCTACTCGTCCTCATCGTCCGCCGGCTTCGCCGTCCGCCCCGCCAGCGGCCCACGTCCAAGCACCGAATACTCTGGCCCGCCGCGGCGCCTTTCACTCGCCATGACGAGCACCTCATCCACTGGCGATGAGCCGGCCGCCCAGTCGGTGTAGTGCGTCAGCGTCGTCGCCCAATCTTCTTCGCGGTCTTCGTGCGACAGCCGGCCCAGCGTCAGGTGCGGCGTGTACTCGCGATCCTCGCGGCGATAGCAGCCGAGGTCAAGCAAGCCCTCTTCGAGATCGTCGTGCAGTGATTGCAGTTCCGCGACGCCTTCCGCGATGCCGGCCCACAGAATCTTCGGCCGCCGCAGGTTCGGAAAGGCTCCGACGCGGGCGACTTCCAGGTTGAACGGCGCGTGCTTCTTCGCCCGCTGTTGAACCAGCCGGCAGATTGACACCACGTCGAGTTGCTCGACCTCGCCGAGGAACAGCAGCGTTAAATGGAAATTCTCCGGTGGCGCCCACTTCACGCTGGTCGCGGAGCGGCCGAGCTTTTCCTGGAGCGCGGTCACCCGACTCTTAACGCCAGGGGCCAGGTCGACGGCGATGAATGTGCGAATGCGAGCCATCGGCAGTCCCTCACTCGGCGGCAAGCGCCTGTTCCCAGAAATCCTTGGTGCCGTGATGCAGACGGGCGCCGACTTGCGTGATCACTTTCATCGAAAGGAAGTTCGCGGCCCGGGCTGCCTTTGCGGCGCCGACGCCGTGTGTGATTCCATAAAGGAACGAGCCCGCGAACATGTCCCCGGCGCCGGTCAGGTCGCGCGGCTCGCACGCGAACGCTGGTACATGTGCCTCGGAACCGCCGTGCCGCACGAACGCGCCGGTCGACCCGTCGGTTACCACCGTCGCGGGCACCATTCCCTTGAGCTTCGCGAACGCGTCGGTCGCCGACTTGGTCTTCGTCACCGCCATTGCCTCGACAGCATTGCAAAAGAGCAAGTCGGCCTGCCCCAGGGCCTCGAAGAATGCGTCGCCGAAGACGTCGACGACGAACGCATCGGAACACGTGAGCGCGATCTTCACCCCGTTCGCCTTGGCGACCCGCATCGCCTCGCGGATGGCGCCCTGCCCCGTGTCTGGATTGGCAAACACATAACCCTCAACAAACAGCCATTCCGATGCCTTGATGCGATCCGCATCTACGTGCCTGCCCGACAGATGGCTCGATACGGCGAGGCACGTCCGCATCGTCCGCTCGGCGTCCGGCGTGACGAGGCACGCACACGTGCCCGTCGTTTCGCCGTAGATCGCCGGGTTGCCGATGTCGATGCCGAGTTGCGTGAACTCTTCCTGATAGTGGAGCCCATAGCGATCATCGCCGACACAGCCGACGAACGCCCCCTTGCCGCCAAGTTGCGACAGCGCGATCACCGAGTTCGCCACGGAACCGCCGCTGACGAGCCGCGGATCGCGAGCGTGGAGACGATCAAGCAGCGTGCGCTGTTCGCCGATTTCGACGAGGCGCATGGTCCCGCGCTCGAAGCCGAGGGCCGTGAACTCCGCGTCGTTCACCTCGACAAAGATGTCCACGATGGCGTTGCCGAGGCCGCAGACGTCGAAATCTTTCATGCGATACTCACCCCTAATTCGACCGCCGAGCATGTCCCGGCGAATTGATTGCTTTCGTTACATATATCCCCAAACTCGTTTCACCGGTTTTTCTGCAACGAGTTGCAACGAATCGTGGCCATCGCGCAACATCTTGCGAGTATGGTGTTTACATAATATGTTCAAATCTGCACCAGCGCCAGCTCAATCCGCCTTAGCACTTCATCCTTGCCGAAGATCGCCAGCGTCTCGAACACGCCCGGACCACGCGAGACGCCCGTCACCGCGACGCGCATCGGCTGGTTCAATGGCCCCGGCTTGATGCCGCGGGCGTTGGCGAAGTCGATTACCGCCTTCTCAGTCGTTGCGGTGTCGAATGGCTCGCATGCGCTCAGAACCTTAGCGACTTCGCGTAGCAACTCCGCGTTGCCCGGCTTCTTCAACACGTTCTCAACTGCTTCCGGATGGTAATCCGGGTCGGCCTTCAGGAACGGCGGCGCGTACAGCAGAATGTCGCTGAACAATTTGAGCCGATCGCCCATCGCCTCGACAACACGATGCAGCCGGGTGCTCGTTGCGGCATCCAGGGGATCCGTCACCAATTTGGCCTTCACCAGGAATGGGACGCAGCCGACGATCTTCTGCTCGATCGGGAGTTGCTTCATGTGCTCGCCGGCCAGCCAGTAGAGCTTCTCGGGATCGAAGCTCGCGGCAGAGTCGGTCACGCGCTCCAGCGAGAAGTTCGCGATCATGTCCTTGACGGTCATGAACTCCGTCTTGTCGTCGAGCGACCACCCGAGCCGGCCGAGATAGTTGATCAACCCCTCCGGCAAATAGCCCAGCTCGCGGTAGAACGCGACGGTCGCCGGATTGAGGTCATCGCGTGCCGCGATTTGCTCGTCGGTCCAGCCGATGGCGTTCAGTTGCGCCTTGATCTCCGGCGTCACGAACTTGGCCATGTCGCGTTTGCTGAGCTTCTTGTTCTTGTTCGGCGGCTTCACACCCGGTGCATACTTGGCCCCCGGCTTCGGTGCTGGCTCATTCACAACGGGAATGTGCCCGAACTTCGGCATCGGCGCGCCGAGCGCCTCCCAGAACAACACCTGCGTATATGTGTTGGCCAGATGCTCGCGAGCCCGGACCACGTGCGTGATCTCGAAGGCGATGTCATCAATAACCGATGCGAAGTTGTAGAGCGGCGAACCGTTCGCCCTCAAAATGACCGGGTCGCCGATGAGGTCGGTCTTCTGCACGCACTGCCCGCAGATCAAGTCCTCGACGATGGAATCGCGTCTCGTCGGCACCTTGAACCGCAACGTCGTCGGCTTCTCGCGATACAGACGCACGCACTCGGCCGTTGACGATTCGCGATGTGGCCCCCGGTGGATGTACGGCTTTTTGGCCGCCTCTGCCGCCTTGCGCTCGGCGTCCTGCTCCTCCTTTGTCATGTAATCCGGATAGGCGTGGCCGCCCTCGAGCAGCTTCATCGCCGCGGCCTTGTACGACTCAAGCCGCTGGCTCTGAAAGTACGGACCATACGGACCGCCGACCTCCGGACCTTCGTCCCATTGAATGCCTAGCCAGCGGAACCCATCAAGGATCGGCTGCAGGGCCTCGGAGCGATTGCGTTCCGTGTCCGTGTCGTCAATGCGCAGGATGAACTGACCGCCAAGTCGTCGAGCGAACAGCCAGTTGAAGAGCGCCGTCCGGACCCCGCCGATGTGCAGGTAGCCGGTCGGGCTCGGGGCGAAGCGCGTACGAATCGACATGAACGAAGGCTCCGAGCCAGAATGCGAATGTTATATGATGGGACCGTCCCAAGTTCCCCGGAGTTCGCGATGCGACTCTGCCTCTCCATCGGACTCCTCATCGTCGCGGCCGCATCGGGTGACGAGCCGGTTCGCGTCACCAAGGACGGCTCATTCAAAGAGCATCTGCAATGGTCGCCAGACGGATCGCGCTTCCTGTTCACGCGCATTCATCAGGGCAAGATGGCGCTTTGGACCATGGCCGCCGACGGCTCCGATCTGAAACGCCTTGTGAACAAGGACACACCGCACTTTGACGGCCACTGGTCGCCGGACGGTAAGAAAGTGATCTTCGTCCTCGACATCCTGCAAGGCACCGACGGCAAATTGCAAATTGACACGATCAACAGCGACGGGAGCGATCAGAAGAACGTCATTCCCCACAAGGCATTTGAAGAGTCGCCGCGCTGGTCGCCCGATGGCAGCAAAATCCTCTGGGTCAGCACCCGCGACGGCAACCCGGAACTTTACTCGTGCAAGGCCGACGGCTCGGAAGTCAAACGGCTCACGAGCGAAGTGGCATTCGACTTGCACCCCGCCTGGTCGCCGGACGGCAAGCGCATCGCCTTTAGCAGCGGCCGCACCGGTAAGCAGAAGCTCTTCACAATGAACGCCGAAGGCGGCGACGTGAAGCCCCTGACCGACGGTCCCGGCACCGACTCCTGGCCCGCCTGGTCGCCGGACGGCAAACGGATCACTTTCGTCAGCTTCCGCGATGGAAACAACGACATCTATCTGGTGAATGTGGACGGGACGGGTTTGCAGAACCTCACGAAGCACCCGGCCCAGGAAACTTCGCCCTGCTGGTCGTCAGACGGTAAGAAGCTCGCCTTTGTTTCGACGCGCGACGGCGGGTCGGATGTCTATGTGCTTCCGGTTAAATAGGCCCCAGTTGGATCCCCCTTTGGTGGGAGTTCACGGGATGCCACGACGGCCGCCAACTTGAATTATCCGTCGAGTACGGTGACATTTCGGCATCCACCTGTGGCTAGAACCTGACCACTTGCGGCTTTGCTCCACCAGCAGATTGTCAGAGATTGCCGCGTAGGCCCTACGGCACGTCTGTTGCAATCGGCTCATCGCTGTCGAATTCGAATTCCACCCAACACGAGCATCCAGGACGTCGAATGCTCCAGCATCGCCTCGTTGTCATTGCGTTTGTGATCTTCATCACTTCAAATGTTTTCGCCGAGCCTTCGGCACTCGACGCAATCGTGCCCGCCAAGTTGCCAGCGTTGCTGCGGCCGCCCAAGGGCACACCGTCCGAAGTAGTCGCGGTACTTGCGCTCCAACGTGGCGACCGTATCGATTGCCTCGCGGTCCGCGCCGATGGCAAGGCGCTCGCGCTCGGCGGTCCCGACCAGATCGTGCGCCTATGGGACCTTGAAAAGATGCGAGTCACGTCGACCCTGAAACTGCCACAGCCAGTCGTGAGCTTGGCATTTGCCGCAGATGGCAAGACGCTTGCCGTCGGCGACGCGGGCGGCAGCGTGCGTTTGCTCAAAGCAGAGGGCGGCGCACTGTCGGCCAAGGTCGTGTTCCTTGCCCACAAGGACGCACCGATCTGGGCTGTCAGCTTTTCACCCGATGGTACGCGGCTCTACTCTGCGGCGCGCGATAAGTCGGCCGCAGTGTGGGACATTGCCAAGCCGAAGCCCGCGCGACTCGCCCTGCTCGAAGGACATGAAATCGAGGTTCGCAGCCTGTCGCTGGACGCCGATGGCAAAGTGCTTACGACCGCCGGCAATCAAGACAAGACGATTCGCCTGTGGGACGTTTCGACCGACGCTGCCAAGACCGCAGGCCAATTGAAGCTCGCCGACCGCGTGGTCAGCGTCGCGGTTTCCCCGGACGGCACGTTGGTAGCCGTCGGCGGGGCCAAGGGTGTGCCGGCGATCTTTGAACGCAAAGGAACCAAGCTGACCAAGAAAGCAGACTTGGATACCGGCGGTCGAGCGGCAACGGGGGTCTCCTTCAACGCCGACGGCGATCGCATTGTCGGCATGGCCGCGCATTCGGGAATCGAAGACCGCGTCGTCGTCTGGAACACGAAGGGCGAGGTCATCCATGAGTTTCGCTACGAGCGCCACCTGCATGCCGTCGCATTCGCCCCCGATGGCCGGCACCTGATCGTCATCACGGAATCGGACCCGATGATTGTTCGCCTGCCGAAATAACTGTTCACCCTGAGGACCATCGATGCGAAGCGTATTGACATTGATCTTGCTGGCCGGGATTGCGACAGCCCAAGAACCGAAAAAGGCCGAGCCCAAGAAGAAGGCGGACCCCAAAACTCCCGCCCAGGCGGCCGAGTCGGCGGTGGCCTACTTGAAGACGACACAAGCGGCCGACGGTTCGTGGGGTGGTGCTGCGGCGAGCGGCATGACGGGCCTTGTCGTCACAGCACTCATTCAGGGCGGCGGCCTCACCGCGGACGATCCAGCGGTCGCTAAGGCGCTCAAGTTTATCGAAGGGCTCGTCGACGCCAAGGAAGGGCACATCGCCGGCGCGCAAGCCAAGATCGGTCAGTTCAACTATCCGACGTGTGCGAATTTGATGGCCTTGAGCGCGGCGGACCCGGAGCGCAAGAAGTACGGCACCATCATCGATAACGCATCCGCATTGTTGCGGAAAATCCAGTGGGATGAATCGGAAGGCAAGAAGCCGTCCGACGTGATCTACGGCGGCGCCGGCTATGGCGGCGGCACACGGCCGGACCTGTCGAACACGCACTTTTATCTGGATGCCTTGGTCGCCGCCAAGGTGCCGACCTCCGATCCCGCGTTTGCCAAAGCGTTGATCTTCATCAGCCGATGCCAAAACCTGAAGAGCGAGTTCCAGGATCAGCCGTGGGCCGGCAAGATCAACGACGGCAGTTTCATCTACACCGCGGCCGGCGAAACGCGCGGCGCAACCGAGGACGACGGCACCAAGCCGGGCTACGGCAGCATGACCTTTGCCGGTTTGAAGTGCCTGCTGATCAGCGGGATCGGTAAGGACGACGTGCGCGTAAAGGGGGCAATCGACTGGCTGGCAAAGCACTACACGGTTGACATCAATCCTGGCATGGCCCCAGGCTCCGGCGGCCGCGGACTCTACTACTATCTGCTCGTCATGTCGAAGTGCTTGACCGTCAACGGCACCGACATGTTCACGACCGCCGACGGCGTAAAGCACGATTGGCGCAAAGACGTCACCCAATCGCTGCTCACGCGGCAACGCAAGGATGGAAGCTGGGAGAACGACACGGCTGCGTGGATGGAAACCAATCCGGACCTGTGCACGGCCTACGCACTGCTGGCGCTGCATTATGTGAAGACGGCGGCGAAGTGAGGCTACACACCTGCACCGTACCAACCGAGAACAATTGTTGACCATCGATGGCTACGACCTGACGCCCGCAGCGCAGTTCAATGGCCGGAATACGTAGGTTGAGGGCCAAATGGACCCGGCATGACGATTGCTTTCAGGTGGATTCTGCACCCGTGTCAAGGAGAATACAAAGTGTCTCTTCCTCGCCGTCGCGGCTTTACGCTCGTCGAACTCTTAGTGGTGATCGCGATCATCGCGATCTTAATTGGACTTCTGCTGCCCGCCGTGCAGAAGATTCGTGAAGCCGCCAATCGCATGAGCTGCAGCAACAACCTCAAGCAGATCGGCTTGGCCATCCACAATTACCACGACGCGCGCGGTGTGCTGCCGAACATGAGTTATTGCGGCGGCGGCTGTGAGGACACCAACCCGGGCATGCAGAATATCTTCTACCGCTTTCGCCATTACCCGGTGGCGTTCGAGTTGCTGCCGTACGTCGAGCAGGACAACGTGTACAACAAGTTCAACATCAACCTCGCCGGAAATTCCGCTGTCGTCAATCCGAACGGCTTGTCGAACCTCCAACTGACTACGCAAATCGGACCCTTGAAGGTCTTCACCTGCCCATCAATGCCAAAGCCACTCAACCCAGTGTTCGCCGACTACGCGAGCTATGGGTGGAATCGCGGCAACAGCGACGTCCGTTCTCCACCTCAGTCAGGCGACATCTGCAAGACGGGGCAGGCGTACGGGTTCACGCCCTCCGATGGGGTGTTCATCTCGAAGATGGACGCCGGCTTGGATTATGCCAACGGCCAGGCGCTGGCGGCCAAGCACACGGCTGATCCGACCTGGTGGTTGTCCGACAACACGTACACAATCAATTTCGCAAACATCACCGACGGGCTGTCCAGCACGATCGCCGCCGGCGACATGCACAACATCCTTCAAGGGTATACCAGCACCACGATCAACAGCGTATCGGTCGGCGCCACGGCGGTTCCGTCGGGCGGCCCCATCGCTTGGGCGAGCAGCGGCGGCGACTACTACAGCGAGGGCCGCACGACCGTGCCGATGAACACGCTCTCCGGCCCCTACTACGCCCGCACCATCACCGACCCGGCCGGCCTGCACGACATCCTCTTTAAGAGTCCGGCCTATTCGTTCCGCAGCACGCACCCGCAGGGATGCAACTTCCTGTTCTGCGACGGCTCGGTGAGATTCCTCAAGCAGTCCATCAGCATGACGACTTACATGGCGCTCGGGAGCCGCAACGGCGGCGAGGTGATCGGTGATTACTAGCCGACTCATCCTCGTTGCGCTGGTATGCACGGCGGCGGTCGGCTGCTCCGACAAGAGCATCAAAGCCCCCAGTACCTCCTCGGTGTCCGGCACTGTGCTGGTCAAAGGCAGGCCGCTCGCCGGCATCAAAGTGACGTTCCATCCGCAGTTCGACATGGGGTCCGTCAAGTTTACGCCGAGCGGGGAAACAAACGAGGACGGCCGGTTCACTTTGAGCACCGCGGCCGCCAACGACGGAGCGCCGCCGGGCGACTACGTGGTGACGTTTGAACTGCTCAAGGGCGGAGCGGACAAGCTCGGGCGGGACATCGAGGTGGACGCCTGGAAGGGAAAGTACGCCGACCCGGCCACGAGTAAATGGAAAGTCACCATCAATCGCGGCGAAAATGCCTTAGAGCCGTTCGCATTGAATTAGGTCTTCATGCGTCAGCATTGCTTGCGATTGCCGATCATCGTCATGACGTGCGGCTTGCTCGCCGGCTGTCATGACGATGGATCGGCCGCCAGTGTTTATCCTGTCCAGGGCAGTCTCGTAATCGACGATCGTCCCGCCGTCAGCGCGCGCGTCGCCTTCCACCCGATCGACCCATCAGTGAACGCCTTTTGTCCCGTCGGGATCGTCGGGCCCGATGGATCGTTTCACTTGACGACGCGCACAGCCGACGACGGGGCCCCGGCCGGCGACTACATCGTCACCGTGATCTGGTACAAGGACGGCGTGACGATTGACGAATGCGGATGCTCCGGCGTCGATCCGCTTACGCACGACCGCTTGCACGGGCTGTATGCCGATGCCGCGACGTCAACGCTGCGAGCGAAGGTCCTGCCGCAATCAAACGAGATTCGTTTACAAGGATCCATCGGGTCGAACGGCTGGAACCTGCCGCGTCGCAAACTCGCGGAGCAAGAGAAGATTGTTGACGGTCCGCGCGGTGAAGAGACACGTCGTCGCTAAAGTCAAGATTAGCCCTCATCGCGATCGCGCCGCGGCATGCCCGACCGCCCCTACGTGATCGATCACGCCGGCAAAGTCGCCGACAAGAGCGGCCGAAGCCCCGTCGGCTTCAAGGGCGACGACCGGCCCCTCGAAATACGTTTCATTGTGTTGCAACCCTGCCAGATTTCAGAGATTGCCAACCCCACACCCACACCTTGGCAATCTCTCAATGAGTTTTTCAGCGCATCTTTCGATCTGAATGGCACTTGCATCAAAAACGCGCGCGTGAAAATTCTAGCGCTGGGAACGCGTGAAATACCTCGCGCACTGGGAGTGCAGCGGACTCAACTCGCGGAACATAGTTCCGAGACTGAACGAATTGATCGCACTGGCAAAGTCGCCGACAAAAGCGGCCGCGGCCCCTTCGGTTTCAACGTCAGCGAAGTGGAACAGGCGCTGACAATGCACTTGCTGGAGGGGGTGAAGGCGGGGCGAAAGTGATGGTACTGTGTGTCGTGGCTGTTGTTCGTCAGGATGTGCCGGCCGCCGTCTGAAACAGGGCATACGGGACACCGACCCGGAAGCTTCAAATTCGACCGTATTCCGCTTCTCCGCCAGCACGATGCCAGGTAAAATCGTGTCATGCAACGGAGAACTATCCATGAGCCAGAAGAACGAAGAGTTTTATCAAAACCGGGTCGCCGAATTGGAGGCGGAGAATACTCGGCTGCGGGAAACCTTGGAGATGGTCACGGCCGAGCGCAAACAACTCCGCGACATCGTATGCGGCCCGGACCGCCCGGAAGACCGGCCAACCGAAGCCGACTATATCGAGATGATGAAGAACCACGTGCCGGGTTCCGGTTTGAAGTTCTTCGCGGACCTGGGCATTTTTCCAAGGAAGCCCTCGTGATTCCCGACCCCGCACCACCCTATGAGCTTGGGACGAGTGCGATCTTGAGGGAACGGATTCACCGCATGCTGAATCGGGCCGCGGACCTGGGCATTCTGCCGGAAATCGAGTTGGCCATTGCCGAGATCATTCATCTCCTTACGCAATCCCCGCGCGGCTGGGGCGACCCGTTGCGAAACTTTCAGCACGCTCAAACCGTTGAATATCGAGGCCAACACCGCAACTTTCAGTGCTATTATTCGATTCACGACCGAATACCAATCGTGTTTGTCGCCAGTTTGACAACTCTGGAAGGCAACCCACTCCACGGCGAGAACTTCGACGGCTAGATTCAACTTGGCTTCAATTGGCCCACTTCGCCTACAAAAGCGGCCCCTGCGGCTTCAAGGTGAGCGAAATGGAACAGGCGCTGGCGATGGGGGTGCTAGGAGGCGCTAAGGCGGGGCCGAAGCGAGGGCGAGCTACTTGAAACGTGTAGTGCACTGCAAATTGCCGAAGTGAGTTGCGGTTCATTGCCGCTGTGCATAAGAGTGAACTATCACTTTGACCTCATTCTCAAAGGTAACGGAGATCGCCCGACTATGCCCCCCGAGTCCAACTTCAAGTTCGACGTCTTTATATCCTACTCCAGCGAAGACGAGGAGTGGGTGCGCGGCGAGCTTCTCAAACGCATCGAAAAGGCCGAGCTAAAGGCTTTTATCGACTACCGAGATTTCGAGCGCGGCGCGCCGAGCATTGAAGAGTGCATGCGCGCCGTGGTCGAGTGCCGCAAGACGCTCCTCATTCTCACCCCCAACTACGTTGCAAGCGGATGGGGCGCGATTGAGAACATCATGCTTCAGACACTGGATCCGGCCAACCGGGACCGGAGAACCATCCCGCTCCTTAAAGCCGACTGCCAAAAACCGCTCCGCCTCGCCGCTCTCACTCACATTGACTTCAAGGATGGCGCAGACCATGACCTCGCTTGGCGGCAGCTCCTTACCTCACTCGGCAAGCCGCCGGAGCAGGAAGCGCCTTCAGAACCACAGCGCGAGGAGTGGTTTCTTGCCCATCCCTATCCGATGCCCGCAAACTTCACCGGACGATCGAATGAACGGGAACTGCTAAATGAGTGGCTATACAAGGACCTCACCCATCCCCTGTTAATTGTTCGGGCGCTGGGTGGCTTCGGTAAGAGTGCGCTCGTTCGGCACTGGCTCACCCACGACGTGCGGCCGGACGCCTGGCCACGCGTCGTCTGGTGGAGCTTCTATGAGAACGACGCGGGTTTCGACAATTTCATGGTTAAGACGCTAGGTTATCTCAACGGTGGACAATTCGCCTCGGCGGACAAGGAGGGAGTCAAGAAGCTTTTGCAGTCACTTCGCAAGCCCGGCACATTATTAGTGCTTGATGGGTTCGAACGGGTGCTGCGCGCCTTCGGCGATTTGAACGCTGCCCACGAGAGTGACGAAGCTAGAGACGATCGTAACGGGTTCGATTGCATTTCGCCACTGGCGAAGTTGTTCCTCTCTCACATTGCTCCGCAGTCACAGATTCGCGCAAAAATACTAATTACCACCCAGCTTCGCCCACATGTCGTCGAGGCAAAAGGCGGCGGCCTGTTGGCCGGCACCCGTGAAATGGAGGTCCAGCAACTACCGGCCGCTGATGCCGTGGCATTTTTCCATGCCCAGGGCATCCGGGGTACGCCAACAGAGATAGAAACCGCGTGTGTGCAATACGGCTACCATCCACTCAGCTTGCGACTTCTGGCAGGCGATATTGTGGCCGATTTTCAGCAACCCGGCGATATCGCGGCGGCGAATCGATTCGACGTGAATCCCCGCCTTATCGAGCGACAACATCATGTCCTGGAGGCCGTTTGCGTCAACCTCATACCATCGCAGCGGTCGCTGCTTGGCCTCATCGCCTGTTCTCGCGGTCGCGTCGAGTACAAGATCCTCAAAAAACTGAATGAAGACAAAGTCCGTTTCGACGCCGACTTGCGTGAACTCATTTCGTGCGGACTCCTCCAATTCCACAAGAAGGAACAGCAGTTCGACTTGCATCCGATCGTGCGCCGCTATGTCTACGATCGATTGGCAGCGCATACGCGCGCTTCGGCCCATTCCAGGATGCGGGCATACTTCGCCACCATGCCGATGACGGATAAGGTGACGCGGCAAGAAGACCTCGCTCCGGTAATCGAGCTTTTTCACCATACCTGCTGTACCGGGCAATTCGACGAGGCGTTTGCCCTCTTTCGCGAGCGTCTCTACGAACCGCTTTATCTCCAACTCGGCACAAGCCAATTGTGTATTGACTTGTTACGTGCCCTATTTCCGGAAGGCGAAGACCACGCGCCGCGCCTCAAAGACATAAGCGCCCAAGCTTGGACATTGGCCATGTTGGCGAATGCCTACAGCCGCAACGGCCAGCCGAGACGTGCGGTGTCGCTGTTTCAATTGTCCATTGATTTGGACCAAAAGTTACCTCAAGGCGAGAGCACACTCGCCTTAGGTCTGACAAATTTGGCCTCCTCCGCCCAAGTTCCCATTGGTAATTTGCGTGCGGCTGAGGAGAACTTGCGTCGCGCGATCCAGTTGGGCCGAGAGATCAGGGACGAACTTTGTGAGGCCGATGCGCACCGCGAATTGGGCCGACTACTAGCTTACCTTGGTGCAGATGCTGAATCGGATTTTGAATTCCAGAACTCTTTGGCGGTGTTTGAGAAAGAAAACGAGACTCAACCGCATGGCGTCGTCTGGGCCTATCGAGGCTTGAGTGAACTTCTCCGTTATCGCGTGAGACCTGGCTATCGGCATCCTGCAATTGCCTCTTTTAGTCGCGCGCTCGAACTGGCAGACCAGTTTGCCCACGCCTTCTATCCCCTCGCGAGCGATTACGTCCGTGCCCATTGGTTACTGGGCGCAGCGCACCGCGTCGCTGACCAAACCAAGAAAGCCGACCACCACTTGCACGAAGCGTTGGAGCGCTGTCGCCGGATCAATCTAGTGGAGTTCGAAGCCGACATCCTCATTGACTTGGCGCGGCTCCGCGCCTCCACCGGCGAAGTAGACGAGGCCCAGCGACTGGCCGAGGAGGCGTTGCTCATCACCGAGCGTAGCGGCTACGTCTTGCAAGGCGCGGACGCGCACCTAGAACTCGCCAAACTCGCTCGCGGCCGCAAGGACAAGGCCACCGCCCTTGTGCACGCGCAACAAGCAATAACGCTCGCGACCTGCGACGGGCCACCGCATTACACGTATAAGGCCGCGTACGTCGAAGCGGAGGCGTTGCTGAAGAAGTTGGGCTAGTTCCACATTGGTTCCCGAATGCAAAGACGAATCGGTTTCGCGGTCGCGGTCTGGGCCTTGCGACTGGCCGCGCTCAGCACGCTCGTGTTGTGGTTTGTCCCGACCTGGGAATACGAAGCCACCGACACCCGCGAGCGCACGTATTTCGCACGCGGTTGGCCGGCCCGCAATCGTTGGCTCGTCTCGGAAGTCGTGTTGGAGGTCCCATCAATGACGATCTCGTTGGACGACCCTCGGCTTCGTC
>DATANR010000121.1:0-4668 GCA_036266155.1 Gemmataceae bacterium | reverse complement strand
CGCGGCTCCGCTCGCCCTCGCAACGCAAATCGCGAAAGTCACCCAAACCGCGCCATCCACCGCTCGGCGTCGTCGGGGGCGGGCGGGTCGTCCCATTCGCCTGGCAATAGCGTTAGGTACGGCTCCGGCACCTCACTGAAGTCGCCACCCATGGCTGTGATAAAGCGCTCGCCGTCGGCCAGGTAGCGCACGGTGTTGGCCGCCTCTGACCCGACCGTGCGGTCCTCATCCACGACCGGCCCGTCGGGCCGCCACCAGCGCGAGCGCAATAGGGCCCCGAACCTGTACTCGTAAAGCGTATACTTCCCCCCAAAGCTCCACTCGCGGCGAAAGCCGTGAATGCAGCCGGCGAGGTGATACCACGCCCGGCACACGATGCCGTCCTCGTCAAAGTGCCGCTCCGGCCCCCACATGTATCCTTCGCGGCACTCCCACTCGCCGGAGAGTTTGCCCTCGAACATCGTAAACACGATGCCGGTGTACGGCTCGCCGTCGCGGGTGCTCCAGTAGGTTGCGTCTTCGCCCGGGTCCAATTCACTTTCCGGAAAGCGCTCCATTGGCCTGCTCCGCGAGCGATCATCAATCGGGCTTTCGTTTACTCTGTTTGATCAACCACGCCTGCAGATCCTCCTTGAATTGCGGCTTGATGATGCAGCTCAGGTGATCCGCGTCTTTGATTTCCACCACGGGCCAGTCCTTGTGCACCGCTTGCAGCGGCTTGACGTAAAGGTCCTTGACCGGATCCTTGTCGCCGATCAGCACGGCTGCCGGGACCTTGATCGACTTGATCTCGTCCTTGCTCAATGCGAGTTTCGCCAGGCTGCGACCACAAACCGCGAGGGCATCGGCATTCGGATCGCTCTTGCCGATCTGGTCGAAGAACCACTGGCCGAGTCCGTCCTTTTCGAGCCAGCCCATGCCGCCGAGCGTCAGCGAGAGCACGCGGCCGGGATGCTTGACAGTGAAGTTGCCGGCAATGATGCCGCCCATCGAATAACCCACGATGTGCGCTTTCTCGATCTTGAGATGATCCAGCAGCCGCACCACATCTTCCACGAGTTCCGGGCCGTAAGCCTCTTCTTTCTTCGGCTTGTCCGATAGACCGTGGCCGCGCACGTCCATTTCGATGACGCGAAAATCCTTGGCCAACGCGGCACTGATGCCGGGCAATTCCCAGTTGATGCCGGCGCTCGACAGCCAGCCGTGGATGAGGACCACGGGCTGGCCCGTGCCACGTGTCGCGTAGACGATCTTTACGTCCTTGGATTTGAAGGAATCGAGATGGAGGTCGCCGGACTTGGCGCCTGGTCCCTGACCGGCGCAACGAGCGGGCGCCGATGAGAATGCGAGCACGAGGGCCAACAATACGACAGGAAGTTTTGGCGTATTCATGGTGCGAACTTCCTTTTTGCCAGTTGCTGCCTTGGCCGCCAATAGTGACAAGCGCGGCCGCATTCTAGCGCTTGTACTGATCGAAATCGAACTTGTACTTTTCGAGCATCTCGCGGCGGACGGCCGACCGATCGGATTCGAGAACGCCCCAGATCTTGGCTCGTTCCGGCTCGAGCTTGGCCACGAGTTCACCTCGCTTTGTGTCCATCTCTTGAACGTTGGTGCTCATGGCAACGCCGCCCCCGCCCCACCGGGGAAGGCCGCCCGAACTGGCCCACGTCGTGGACTTGTAGTCTTCGTAGGCGTCGAGCTGCACTTTCACGCCGCGGAGCGAGCCGGCCATCGCCCGCAATTTGCCCGCCACGCTGGCGCCGTACTGGACGAGAGTCGGGTCGACCCCGTCCAAGTCCAGTTTCTCGATTCGTCCCGCGTACGTGTCAAAGAACGTGGCCGATTTGACGTAGTCCTTGCCCTTGGCCCCGCCCTGCGCTCGAAGATCGTCGATCGCTGAATTGACGGCTTTGTAATAGCGGAGCGACGCGGAGAGTTGGGCCGACTCCTTGGGCGTGCGTATCGGGGTATTGTCCTTGTCGGCAACCGCGTGACCCGGCGCTGCCACCAGCGACAGGATCCGCCGCAGAGACGTATCCGTGAGGTCCGCGTTCAGGACAATCGCCTTGCCGTCGGCCTTGGCTTCGGCCGTCTTGAATTCTTCGATTTCGAACTCGGCCTTCTCCAGTGCCTTCGGCCATAGCCGCCGAAAGGCCGGCAAGAAGTCCGCCATCGGGACTGCGAACTCGATCCGCACCGTGCATGCCGTGCGGTCGCCGATCTTCGCGGTGAACACGATGCCACGCGCGCCGGACATCACGGTCGTCAGTGAATTGACCTCCGCTTCGCCGGACACGGCGCCGGAAGCCTGCAGCGCGGCCCGGACCGACGTGGGGTCGAAGAGATCGTGCAAGTCAGTGGCGATCAGGACGTGAGCGTCTTTGTTCGCAGCCACCGCGGCCTGCAGATATTCAGAAATAGCTGGTTTTTCCGGCTTCTTCGCGCCGCGGACCCAGCGGGCAAAATCTTGCCGCGGCATGGTCCCCGACACGGCCACGATCCCGCCGGCCGGAAACCCGAAGTAACCGCGTCGCGGGCTCAGCACCAGCGTCAAGTCGTCGATCGTCTGGACCACGCCGTTCTCGCGCTTGGCGATCGCTTCGGAATTGACCGAGTAGTCGACCGGGATCAGCGCGACCGATCGCTCGCCCCCCGGTCCGGGGTGCAAGTCGGCCCCGATCACCACGACCGGGACCCACGGCGGCACGGCAATGGCCCCAGCCAGGTATTCGGTCTCGCCGTTGTCGCGCCACTTCTCCTTGACCGCCCGCGGCGTCTGGTTGATGGTGCGGACATTGATGACCGCCACCGTGTTCATGTCGCCGGGAACACGCTTCAACAAATCGTCCAGATCGTCCGCACGAGCGAGGCCGAGCGGCAGGACTAGCAACACACTGGCGATCGAGAATCGGAAAGGCATGGGTGACTCGCGTGATGGGTTTTCCGAATCGCTGCAATCAGAATCGGTTGATGAAAGGATACTCCCGTTCGACTCGAAGTCATCGCGCCGCAAAGGTGCCGCGCTCGGCGTCCACGAGCCGGGCTCGACCATTCGCCGCCAGGTGTTCCAGGATCAGATAAACCGTCTCCACTTCTTCGGCCGAAGCCGCAATTTGCTCCGCCGCTTGCGGCGTAGCGCCCAGCGCCGCGAGCACTTTTCCCTGGAGCGTGAGAATCGACGCCGCCGCCTTTTTCCCCGCTTCAACTCCCGGCTGGTGGTAGGCATTGATCCCGACCAGGCTCGCATACAACCCCACGGCGCGCTCGAACAGCGCAATCAAGGCCCCGACCGTCCGGGCATCGACCCGCGGAACCGTAATCGTCATCGACTCGCGGCCGTTCTCGAACAGCGCAGTTCGAGTGCCTAGCAAGAATCCATCCAGGAAATCACCGGCCGTCGCGCCGGGTTCGACTTCGCGCGCCGATCCGCCATCCTGCAGCACGCGAATGAAGACCGCGAAGAAGTTCGCCACGCCATCGCGAAGCTGCTGGACATAGGCATGTTGATCCGTCGAGCCCTTGTTGCCGTACACCGTCAGGCCTTGCTCGACGCGCTTGCCTTGCAGATCCAGTTGCTTGCCGAGCGACTCCATCACCAGTTGCTGAAGATAGCGGCTGAACAAGAGCAGCCGATCCTTGTACGGCAGGACGACCATGTCCTTCTGGCCCTTGCCGCCGGTCGCGTGATGCCACATCAGGGCCATGAGCGCGGCGGGGTTCTTCGTCAGGTCGCGCTGACGAGTCGCCGCGTCACAATCGGCCGCGCCGGCGAGCAGGCCGTCGATGTCGATTCCTTGCAACGCGGCCGGCAACAGACCGACAGCCGACAACTCGCTCGTTCGACCGCCGACCCAGTCGTACATGGGGAACCGGGCCAGCCATTTCTCCTTGATGGCGATCTGGTCCATCTTTGAACCAGCCATGGTGATTGCGACGGCTTGTTTGGCAAAATCGAGGCCCGCCGACTGAAACGCCTCGGCCACGAGGAGCATGCCGTTCCGCGTCTCGGGTGTGCCGCCACTCTTGGATGCGACGACGCACAAGGTCTCCGGGAGTTTGCCGTCGAGCCGCCACAAGGCTCGGGCAATCCCGTCCGGGTCCGTGTTGTCGATGAAATCGATGCGCATGCGGTCGGCCGCCGGATCGCCGAGCGCGTCGGCCACGAACATCGGGCCAAGTGCCGATCCGCCGATGCCGATGCACAATACGCCCGTGTAACGTGCGGCTTTGGGCGGCCGCGTTTGGCCCGCGTGGACGGCCGCCGCGAACGCCTTGATGTCCACAATGGTTTTGCGAATCTCGGCCGCAATTTCGGGCGTCGGTGACAGGTCGGGATTGCGCAGCCAGTAGTGCCCGACCATGCGCTTCTCGTCCGGATTGGCGATGACGCCTTTCTCCAATTCTTCCATCGCGGTGAAGGCCGACGTCAGGGCCGGCTGCATGCGAGCAAAATAGCCGTCGTCGAACCCCATCCGGCTGACGTCGAGAGTCAGCCCAAGCGACGGGACCGGGCACAAATAGCGCTGATACCGGGCCCAGATATTGGCGGGACTCATGGCGGGGTGCTCATCAAGGTGGAATACCAAAGCCGATTGTATTTCCGTCAGAAGCGCCGGCGCGGAACCGCTGGAAAACTCCGATGTTCGCTTTGCACATCGAATCGAG
>DATANR010000120.1:0-89395 GCA_036266155.1 Gemmataceae bacterium | reverse complement strand
GGGAGAGAATCCGCGCCGGCCAGGAACGACTGATCCACGAGCTCACAACACCGGCGACAACAAGCGACAGGCGTTCTCCGCCATCTTGGCCACGAACGGCCGGTGGAAGTACGCGTTCGCGTCGAGTCGGATCGATGCGGCAAAGTCGTGTAAGAACGCCGACTCGAGATTTTTCTGCACGGTCGCCGAGTCGATGAGACAGGTCACTTCAAAATTCAGATGCAAGCTGCGGTTATCGAAATTGGTTGAACCGACCGACGACCAGACGTCGTCGATCAGCAGCACCTTGGCGTGCATGAAGCCGTTCGTGTACTGGTAGATCTTGCCGCCGGCCCGCAAGAGTTCGAACCAGATATACCGGCCGGCGAGGTGCGGCAGCCATTTATCGGGGCGAAACGGACACAGGACGCGCACGTCGCGGCCCATTCGTGCGGCCAGGCACAACGCATCGAAGAGCGCGGCATCCGGCACGAAGTACGGCGTCGCCAGCCAGACGCGTGAGCGTGCTCGGACGATGGCGGCCAGGTAGACTTCGCGAATCGTTTTGATGTCCTGATCAGGGCCGGACCATGCCACTTGCACGTTGGCGTCGCCGATTGCTGGTAGCTCCGGAAAATACGCGTCGGTCGACAACTCCTCGTCGGTTGAAAAGTCCCAATCCTCGGTGAAGACGCGTTGCAGGCCCCAAACCGCCGGTCCTTCGAGGCGCATGAAGGTGTCGCGCCAGGCGCCGAAAAAGGGATTGCGGCCCAGATATTCGTCGCCGATGTTGAGGCCGCCGGTGAAGCCAATCGTTCCGTCGACCACCAGGATCTTGCGATGGTTCCGCAAGTTGATCTGAACGCGCCGCCGGATCGGGTTCATCGGCGTCATGAAGGGACGGGCTTTGCCGCCGGCCTGGAGCAACACATTCAAGACGTGCGTGCTCAACTTCCATGAACCCACCGCGTCATAGAGGAAGCGGACCTCCACGCCCGCCCGAGCACGTTCGGCCAGCGCGGTGATGAACCGCTGGCCCGATTCGTCGCCGCGCGTGATGAAGAACTCCATGTGGATATGGTGCTTCGCGGCACGAATCGCCGCGAGCATCGACTCGTAGGCCGGAGCGCCATCGTGAAAGAGTTCGACCGCGTTGCCGCCGACGAGCGGCGCCGCCCCGAGTCGACGCGCGAGCGCTGCGAGGCCCTCGTATCCGCCGTCGGCATCCGGGCCTTCCGGGACGGGCGGGCGGGCGCGGAACTCGGCGGCATGGCGGCGCTTGCGCCGCAAGGGGACGTGAATGATCTGGTAGCCAAATACGACGAACAGGAAGCTGCCCAGCAGGGGAACCAGAACGACGAGCAGGCACCAGGCCAGGGCCGAGGTTGGCTCGCGCTTGACCGTGAGGACCCAGAACACGGTGAGGGCGGCCAAGGCAAAGTTGACCAGAGCCAACGAGCCGGTGATGCTGGGCCAATCGAGAGCGGCAACGATGGTCATCGCGGCGATCAATCCTCGGCAAACCAGCCGGACAGCTTTTCGGTCAAGACGGTCGCGGACACATCGGCGCCCAGACGGCGAACGTGGTCGCGCACCTGCTCGACCAAGATACGACCGGGCGAAACGATGCCGCAGCCGCGTGATTCCGCTTCACGCAGGAATTTTGACGGCGCCATGCCCGCCGTGAGGTCAACCACGATCATGCCGGACTTCAAATAGCCGGGGTGCAACGGCAGATCGGAGCCGGCGTCCGTCTTCGATCCGTCGCGGCCGATGACGAGCACGTCGTGGCTCGTGGCGTACACCGCTTCCCAAAGCACCTGTCGGCCGCCGAACGCCTGGCTGGCGGCATGCACGGCATTGCGATCCCGGCTGGCCCACATGAGCGATGCACCGGCCGCCTTCAACGGAATCGCCAGCATGCGCGTCAGCGCGCCGCATCCGGCCAGGGCGACGACGCGCCCCTTGAGCGATTCGCCGCCTTCGCGCTCACGCTTGATGTCCAGCAGCGCCGTCGCCACCGCGGGACCAAGGGCGTTGAACGCCGTCCACTCCGTTTCGCCGGGCGTGAGGCCGTCGGCCGCGAGGACCGGCGACACCGCCGATTCATCGAGCTTGGCGATCTCGTGCTGGCCCTCGTATTGCGCTTCGTCGAGAAATACGGACTGCAGCCGAATCGCCTCGGCCACTTTTTTGAAGAGACGCTTGTTCCCCATCTCCATCGGCAGGGCCTGGTGCGGCAAGTTCGCGTGGGCGAATGCCGTGTTTAGCAAGCCGCAGACGACGCGCGAGCGCTCGCCGTCGCCGGTCACGCCGACGAAGCGCGTCGGCTTGCCGATTTGGCGATAACGATAGATGTCGACCAGGTCCTGGACCGTCGGCTGACCCGGAAAGGCCTCCATGCCGCGTTCCATCGCGGCGGTCGTCCACGGGGCGCCGACCTTGCGGCCGACCAGTGTGAGCATCGTACCCGCGGGCCCGCGGGCTTCGACGATCGTCGGTACTGGGGGCTTGTTGAGCAGATGCACTAGCGGCCAGGCTTGTTCCGGCGTGTCGGCCTTGCAGGTGACCTTGATGACGTCCGGCTTCTTCGTCTGCAGTTGCTGATAGATCGCGTCGATGTCCTTGGGCGTCTCGCTCAAGTTCGTGTACGAGACGACGCGCTTGCAGCCGGGGAATGGCCGAATCTGATCCGCGGCATCCAACTCGACTTCCACATAGTCGGCCTTGGCGATGACCGCGGAGCGCAAAAGCGTTAGCCGCTCATCCTCCGTACCCGACCATTCGCCGCCGTCTTTTGGACGACGACACGAGAACAGCACGGGCTTGCGGCGTGCGGTCACCAGTTCCGTCAGATTGGCATCCTTCTCGAATTTATCGAGCCGCACTTCGACGAGGTCGGCCCCCAGCATGGCCGCGTTAAGCATGTCCGCCAGCGCGAGCCGGCGCGACTCCTGGACGATGGTGACGCAGATCATGAAAGGTCATCCGAGTTGGGTGAGGCGATGATTGTACCCGGATCATGGGTCGCGGCTCAACAATCCATTTGGCCGTGGACTACGAGGCCTTTCGATTCGTTCAGCGCCCCACACCCCCCTGAACGTATTTCTAATAACTGTCGGCCGTGCGATAATCAGAGCATGTGCGCTGTGCCGCATTGGCGTAAATCGTTCTCTTGGAATTGTTTCCGCTACGGATGCCGGCGCCGGCGGCTCGATAAGACGGTCCTCTCGACTTGCTAACCGCGCTTCGGTGACGCTCCGCGTGAACGAAACCGGGCGCCGACTGGTGGTAGATCTGTTTCGTCGAGAACGCTCTCGCTGCCGCGCGGACGCTTTGGCTTGGTGCGCTATCCCGAAGCGTAAACGAGGAAACCGACTCACTACCAGTTGTCGTTGCCGCGTGGCGGTCGGATTCGCTTTATAATGTCCGAAACGCACCATTCTTCACACAGGATCAGCAATGAACGCTCGCCTGCTTGCCGCCTGCCTGGCCATCACCATTGTCTCCGCTGCTCGTTCAGCACCGGCGCCCAAATCGGGCGGCGAGGACGAGACGCCGTACAAGTCGGCCAAGGTCGGCGACACCGCTACATTCAAAATCAGCACGAAAGTGGCCGGTCAAAACATTGACGGAACGATGACCCAAACAGTCACCGCGAAGACCGACAAGGAAATGACCATCAAGATGGCCACGAAGATGACCGTCATGGGCATGGACCTGCCGACGCCAGAACAAGAGAGCAAGATCGATCTGACGAAGCCGTTTGATCCGCTCACTGGCGGCCTGATGGGCGCAAATGGCGGCGGCGCGGCGGCTAAGCCCATGGTCGAGAAGCTCAAGGAAGGCAAGGAGAAGATCAAATTGGCCGGCAAAGACTATGAAGCCGCCTGGACGACCTACAAGGTGAACTTGCCCGCCGGCGCCGGCATGAACGTGGACGCGGAAATGAAAGTCTGGACTTCGCCCAAGTTCGCCTTCCACACCCTCAAGATGGAAATGACGGCCGACATCGCGGGCATGAAGATGGAGATGACGATGGAGCTGGCGGAGGCGGGGACGAAGGAGAAGTAAGACCGGCTCACGAAGATTCCAGCAGAAGAGCCCTGAAGCCGGCCTGCCGAAAATGCACGTCCGCCGTCAGGGCTTCTTTGATTCCATGCCGCGTCATGAGGACGAAGGAGACGCAATCGGTCAGGCCCCACTCCTTGTCGCCGCGTTCGCGGTAAAGTTCTTGGGCTTGTTGCAGCAAGTCGCTTGAGATTGGCTCGATTTGATAGCCGTCCTCTCGATGAAACCTGGCCAGCAGTTCGACACCCTTCTTGCGGCGCTCGAGACGCCCGAAGCCGTCACCAATCTCCAGTACGATGCCGGAATGAAGTAGCAACCTTGCTTCTTGCTTGAGCAGTTTCTTGTCGAGCTTCTTCGCAATGCGATGATGCCGATCGCTCGTATTCTCAAGCGCTACAACAAAGCTCGTGTCGAGAAATAGGGTTGGGCGCGGCACCGGTCAAAATCTCCGTCCGGTGAAGCTCTCGACGTTCTCGGAATTGATTCGATCGCCCCAATCTTCCGCGTTTTCCTCGGCCCAATCCGCAAGGCTGGTTCGAGGCGGTTTCTTCTGAACAGTTCTATCGGCGGAGCCATTTGCGTGTGTAACGTCTTCGGCAGCAACGGCCGCCGTCAATAGTTGAATGACCTCCGCCTCGACCGTCCGCTTCGACCGGCGTGCGCCGCCGCGGATGCGCTTTAATAGTGCTTCGGGAACCGCCACTGTGAGAGGTTTGGTTGCCATTTGCAAGGACTCGTACGTTGCAAGCATTTTACTATCTTGCCGTGGCCCAGATCAACGAAACCGGCCCCGAGCAAACGCTCGGGGCCGGGTGCTTTACGATTCTTTACCAAGCCGCGACTCAGTTCCCCCCGCCGGGGATCAGGTCGAGCTTCACGCGGCTGTCCTTCAGGTTCGCTTCGAACACCGGCGTCGCCTTCACTTCGACTTTGCCGTCCGGGCGGATCGTCGTCTCGGAGCGGATGTCCAGACCGACCGACCGCTCGGCGCCCAGTCGGGTCGACCAGGTCACGTCGCCGACGCGTGGAGCGTTGACGCCCGTGGCCGCGTCGGACAGGCTCGACTTGCCAGGAGCGCCGACGCCGCCCGACATCGAACCGTTGCCGCTGACCAGCGCCCGCAGCTTGTTCATCACCTGATCGGACTTGTCAGCCTTGGCCTTGTACTTCGCCATGTCCACCGGGCTCGGCAGCACGGCCAGGTCGGTCCGTCGGCCGCTGTCCAGGGTCACGTTGACCTCGGTCTGCTCCTTCAGATTGACCGTAAAGTACTCGATCCGTTCGTCCGCGGTGCCCTTGTGCTTGGTCACCTTGATCTGGGCCTTGTCGCCTTGCGGCCAGCCGGCGACGCGATCGACGAACACCTTGTACGTTCCGGGGAACGCCTGGGCCGCCGAGTACGTTTCCGTGTAGACGCCTTCCGCTCGGTCGAACACTTGCTCCTTCAAGGCGCCGCCGTTGGTCGTCATCGGGTTGACCGCCGAGCAGAGCGTGCCGATCGGCTCCTTGACCCGCAGGTCGAGGTCGACGTTGACGCCCTGGAACGACAACTCGATCGTCAGGTCGCGGAACTTCTGCTCGGCGAGGAGGGCCTGAACCTTTTCGGATTCCGCCTTCTTGTTCGCGGCGTCGAGTTTGCGAACCGCGTCCATCAGGTGCTGGCGGGCCTGAGCATGCAGGTCGCCGCTGTCCATCGGCCAATCGCGAGACAGCAAGCCGCCGGCCGCGAACGCCGTCACGTCGTAGCTGGCCGTCGCCTTCGGGCCGTCGGCATACACCAGGGCGCTGGTGTAAGCGTCCGGCATATTCGGCTCAAGCTTCGCCGCCACCTTGCACATCCGCACCGCGCCGTCCTCATCGCCCATATCGTGCAGGGACTTGGCAACCTGCAGGTAGGTCTGCGGGTTCTTCGGTTCCAGGTCGATGGCCGACAAGTGAGCCCGTTCGATCTCTTCCGGCGAACCCTGGCTTTCTTCCAGAGCGATGGCCAAGGCTTCCTGATACCAGCGTTCCGGCGTCAAGCCGCTGCGCAGGCTGGCCTTGAGCAATTCGGCCGCGTGCTTGAACTCGCGAGCTTGCACGAGGTATTCCGCACACGCGATCACCATGCCCGGCTCACGCACGCCACGTTCGATCGCTTGCATCCACATGCGTTCGGCATCGACGGGCGTCTTCGGCTTCGCGGCCGTCGCGACCGCCGCCGGACCGCCGACTGCCGGGGCCTTCGGCTCGTTCTTCGCGATCCCGCGGCCGTCCGGGTTCGGACGCTCGCCCGCGGCGATGTCGTCCTTCTTCAGCGGCCGGCCCGGCGTCGAGCGATGGAAGCGCGACCGACCGAAGATGACCAGCGACCGCGTCGTCAGGTTGTACATCATCTTGTTTCGCAGAGCCGCTTCGACCATCGAATCGGGGCTCGCGGGATCGTCACCGGTCTGACCGGTGAGCAGGTTCTTGCTGAGGAAGCTCACGTCCGGGTCCCAGTAGCCGGGGTCAACGACGGTCTGGATGAGGACGACCAGTTCGGTCGCCGGGTCCTTGCTCTGCCGGCCGCCCTGGAAGCCGAACTGGCCGCCGAGGTTACCGAACTGGCCGGCGTTGCCGCCGCCGAAGCCGAGGACGCCGCCGCCGCCGCCTTGGCCCTGGAAGAGCTGGCCGGCGTTCTGGGCACCACCGCCGAAGTTGTTACCTTGGCCACCACCGCCGTTGCCGCCCACAAACCCACCGAAACCACCACCGAAGGCGCCAAGGGCGCCGAAGGCGTTGCCGCCGGCGAGGCTGAACTGCTGGCCGAGCACCTGGAGCTGCTGTTGCAGAGCCAGGTTGTTGACGGCGTTCGGAATCGGGACGATCAGGTCTTCAACCGCCAGCACCTTGAACACACGGGTCGTCGCGGCCTTTTCGACTTCGACGACTTCGATGTAGTCCGGCGTCACCCAGAAGCTGGCGCCGACCTGGCGGGTCAACGTTTCCATGATGGTCTTGAAGGTGATTTCCTTGAGCAGGTTCTCACCGGTCGCGTCCATCAGGCTGTTCAGGTTGACCTTGGCGTCACGCAGGGTCGTCCGCTGTTCGGGGGCGAACGTGTTGTAGTTGATGTAGATCGTCACGTCGCGCTTCATGCGGTTCGACACAAGCCGCTGAAGGTCGGTGAGCAACGCACCGAAGGCGAAGTCGCCGCCCTTCAACTCACGCAAATCGAGGGTCTGAAGCAGAGCGGCCTGGAGCATCGAGTAACGCTGCTTCTGCCGCGGGTTCAGGTTCTGGTCGAAGTCCGTGCCCGAGTACTCGCGACGACGCGTCGTCAATTCACGCCAGATCTTCGCCGGCGGGAAGTGGACGGCCGGTTCGTCGGGGTACGGCATGTGCGACTTCTCGACTTCCATCATGGCGAGCAGGTAGCGGTCCTCGCGGAGCCGAACCAGTTCGCGGAAGTCGCGGTAGTTGCTGGCCGCCTGACCGATGCGCGACACCGCGAAGGTCTCGCCGGGGCTGCCGTAACCGTTGCTGAGGAATTCGTTCTCCATGACCAGGGCTTCGCGATACGCGTCTTCGTATCGGGCCTGGCTCATCAGGGTGCCGAAGTTGCGGATGCGTTCGCGAATCCGCTCCTCGCGGGCTTCGACCTGATCGACCGCGATCAGCCGCTGCCGGGCCCGAGCGATTCGCTCGTTTTCCTCGGCACGGGCACGAACCATGGCGTCGCCACGGGTCACGACGTCTTGCAGGAGCAATTCAATGCGGTTGAGCAACCGCTGGCGAACCGCTTCGCCAATGTCGCCGGCTGAGCGAACGGTGTCGCGCTGGGCGACGAGCAGGTCTTTTGAGCTGCGTGGGTCGCCGGCATTCAGCAAGGTGCGGACGCGGGCCAGGGTCTCCTCGACCGCGACGGTGACCTGTTGCTCGCGGATGCGCTGCTGGGCTTCCGCCTGACGGAGCAACGCGTTGGCGTCGCCAGGAGCGTCCTTCGCGCCAGGGGCGGCCTTAGGCGCCGCCGGAGGCGGAACTTGCAGGTTAGCCGGCTCCTTCTGGGCGATTTGTTCGATGTTGCCCTTCTTCAAGTCGTCGAACGAGAGGTCGCCCTTTTCGAGCTTGGCGACGAGCTTGACGCCGGCCTTCGCACGGGGCTCTTCCGGGTCGAGCTTCAGAGCGGCTTCGTACAGGGCCTTGGCCGTGTCGACACGCTTGGCGCCGAGAGCCCAGGTCGCTTGTTCCAAGAATTCTTCACGAGCGAGCCGAGTGCTTTCGAAAGCAAGTGCCAGCGTGCGGTCGGCCTGGAGCAGAGCCGGTGAATCGGCCCGGCCGCTGTTGCGCCACTGGGCGACCATCGAGCCGAGGAAGTAGTTGTCCGCGGTCGCGGCCGGCATCGGCTGCGTCACCTTCGCCGTCGTCGCGGTCCCGGCGACCTTGCCTTCGATCGTCAATTCGAGGTTCGCCGGCACCTTGTCCTTCTCGAACTTGCCGACGACCAGTGTCGGCACGTCGGAGCGGAGCGGCGGCAGCTTGCCTGGATAGATTTCGGCCGCTTCGGCCGCGAAGGTCATCTTGCTCGGCTCCAGCACCGAGACGCCCATCGACTTGTGGAAGCGGGTCGCCAGGCCCTTGATGGCGGCAAGCGCGTCGCTGGTGTTTTCGTCGGAGGGCCGCATCAGCGCCCCGCCGGTGCCGCTGACGAGTGCGTGCAGATTGTGCGGGTTCATCGGCGTGCCGAGCGGCACCGCGTAGAACGAGATGTTCTGCGCCCGCAGCTCGGTGGCCAGCTTGTACCGGCCAGTCTCGTCGAGCGGGTTCAGAGCGCTCTCGCCGTCGCCCAGGTACAGGATGACCTGTTGACGGGTCACCTTGCCGTCGAATTCCTTGGCGGCCCGGTCGATGGCGTTCTTGAGGTCGACGGCGCCGGAAGCGTACTCGGCTTCCATCGGCACGAACGCGGCCTTGGCGTCGGCAGCGCTCTTGAGCCCGCCGCCGCGAATGAGGTTGCGCGTGGCCTTCGGCGTCGAGACCGCCCAGACGGCAACGCGGTCGGACTCGCCGGCGGCCGCGACGACCTCCTTGGCGATCCGGCGCGCGGCTTCGAGCGGCGCCCCGGCCTGGCTGGCCGAGTGATCGATCAGGATCTGGATGTCGCGTGGCCGCGACGCGGCGGCCGGCAGGTCCGGCCGCACCTGGAGGGCGAAGTATACGCCTCCGTCGCTCGACTGATACGCGACCGCCGGCTTCTGCGTGAAGCGGCTGGCGACGTCGTCGGCAAACAACTTGGTTGGGGGGGTGGCGACCGGAGTCGCCGGCCGGGTGCGGGACGGATCGCCCCAGACCGCGGCGGTGGTGATCACGCCGGCAATTGCCAGGCCAGCGGACACCCATTTGAGCCGGTTGAGGAAGGCCATGGACCAGACACTCCTAAGAGCCGAATCCGGCGGGGATGGACCCCGGGGACGTATGAGGACTTGGGTGCGGGGCTCGTGCCCGATTTTATCCGTCCGTGGACTCGACCGCCAGCACAATCGCTGGGGTCAACGGCGAACCGCCCTATTTGACGATCTTCACCTGTTCCAACGGTGACGCAAGGGTTTCGTTGGCAGGATTCAGGCCCATCTACAGGCGGGCAATGCGCCAGTCGCCCCGACCGTCAGCCGTTCCGGGCGCGGGCAGTTTGATTTGACTTGTACATTCCGCAAATTAAGGTTGATCGGAAGAAGCGCCCCGGCCAACCGTGCGCGGACCCGGTCTCGACGGCCCGTCGGATCGGCGTTCCTAAAGCCTTGCGCCCAAAGAAGAAGAGGCCGAACCATGGCCAGTGACTCATTGCGACTCACCACTGCTGAACTTCGCCGCCGACTGACCGCACCGTCTAACCCCGTCGGAACACCGGCAGTCGAGCCTGCGGCGGTTGCGACGGCGCCAGCGCCCGTCCCAATCGCGCGCCGGCTGCTGGTTCCGCCGGCGCGCCCGGACCTCGCGCCGGCCATTCGCGGCGACGATTTCGCCGACGCGTTCGCCGACCACGAATCGGCCCTCGTTGATGCCGAACCGACGCCGATCCCCGCCAACCATGCGACGCCACCCGATTTACGGCGACCGACCGGCCGCAGTTCGTTCCGGTTGCCGCGACCCGTCCTGCCGCAGGCACCCGCCCCCGACCCGGTCATCGAGCAACTGCGCCTCGATGCCGAGAACTACCGCCGGGAGGTCGAACGGCTTGAGCAGCTGATGGAAGAAATGCGGCAGCTGTTGCATGACGCCAGCGAACAAGAGCAGCGCATGCAGGACGAGGTCGCCAGCCGCGACCTCAAATTGGAAGAGTCCGAGGCGAAGATCCAGGAACTCGAGACGATCATCAACACCAAGCCCAAGACGAAGTCGGAGCTTGAGGAATGGGCCGACGATCTTGAGCGCGAGAGCATGCAGATCGCCCAGGAACGCCGGGCGATGGAAGGCGACCGCAAACAGCTCCGCGAGGATGAAGCCTCGCTGGAAAAGCAGATGCGCGAAATGGAAGTCGGCATGGCCCGCGAGCGCGCCATGTTGGCACGGCAAGAACAAGAGTTGAAGCGGCTCAACGCCGAAATCCAGCACGAGCTCGAACTGATGCAGCGCGGCGACGGGGTCTTGCGAGATCGACTGGCTGTATTCAACCGTCGCCGAGCCGAGGCCGTAGGCGACCCCGCACCGGGCGGGTCCTATTTCGGCACGACCCAGTCGCCGGTCGCCCAGTCGGCCAACCCCACGCCCTCGCCGAAGAAGAACGACACGACCGGGCTGCTGCGTAAGTTGTTCCGCGGCGGGGAATGACGGGTCGAACAATCGATCGGAAACATCACGAGGTCGCGGACGTGCCAGTAGGCATATCCGCGACCTCGCTGCATTTTTTTGACACAGTCAAGCGAACCAATTCGAAAGGCCGGGCTCGTCGCGTTATCTTCCGGTCAACATCAATTCTCACTCTTCAGTCTTCTTCGGAGCCCGCTTGCGCTGATCGAGATCCTTGAGTAGCTTCTCCTGGAGTTGATCGCCGCGGATGACGAGGCGTTCTCGCCGTCAACCATCAAGCTGACGCGCAATTGATGGGTCCTCGGTCACAGTATGGGCGTTTCCATGATGTTGACGCATTTGGACATGGCATCGCATCTGCATTCAGTAACAGTAGCCAGGTCCTCGAGGCCAGTGCCATGCGTTTCCAAAATCGAACTGAGGCCGGACGTTGCCTAGCCACGAAGCTCCGGACCTTCGTAGGCCGTGTTGATGTGTTAGTCTTGGCCTTGCCGCGTGGCGGCGTGCCGGTCGGCGCGGAAGTCGCCCGGGCCTTGGGCGCGCCGCTCGAAGTATTCCTCGTGCGCAAGTTGGGCGTCCCAGGCCGCGAAGAGCTGGCAATGGGGGCGATCGCCTCAGGTGGCGTGCGTGTTCTCAATGACGATGTGGTCAGCGAGTTTGGCATTCCTGAACGATGGATCGAAGCCGTTGCCGAGCGCGAAGGCAAGGAATTGAAGCGCCGTGAAGTCGCCTATCGCAACCATCGTCCAGCTCCCGAAGTGCGTTGCAAGACGGTCATCCTCGTCGACGATGGACTGGCGACGGGCGCCAGCATGAAAGCGGCGATTGCCGCATTGCGAACGCTCGCGCCGCGGCAAATTGTCGTGGCGGTCCCCATCGGTGCCGCCGAAACGTGTCACGAACTCGAAGCGCTGGCCGATTCTGTCGTCTGCGTCGAAACGCCGAAGGATTTCCGAGCCGTCGGCTCCTGGTATGTCGACTTCAATCAGACCACCGATGAGGAGGTGCGACTATTGCTCGCCAACCAATCGGCGGTGACCCAACTCGCCTAAGCCGCGATAACCTCCAGGGCTTTACGAATCTCGCCTTCATCTTCTGGTCGAACCGTACGTGCCAACTCCTTGCCATCCTTCAGGTAGATCAACGTCGGCCACAGCTTCACCTGGAATGAGCGGCCGAGCGGTTTGCCCTTGCCGTCGCCGACCTTGACGTGGCGGACGTTGGGAAAGTCAGCCAGCGCGGCGGCGATCAACGGCTGGGCGCCCTGGCAATGCGGACACCAGCCGGCGCCGAATTCCAGAACCGCGGGGCCGGGCCAGGCGTCGACGTCGGCTCGGGCAGGCTCGGGCTTGTCGTAGTCGCGATCCATGTTGATGCCCTCGGCGGATTTGCCTTTGCCGTCCGCGTGTCCCATAGTTGACTGCCCATCTCAATTCTATGCTCGGGCCTGCCATGACCGAGGCGCGAAGCAATGTCCGTGAACGCCGCACTTCGCCCCGGCGCATGCCGCGGACCGGTGTCCGCATTGCGCTCCGTTCCGGGACGCTCGGTCTCGGTCCGGACATCGCGACCGGCCTCCTCGACGTGTCCGAAGACGGCCTGTGCGTGCAACTCAAGTCCCCGATCGCGCAAGGATCCGATGCCGAGATCATCCTCGAACGCGTCGGGAATGGTCGAGCGATGAAACTGATCGGCGACGTCCGCTGGTGTGTCGGCGACGGCGCGACCGGCTATCGCGCCGGCCTCCGCTTGCGACGCCGGCTGCCATACAAGGAACTGATGGACCTGGCGCGGAACTAATGGATCAGAAGATGATCTGGAACCGTCCCATAAACGTGTTCTGGTGATCGAGCTTATTCGCGTTCGTGGTGCCGAGGCGGACGCCGTTATTGAACTGGGCATGTTCATAGTTGAAGAGCAAGCGCACCCAGCCATTGAGATACCAATTGAATCCAACCGTTAACTCGGTGGCACGTGTCGCCGACCGCAACGGATCCATGAGCCGGCCGAACGCCGCGGGATCGTTAGCAGACAGGTCGAGCCATGAAACTCGGCCCACCAGTTCCCAGGCGCCGGGACCGTAGCAGCCTTCGCGCGGATCGAACGGCGCGAGTGGCATGATCGCCTGGCTATAAGTCGTCCGCGTTTCTCCCGTGAGGAGCAACGTCCCCATCGCGTAGCCGCCGCGATAGCGGACGTCGACAACCGTCGCGGGCAGCTTCTTCGCGGCGGGCGCCAGCAGTTCCTGGCTTTCGTCGTAATATTGGGCCGCGAAGCCGAGTGGCCCATAGAAGTAAGCGACCTCTGGGCTCCACCGGGTTCGTGTACCATCGGGACGAACGGTTGGCAGGAACTGAAACCACGGAACGCCGGCCGGCGTTCGCAACGGATTGGGTGCAAGAACACCGCGATCGTTGCCGAAGGTCCCAGCGATGCCAAGTTGGATCGGCTCCGCCCAATCCGGCAGCCCCAGTGCGCGCAAGGGCCGCACGGCGATCCGCCCCGCGGCTTCCTTGTTGCGGTCCGTGTCCGAGTCGCCGTTGATAACGCCGTTATAGATCGAGGCGCCGTAGTCGATCCGATCGTCGAACAGCTTGGTCCCATGCAGCATCAAGCCGATGTCGCGCGCAGGCACAAGTTGGTCGATCAGCGACCTCTCCATAAAAGGCACAAAGCGATCCTGAATGAGCTGTTCGTAACTGAATGGCTGCTTGAACTTGCCCGCCTCGAATTGAACCTCGTTCCAGTAGTGGATGTTCAAGTACGCGTCTTGCAGCCGGATGTTCCCCTGACCGAATTCCGGCAAGAAGCGGTATTCGTAATGCTCGAAGACAGTCGCCTCGATACCGAGTCGGGCCCGACGGATTGAAAAGCCTGGTAGGTCGAGAGCGTCGTGCTCGTCCTGGGCTTGCCGATAATCGGTCTGCACCTGTCCGGTGATGCGCAAGAAAAACTGGTTGTCCGGCGACTGGAGGAAGAAGCCTTTCTTCTCGTCCCAACCCGCCGTGATCGCGGGCTTCACATCGGCAGACGGCGCAATCTTCGCCTGCTGGAGTTGCTGGACCGTCGACTCCAGATCGCGCAGGCGATCCTCGACTGGGCGCTCGGTGGCAAACCCGGTGTTCTGGCAACGAGCCGTGCTTGGACATCCAAAGAAGATGGCGGCAAGCGCGGCGAGTGTTAGGCAGTGATGGCGCACAGTGCCGTTACTATCGGCACAATCCGCAATGTTTCTTGAATCTTCCGATTCGGCAATTCCGTCCAATCCTGCCCAGCTTCACTTGGTTCTTATGCCCGTAAGATTACCAGATACGCGGCCATGATGACTCCCGCCACGGCGAGGACAGCGGCGACGGTCGTGCTCAGCGACCAGCGCGGCGGCTGATATGGCTCACCACGATTCAACCGGCCAAGGAAGTGTCGGTGATCCCAGGCAGCCCAGATCGAAACCGCTGATCCAAGCAAGATAAGAATCATCCCGATTGCGAGAGAGAAGCCGGTTGACTGCATTGGTGTATCGGGCCGTATCGGCGCTAACTCTTGCAAGAACAGACCGAAGCGCGCCACGACAAAGCCGAACGCCATCATGGCGAGCCCAGTGCGCACCCAGGCGAGCAGAGTCCGCTCGCCCGCGAACCGGACGCGTGGGTCCTCTGCTCCAGGCGGGTTGTCCATCATGGCTTGCCGGGGACGGTCTGCGAGAAAATGGGCTGGGCATCTGTCGCCGGTTGACCGACCGCGGAGAGCAGTCGGAACTGCGAGCGATTGTATTCGACGATGGAGCCAAGGTGGGCCACCTTCGCCTGATTTAGCGCCTGGACCGCGAGCAGCGGTTCGAGGGCATCGAACTGAGCCCGTGGGCCGATCAGCCCGAACGACGTGGCCGATAGCTTGCGGTACATTTCCTGGGCCTGCGTCGTGGCCTGGCGTGCTTCGTCGATGGCCGCACGTCGCGCCGTGGTGACGCTCGACGCCTCGACGACTTCCGACGCAACCTGAGCGCGAACGGCCACGGAATGGAGCACCGATCGATCGCGCTCGGCAGTTCGGACACGAACATCGGCGAGATTGCCGAAGCCCAGGCCGCGGAGTTCCCAGAAGAGTTGGGCGTCCAAGTCAGCACGGCCATCGAGATTCGGGTGCGCGCCGTTCGGCCCACCACCGAAGCCGCCGCCCAGGTAGTTGATCTGAGTCCGCGGGATCAGCGGCGCCAACTTGGCCTGACGAACACGAATATCAGCCGCTTCGATGAGCGCCATCGCCGCCGCCAGCTCCGGGCGATTGCTGACGGCATCGTTCAGGAGTTCCGTGATTGATGCTTTCGGCGCGAAGAGGTCGATCGGGACCGCCGCCGCGTCGGCCGGAACGAGAGTGACGGCCGGGTCCAGAACCAGCAACCGAACGAGCCGAGCGGAAGCCACGCCGGCGCGGGCCTGAAGGTCGAGCCGTTCCGTCTTGCGCAGGTTGACTTCGGTCTCGGCCCGGTTGAGGTCGGCGGACGAGCGGATGAGGCCCTGCTTCTCGCCGGACCGGGCCGCCTTCAAGATTTGTTCGCCGAGCGCCAGGATGTCGGCATTGATCGCCAGAAGAGCGTGCGCCTGGACCAGATCGAAGTACGCGGCGGCCACATCGTAGAGTGCGGAATTCGTCGTCGCCTGGGCGGCAGCGACTTCGGCTGCCACCAACCGGCGAGCGACGAGCCGGGAAAAATAGGCTTCGCCGAAGTCGACGCGCAGCGCCAGGCCGCCGCCCGCGAACATGCTCTGGCGGTCGACACTTTCGAGGAAGCCCTCCGTTCGCTGAATCAGGCCCGAGTGCTGCGTATAGATGCCGCCAGCCGAGAGGGTCGGCAGAATCAACGCGTTCGCCTGGTCGACGCGCGCCAACGCTTCGCGGACGCGTGTTTGCGCGATGGCGATGGTTGGACTACCGACGTTGGCAAGCCGCAGTGCGGTGGGGAGATCAATCGGAAGGTTGTTGCCGAGCAGGGGGTCGTTCTTGACTTCATTCGGGACGGGCAATGTCGGGGGGGTCGGAAATCGGAGCGTGGCGGCGACAATGGGAGTACGATCGGCAGCGAACTCGGTTGATTGCGCGCGAATACTGCCGGCCAAGAGCAACGAGGCGGCCACAATTCGCAGTGCCAACCGCAAGGTGAGTCCTTTCACCGTCAAGTTAGGCGGAGACCGAATCGCAGCGAGGGCGACGCAGTCCCGGCCATGGCGTCGCCCTCGCTGCGATTCGGTCTTCGCCCTCTACCAATCCCCCACCGCCGTCTTCACCTTGACCCCGTCGCCCAGTTCGAGTTGCCGGCTCAGCACAAACTCCTCGTCACCCGTCAGCTCCTGCACCGAACCCGGTCCCGTTTGAAGAGCGACCTTCGCTAGCTTGCCGTCGTTCACTTGCACGCGGACCGGCATTTGCTTGGTGACGCCGTTCTGCACGAGCAAGACATACGTCTTGCCGCCGCTGCCGTAGACCGCGCTGGCCGGGATCAAATACGCGGCCGACACACGGTCGAGGAACACCTTCATGGTCGCCGTCATTCCCGGCACGATGGGCCGGGCTCGGCTACCGGTCGGCACCTCCGGACAAACGGCGATTCCCTCGGTTCCTCCCTTGTGGAACATTTGCCGATGCCGCTCGGCCGCCAACACCGCTGCTGCCGTCGTCAAGCCGTTGCCGGGACCAAAGGGCGACAATGCCTCCGCAAACGTCTGCGCCTGAAACTTCGCGAACTCGGCCCGTGTGCCGTTGAACACGTCGACTTCGACCCGCATTGTCTTGTCGTGCCCATCAATCGCGGGCGAAAACCGGGTCACCTTGCCGTGAACCTTCAGCTCGGGCCGTTCGAGAAACGTCACCTCGACATCCGTGTCCGCGCTGATGTATGAGGCCGCCACGTCGGGCAGCTTCATGATCACCGTGACGAGGTCCAGGCGGGCGATCGTCACCAACGGCTCGGTGGCTGAGGTGGTCGCGTTCTGAACGAACATCCCCGGATCGACCGCACGTTTGACAATTACGCCGTCGAACGGTGCTGTCAGCCGCGCGAATTCGGCCATCGCCGCGGCCCGATCGCGATCCTTGGCTGCCACACGCACGAGCGCGGACTTGAGGTCTATATCGGCTTTTGCGGCCTCCAGGCTTGCCTTCTTCTCAAGGACATCGGCCTTGGCTTTCTCCACCGCCGCCTCTGCCGCCTCGACGGCCGCGTCGGCGGCCAGGTAAGCCCGCGAGTGCTGGTCGACCGCGTCTTCTGGGACGTTATTCTCGGCACGCAAGCCCTTAACGCGCGCGAGCAGAATGCGCTTCTCCTCACGTGTCGCGACGGCGGACTTGGCCTCGGCTTTGCGTTGCGTGACCCCGGCCTGCGCGGTTTCCACCGCGGCGTCCGCGAACAGGATCATCGCCCGGCTTACCCGCAACTCCTGCTCGCGTTGTCGAATGACGGCTTCCTTTTGCTCGACATCGGCGGCCAATTCCGGAGCATCAATTTCGACAAGCACCTCACCGAGCCGGACCGGTTCGCCGATCTCCTTGGGCACGAGACGCACAACTCCCGACGCCCGCGCCCGCACACCAGCCTGGTAGAACGGTTCGACCCACGCGACCTGTTCGTTGGCGATGCGAAAGTTGGCGTCGCGCTTCGGACGAATGGTGCGGACAGTCGGCTGCGTGCCGCCGTCGGCCGCGCGTGCGCGATCGGCGCCGTTGCTCGTCCCTTTGATCAGGTAGAACAGTAGGCCGCCGACAACCAGTCCGACGCCACCGAGAGTTAAGAGCAATTTGGGTCGCGTCATGAGAGACCATCCTCGGCATGGTGCGGCGCGGTCAGGGCAGCGTGCAGGTTGAACGCTGGCCCGGCTCGATCGCGAATGAACAGCGAGTAAAGGGCGGGAACGACAAACAACGTTAGCCCCGTCGCCGTGATCAAGCCCCCGACAACCGCGCGGGCGAGCGGCGTGATGGTTTCATTGCCTTGACCCAATCCAAGTGCGAGCGGAAAGAGATCGAGCGACGTTGCCAGGAACGTCATCAAGATCGGTCGGAAGCGCGTAGCGGCCGCACGGATCGCCGCCTCGCGGACCGGCATGCCCTCATTGCGCAGCTTGTTCGCGAAGTCGACCATCAACACGCCGTTGGCGACCACGATGCCGACAAGGAAGATGACGCCCATCTCGGATTGAACGTTAAGCGTCGTCCCGGTCAGGAACAGCGTGACGAGTACGCCGATGATGCCGAGCGGGACCGTGAACATGATTACCAGCGGCCCGGCGAACGACCGGAACAACGGGACCATGATCAAGTAAACGAGGATTGATGCGAGCGCCAGCCCGCGGGCCAGGCTAGAGAACGATTCCTGCATGCGCGAATATTCACCCTTGAGCGAGACCTGAACGACCTCCGGGATTTCCTTGTCGGCTCGGAGCGTGTTCAAGGCTTTGGTGATGTCCGAAGCGACGGCGCCGATGTCGCGACCTTCTGTATTCACCAACACATTCGTCACGCGTCGCAGATTGACGTGATTGAGTTCCACCGCATTCGGGCGTGACTCGATCTCGACCAGTGAACTCAGCTTGACCGGCTGCGTCTGTCGGACGCCGGTGGCATACACGTTCTTCAGGTCGTCGAGGCGGAAATTCGGGTCCTCGGGATACTGGACACACACGTAGTACTGATTGCCAGTTGCAGGATCGATCCAGAAGTTGCGCGTCAGAGCGAGGCTCGAATTCATCGCCGTGACGACCTGAAGCGCGACGTCGCGGGCCGACAAGCCGACGCGAGCCGCCTCCTGGCGATTGACTTTGAGGATCATGTACGGGGCATCGTTGCGTTGAACGATGCGGACGTCGGCGGCGCCGCGCACGTCGGCGACGCGCTTACGAATGCGCTGCGCCGTCTTCGCACGCTCCTCCGTGCTGCCGCCATCAATTTGAATGTCGATCGGCGAGCTGGCCCCGTAGTTCAATGCGGCCGAGACCATGCCGCCGGTGTCGAAGGCCACATCGAGATCGACAAAGCGCGGATCTTCTTGAATGGCGTGGCGCAGTTGAATCGCATAGGCCTGCGCAGTCTTGCTACGGCTCTCGGTGAGCTGGATGCGAATCGCCGCGTCCTGTTGCCCGCCATTGGGCGTGTAAGCACTCGACCAGTCGGGATTGAGGCCGATCTCGGACACCATCGTTTGCCGTTCGGCCTCGGGAATCTGTTCGTTGATGAAGCTCTCTAGCACGGCCACGCGTTCCTCGGCCGCGTCGAGTCGAAGATTCGACGGACAGCGAACCAGGACGGTGATCTGTCCCGCATCGGATTGCGGGAAGAATTCCTGGCCGATGCCGGGTATCAGCAAAAGTGATCCGACCAGAAGCGCGGCCGCGCCGCCGAGAACGAAACCCCGGCGCCCCATCGCGACGCGGAGTAAGGCCTCGTAGCGTTTGGTTAGCATCGTCAGCGCCGCCTGGACTCGAGCATTGACGCGCCCGATTAATGATTGCCGCGGGCCGGACTTGTGGAGAGATTCCGACACGTAGCCCGCCCCGGTGTCCGCCGGAATGGGCAGCGTGTCGGCAGCCAAGTCGACTTCGTGTTCGGTACGCTCGGCGAGCGATTCCTGATTGTGCCCTTTGAGCATTCGCGAACAGAGGGCCGGAACCACGGTGAAGGCCAGCAGGTAGGAAGCGGCCATCGAAAACGCCACGGCGAGCGCGAGCGGTGTGAACAGGAAGCCGCCAAGGCCCGGCGTTAGGGCGATCGGCGCCAGGACGATCATCGTTGAAAGCGTCGCGACCATGACGGGCAGGGAAACCTCGCTGGCCGCGTCGAAGGCCGCGCGGAATGGGTTCTTGCCGAGCCCAATGTGCCGATGCGTGTTCTCGAGGACGACGATCGCATTGTCGACGAGGGGGCCAATCGCGAGAAACAGGCCCGAGAGGGTCATCACGTTGATCGTCTGGTTGCTCACGCGCAGCCCGACAATCCCGAACAGGACCGCGAGCGGCAAGACGATGACCGCGATGACCGTCATGCGCCATTCGCCCAGGAAGACAAGGATCATGAGCGCGACGAGAATAGCGCCGATGACGCCTTCGTGGATCAGGCTGTCGATGGCCTTGCGAACCGCGATCGTTTGGTCCATCACGAACTCGAGCTTCGATCCCTCGGGAAGTTCGGTCTTTTCAATGATCGGCAATTCCTTCTGCACGCCCTCGGCAACGGCCAGGCTGCTCGCTTTCTGTTGGCGATAGACCGGCACATAAACCTGACGGCGGCCATTGATGCGCACGCGTGATTTCTGAATGTAATAAGCGTCCTCCGCGTGCCCGATGTCGCGCAGTAAGACTTGTTCGTCGCGGCCGAAGCGGATCGGCAGTTCGTTGAAGTCATCCACCTCGGGGAGCAACACATTGGTGTCGAGCGCGATCTGGTCGTCGCCGATGTAGACGCTGCCGGGTGACGCGATGAAGTTCCCCTCATCGAGAGCGCGCACCACGTCCGTCGGCGCTAGACCCCGGATCTCCATCTTCTTCGGCTCGAGATAAATCATGATCCCGCGGTCTTTGCCGCCGACGACCACGGGCGCGATGGCACCGCGAACCCGGCCGAGCGCATTGCGGACCGGAATTCGCGCCACGTCCTTCACCGTCGCTTCGCTCAGGTTCGGATTGCTGACGGTGATGATGCCGAGCGGCAATGTGCCGGTCGGGTCAAATGGAATGACGACCGGCGGCAGCGTGTTGGGCGGCAGCGATGGCAGCGTGGAAAGTGCCAGCGAGTTCGTCATTGTCAGCGCGGCGGTCGAATCGATGTCGTCGCGAAAGTAGAGCTTGACGATGCTGATGCCCGTCAGCGTGCGCGATTCAACTTGTTGGATGCCCGGCGACTGATTGGTCCAACGTTCAATGCGATCGGTGATGACCCGCTCGGTCGCGCGGGCCGGCATGCCGTTGTAGAACGTCATGACCTGGACGGCCGGTGCATTGAACGACGGCAAGATGTCGACCGCGATGCCCATCAAGGCCACCGTGCCGAGCACCACGATCAGCATCATGAACACAAAGACCGCGTGAAAATTGCTCAACGCGGCGCGGACGAGCCACATGGGAGGAACCGGGGCGCAGGAACGGCAGGAGGCGAGACGAGTATTATACCGTCAAAACGTGGCGGCAACATTCCGATGTTGCCGTAGCCGAGCGCACAACATCGGAATGTTATGCCACGAATGTCAGCGCACGCGCAAAACCCGGCAGGCCTCTTCGTAGCTTGATTCCAGGTCCAGTGGGATCAGATCATCTTCGGTTAGCCAGATCGGCAGCGTCGGCAGTGGCTCTCCAACTTTCATCGGATGCGACCAAACGTCGAGCACCGATGTCGCTTTCACTTTCCGACCGCGAAGTGTGACTGCATAAGTAGCCGGCGGCTTCGACGCAAAAGTCGGGTCGCTCTGATCGATTAGGGCCAGCAGATCGGTGTAGAGATTGAATCGGCGCGTCGTGACGAGATCCACAATCGACACGCAAACACGCTCTTGGAGCAGTGCCGCGCACTTGGCGACGAAGGCCCGTCGGCTGGCCGGTCGGCCCTTATTGCCTGGACTAACAATTTCGACCGCCGCGACAAGTCGCCGGTTCCGCTCTTCGTCGAAGATCAGGACTTCGTACTCGTATTCCTCCGTCAGATCGGCCTCGACCGTGAACCTGGGCTTGCGCAGCTTGGTGAACTTGCGGGTCAGAGTGCCGACGCCGCCGGATGTGCCATTATCGCCTGACCACTCGGAATTCGCCTTGCTTCGATAGGCGTTGACGTCGAGTTCGTACAGATTGCCCAGGTGGACGCGCGGCTCCGCGGTGTAACCTTCCGGCAAATGGGGCAATAGGCTACGGACCATCTCCATCGGCCAACCGCCGTGAAATCCTTCCCACGAGGAGTGTTTCGAGATCGGCGGTCGAAAGTGGTCCCGCAACGGCATCGCCAACTCCCTGATGGGGCCAGTATAACCGCTCCACCGAGGATTGCCAAACTGCGGGAGGGCTGCAAACGTGGCGGCCACATTCCGATGTTGCCGTGGGGCACCTAAGTCATGATTCCGCGAATCGGCAGGCCACCCTGATTGATGGCGACCGGTCGGCCCGTCTTGTCCGGCACCGTCATGTCCGGATCGATCCCCAACAACTCGTACACCGTCGAGCAGATGTCGGCCGGGCTGACGGGCATGTCCTTGACATAGGCGGCCTGGGCGTCGCTCGCGCCGTAGACCGCCCCGCCTTGGATACCGGCGCCGGCGAACATGGTGCCATAGCAATAGGTCCAGTGATCGCGGCCGCCGTTGCCGTTGATCTTGGGCGTGCGGCCCATCTCGCTGGTGACGAGGACCAATGTTTCGTCCAGCATGCCGCGCGCATCCAGGTCTTCAAGCAAGGCCGTGAAGACTTGATCGAAGCCGGGCAGCTTGTTCTCCTTGAGGATGGGGAAGTTCTTCGTGTGCGTGTCCCAGGCGTCGTAATCGATTTGCACGCGATCCCAGAACAGGTCCCAGGTCACGTTCACAAAGCGTACGCCGGCTTCGATCAACCGCCGGCCGATGAGTGCGCTCTGGCCGAAGAGGGTGCGACCGTAACGATCGATGGTGCGCCCGTCGACGGTTGATAGATCGAACGCTTCACGAGCCTTGGCCGACGTCAGCAGGCCAAACGCGCGTTGTTGCGAACGGTCGTATTGGCTAGAGATCGGTGACGATTGTCGAACGCCGTCATCGAATTGCTTCAACAGCGACCGACGATTGTCGAGCCGATCGAGCGTGACTTCGGGAACGAGCACGCTATCCGGGAGCTGCGGCACACCGCGAACCGTCGCCGGCTTGCCCGGCGACGGCGTCGCGTCCTTGTCTTTGAATGGAGCACACTCGGTAGTCAATGCATCGAAGCGCTTGCCGAGAAAGCCGCCGTACGGGCCAGCCCGGCGAAAGACCTGGCCCCAGCCAAGCCAGCACGGCAGATAAACGTAATCCGGGAAGATGCCGGCCCCGGTGCGGCCTTCCTTGATGCGCAGCCATTCCACGACGGAGCCCATGCTTGGTGGATCGGTGTCGCGCGGATGTTGATCCGGCATTGCCTGGCCGTAGCCGGTGTAGCTCGGCAGGCAGTTGTGGCAGCCCGCCTTGTGGTTCACCGAGCGGACGATGGCGCACTTGTGCATCCACTTCGCCAGCCGCGGCAAATGTTCGCAGACCTGGATGCCGGGAGCACTGGTGCTGATCGGCTTGAATTCGCCGCGCACTTCGGCAGGGGCGTTTGGCTTCAGATCATACATGTCCTGCGTGGCCGCCCCGCCAAGCAAGTAAAGCAATATGACGTTTTTGGCCTTGGCGGGTCGAACGTGAGCGGCCGTCTCAGCGGCGAGCAGTTGCGGAAGCGAAAGGCCGCCAAGGGCAGCAAGGGCACCGGCCTGAAGTGTCTCGCGGCGAGTGAGCCCGTCGCAGCAGCGACGCGGGCTCCCGAGTAGGCGGAGCATGAGAGCCTCCAAGAACGGAGGGGGTGGGATGAAAAGAGTGTAACAGGTAGTGCAGTCGAATGGAAAGGCAATCGTGGCAGCGATTTGTTCAAAGCCTGCGTATATCTGAACAAGACGAACCAAAGGAGCCGCCATGTCCCGTGCCGCGACCGAGTATCGCTACGAGAAACTGACCTGGCCCGAAATCAACGATGCCGTCGACCTGGGCAAGGTGTGCATCGTCCCCTGCGGGGCGGTCGAGCAACACGGCCATCATTTACCGCTCGACGTCGATCTCGTGTGCCCCATCGGCATCGCCACCGGCGCCGGCAAATTGATCCCGGACAAGTTGCTCGTCCTGCCCATCGTCGCATACGGCTACACCGGCCACGTGATGGATTTTCCGGGCACGATCAATCAGGACTTCGAGCACTTCATGCACCACGTGCTCGACATTACCAAATCGCTCGCTTACCACGGGTTCAAGAAGATCGTACTCCTCAACGGACACGGATCGAACATGCCGAACCTCGATCTGGTGGCTCGGCGAACAAACCTGGAGACGGATGCGGAGTGCGTGCTGGCCGCCTGGTGGAACTTGCTCACCGTCGACAAAAACTTCCTGCCCGGCTGGCGGCAGAGCAAGTTCCCCGGCGGTTGTGCGCATGCTTGCGAGTTGGAGACGTCGCTGTACCTGTACCTCGACGGCGACAACGTCCGGAAAGACAAGATCAAGAGCGGCACGATCGCATTCAACGAGGAAGCGAGCCCGTTCAACTGGGTCGACCTTTTCGCGGCCGGGCCGGCGACGCAGATTTCGTGGACGAGCACTTATTCGGAGACCGGCGTCCTCGGCGACGCGGAACTGGCGACGGCCGAGAAGGGCAGGCTTGCCTATGAGGAAGCAGTCAAGCAACTCGTGCGCTTCGTGACGTGGTTCAAGGATCGGCCGAAAGATCAGAGGCGGGACTTGCATCGCAAGGCGCCGACGATGCCAATCCCCTGGGGGCAACGACCCCGTCAATAGAAAGCCCAGGGACGTACGTCCCTGGGCTTTCGGGGAGACTCGATTATGGAACAAGACACCCGCGCCTGGTTCCACATCACGGCGCATACCTACGGCGCCTGGCTCCACGGCGATCCCAAGAGCTTTCGAACGCGGCATCATCGCGAACACATTGTGGGCGACTACAAGAGCCCGCCGCCGCCGGGCATGTACGCGGCCAAGCTTGCACGCAGTCGTGCTTTGCTCAAGCAACCACCGGTCATCTTAGAGCCCAAATGGCGGCCAATCATTGGCGCTGCGATGAAGGACAAGATGATTGAACTGGGGACGCAACTGTTGGCCCTGAGCATGGGCGCCACGCACATGCATCTGCTGGGCAAAATACCGCCAGGGCCGGTGCCGCGCATTTGGGTCGGCCGGGCCAAGGTGTTTTCCAACTTCACCGCCAAGGATCATGGATACAGGGGCAAGCTTTGGGCGGTGCGCTGCAAGGTGACTCCGATCGAAGATCGCAAGCACCAACTGAATACCTTTTACTACATCCTCGATCACATCAATGAAGGCGCCTGGGTTTGGGACTTTCGCGATCCCGATAACCCGCGCATGCTGGAAAGCCCAGGGCCGTACGGCCCTGGGCTTTCGGGAGAATAGCGCGCATGAAAATCGCCGACATCAAGTTAACCGGGTTGGCCGGCGCCACCGTCGAGGGCGGCTGGGCCGAAGAGTTGGAGCCGCAAGACAACATCAACACCGTCGTTGAAGTCATCGCTGACGACGGCCGCATCGGCATCGGCAGCGCCATGACCAGCCTGGCGCTCGTCGACGCCGGCGTTCGGTTGCTCAAACCATTCCTTATCGGCGAGCGTGCGGATGAGCCGGCGCGCGTCAGCGAGAAATTGCGGCAACACACATTCTGGCAGGGCCGCGGCGGGGCGGTCGAGCATGCCATCAGCGGGATCGACATTGCTCTCTGGGACCTGTTCGGCAAGATCACGAATCAACCGGTCGCACGGTTGCTCGGCGGCATCTACCGCGACAAGATCAAGCCGTACGGTTCGCTGCTGTTCGATGAACCTGATGCTTTGCGGTGGAAATTGACACAAGCGACGGCCCGCGGCTTCAAGGCGATCAAGCTCGGCTGGAAGCCGTTCGGCCGCCGCGATGCACGGACCGATGAACTACTGATTCAAACAGCCCGCGAGACCGTTGGGCCAAACGTTGAGTTGATGGTCGACGCCGGCGGCAGCGACGCCTATTGGCCGCACGGCTACAAGTGGGCCTTGCGCACGGCCCAGATGCTCTCTGCATACGACGTGGTCTGGTTCGAGGAGGCGTTGCCGCCAGACGATCTCGCGGGCTACATCGAATTGCGCCGTCAATCGCCAGTCCCGATCTCAACGGGCGAAGTCCTCACGCGCCGGCAGAGCTTCTGGCCGTTCTTGCAGAATCACGCCGTCGACATCATTCAGCCGGATTGCACGAAATGCGGCGGCCTCACTGAAGCCTGGCGCATCGGCTGGATGGCGTACGAGCACAACATTCAGCTTGTGCCGCACGGGTGGAACACGGCGATCGGCCTCGCCGCCGATTTGCATCTGACCGCCGCGTTGCCGGTCGCTCGCTACGTCGAGTTCTTGACACCGTCGCCGTACATGGATCATCTCCTTACGGAGCCGTTCCTGCCCGATTCCGACGGCTTCTTACACGTCCCATCGGATAAACCAGGGCTAGGAATCGAGCTTAACCGTGACGCCCTAAAGGAATGGGGCGTCCGGCAATGACGAATTAGTTCTGGCCGATGTGAGCCCACTCGGGTGTCCCCCGGTTCCAGGCGTTCGCGGCAGAAATCGATGATCGCTTCGACATTCATTTCATTGCGTTGTAAACGGACCAAATTCGAAGAGCGCCAATCAAAGAGCGCCACGAAGAGCGCCAGGGGTGCATGGGGTTGGCGCTCTTTGACTGCTGCTTTGTCGCTATCCGATGTGATGCAAAAGACTTGCGTCCATGCTTCACTCGGGAAAAGTGGCTGCGGAGAGCCCCACAAAAAGTGGTAGTGAATTCGCCGTGAACGTCGCGCTTATGCGAGCACTGCCAGCCAGCTAGAATGCACTCATGAAGGCATTCGAGGCGAGTCATGATGATGCGAACCACGGCTGTCTTTGAAAATGGCGTCCTCCGACCAACGGGGCGGCCGCCGCTTCGCGATGGGCAGACAGTCGAGGTGCTTCTGCAAACGAATGAGAAAGTCGTCATGCCAATCGTGGAGGACGACTTTAGTCGCAAGCTGGCAGCAGCCAAGTCGTTGACAGAGATCTTCGACATCGCAAACGCGCAACCCAACGAGGATGACGGTTACGATCGCAGCGCCGCGATGAACGAAAGCCGCGGGCGGACGGTAGAGCGCCTGCCAGTACCACTGCGTCCCGACTGAGCTGGAATCAGGGCCGTCCGTAATTTTGGCGCCCATGCGGGAGTTCGCACCAATGATTCGCATCATCATGTTCGATTTGGGCAATACATTGATTCGCGAGTCCGACAGGACACCTTTCCCCCACGTATTGTCGGCGTTGGGAGTCCTCCGGAACTTCGTTGACGACACCGGCACGGCGGTGCCGCTTTGCCTGGTGTCAAACTTTCCCCAGCAATTGCCCGTACCCGATCGCGATTTGCCGCAAGTGTTCGCTGAATTTCTCGAGATCCTCAACGCCGCCAGCCTGACTGAGTTCTTTCAACCGGTCGACCAGCGTGTAACACTTTCAGCACACGCCGGCGTAGCGAAACCGAAGCCGGCGTGCTTCGCCAAGGCGTTGGAGCGGGCCGGGCTAAACGCGAATCTCGAATCCTGCCTTTTCATTACTGAGGACCAAGAGCACGTTGCCCGCGCGCGCGATCTTGGAATGCGGGCCCTCCGATTCGGCGGCCACCAAATTCCAAGTGATCCCGGATCCGATTTTAGCGACTGGGCCGAAGGGCCGCTGGTGATCGCGCGCAGTGCCTTCCCGGGCAATGCAGCCAACTTAAAGCTGGCAGTCGCCGGTTTTCTGCAAGCGACCCGCGGGTTGTCCGTGTTATCTGTCGATGCGAGAGACGGCGAGTTCGAGGTCCAGGCAAACACTCACGCGCGACTGCCAGCGCACGCGCCTGAATCTCTCCGGGGGGTCATGGTGGATGTACCTGTCACCGTCCGAATGCAGATTACCGACGAAGGGCATGTTGCTCACGTCGACGGAGAAGTTCCCAAGCCCGAGGTTGTCGCCGAAGCCGCACTCGGCGTCGAAGCGCTCCACTCGAACGGTCAAATCGCCGGGGCAGGTGAGTCCCCACTAGGGGCGACCCACCGCATCGAAGTCACTCCCAGTGGCGAACGGGTCCTGCGGCGGAAGCGCTATTCGGCATTTTGAACGCGAGGAGCCGGATATCCAACGGGCCTTCGGTACTCAGCCACCGCAAAAATAGCGCACGCGCGTGAGAACCTTCTTGTCACCTTTGGCCCGAATGACATGCGTGATGCCGTAAGAAATTTTAGACCTGGCGACGGCTGCCAACTTCGGCTTTTGTCCAATCTGTACTCGGCCGTTGGCGATGAGGGATTCGACGAACGCCAGCACCTCGTCCTCGGATTGGTTTGGCTCCGGCATGGCTCCAAACACGGCCGCACGTCCACCGGACGAACCGACCAGGACGGTTTCTCCGGCGTAAGCCACCACACCCTTGAGCCGCTTGTCGAGCCCACCCAGGCCGATCTCGCGCTGGTAGTTCGCGGCGGCCACGCGGGCGCCCGCCAAGGCGTGCGCTGCGACGGTGAGCTTGCCGCCGGCAGTAGCGCGCAGTCGATCGCGAAGGTCGCTCCGAGTGGAATCAGCGATTGATGCCGAGTTTTTTAGGACCTTGGGAGATGGGCCGTCGAGCACGGCCGTCGGGGCAACCGGCGATGTTCCCAGGAGCACAGAGTGACCTTCAAATGCGGCTCGGATTGCGTCTTGGTTCGCCCCATCATTCTGGTCCTGATCGGCCAGCAACATGCCACGGCCAACCGCGCTGAAGAACCTGGGAGTATGGGGAGCGGTCTTCACTGCGTCGATCAAGAGCTTTGCAACCGTCCGGGTCGCTGCCACCAGATTGGCGTCACCCCCTCCGCCTGCGGTAAAGACGCCCCGGAGCACGTCGTAGAAACAGCCAGAGAATACACGACTAAAGTTGTGGGCCTCGCGGGATAGAAGGTCCGGTGGGTCGTTGAAGGACCCGGCCGGCAGGGCCGATGGCAGCTTCCACTGGAACTGGTTCAACAGCCGGCGCGGCTTTGATGGCGAAACGTTGCCGAACTGGCGTCGGATGGCGTCCGATAGATACTCAGATGATGCTTCGACGAAATTCGCCTGACCAAGGTCGGCGGACTGGTTGAGGAGGGCCGCCCGCGTCGGCTTGTCAGCGAGGGCCGTCAGGACGGCGTTGATGTCGCCAAACGCTTCGTGGAACGCATTAACTTCCGGGAAATTGCTTTCCATGAATTCCGGGCGGAGTGTGTCCAGAAGGGCGTGCCCGGCCTCGTGGGTCACCGTATCAGTGCTGAGGCCAGAGCACACGCGCGTCCCGTCGTCGTCGTTTTTGAAGATGAAGAACCGCAGTCCATCCCCATCGTAGAACGCGTTCAATTTCTGAGGGCCGGTGAACTCTGGGTCATCGAAGTCCAGCGACAGTTCGAGTTTCTTCCCCGAGCGGGCCCATGCCGTCAGGTTTCCATTCAAGTCTTCCCAGTTCTCAACCGCCGCAAGTGCAGCCTCCCGGCACTGCCAGAAAAGGAACTCGTCCGTGTCCTGGTCATACTGCTTCTCCGGCACGGCCCCAAAAAACGTGAATCCGGCGCGACTGGCGGGCCGGTCCGAGCGCGGGTCCTGTTTGCGCATGGGCATCTGGTCTACAGCCAACGGATCGTTGGGGAGGAAGTTAATTGCCATCGAGTTACTCCTTGGAAGGTTTGGGTTGTGCCTGAGCGGTTTGTTTGATCTTGCCGAAATAAGCCGCGTAGCATCGGCGAATGTACTCCGATGCCTCGCCCTGAGTGGTCGGTAGGTTGGCGAGCGAGATGCCGTCCGGATGCGAACCCTGCGTCAAGTGCAGGGCGCCAATCAGCATGTTCATCTGGGTGTCGTCCAGGGACCGGTTCGCCGGGTCTTCCTCCGCGGCCGCAAGGACTGGTAAAGGCGCTCGCGGCAACGTCGCCGGGGTGTCGGTGCGGGGAACCGGCAATTGGTTGAATAAATCCGCAAATGATTTCGCACTTCGGTCGCGCTTGGTCAGGAAATCCGCGAGCCCGAATAGGTCTTTTAGGGTTGCCAGTATCGAGGTGTGCTGGCACGTACAGGCGATTCGGGTGGGTGGGGCCCGGCACCTCGGAGTACCAATTGTCACATAGGCAAAAGGCGCCTGCAAGCGCGCTGATCGACGGAAGCCGGCCTGACGCGAACGACTCCATCACCACCTGAAGTTGTTCAGACGCCGGATGTGCCACGTGGTCTGATGTTAGGCCTGTCTGAAAGCTCTTCACGAAGCCGTTGTTCTTGACCGGGGTAGCGGCGCTCGGCCCGTCCTTGTTGTTGCAGAGTTGGACGCTAGTCTGGTTCAACGAATGCAGCGGACCCTTCCCGACCGGGACAGCAAACGGTGCCGCATTGGAGGCATGGAACGCAGGATTCGCCGCCGACTCGGGTTTGGTTGGATCAAGCAGATTGAATTCCTGCCCAGTGAGCCCATTCACCCCGGGCCGAAACCCGAACATATGATCGAAAGACCGGTTTTCGAGCATCAACACAACGACATGGTCAATTCTCCTGTCAGACATGCAATTCCTCCATGGGTGTGGTCGGCCATCACGTCGAAGTCAGGAGTGTGGAACGGTGAACCAGATATGGGTCCAATGTCGGTAGACCAATGTCGCGGTACAAAGGTAAGTCCGCGGCACATCCATATCCTTATAAGCGTGTGTCTTGCTGGAACCGGACACCGGCGAACGAAAAATACTGCAGTTTTCTTGGCCGCAAATGACCATTCAAATTCGCCACAACCAATTACGAAAAAACTACTTGAGGATCAAAGACGCGAATGGAATTTGATGTCCTGGAAGCCGTCTTCGAATCGGAATCATCGGTCCAGAACCTAAAAGTGCCACCAGCTGAACTCTTGTAATTGACTCGGCACACAAAAATGCTCGGGGAACAGACGGATAATAGCCGCCTCTGCGTTGACTGCACTACTCTGATGCCGCTAGAAGTGCCCCCCGCCTTGCGATAACCTATCTCCATCGGAACTGCTTCGTCCCGCCGAGCCCGCCTCTTCCGGAATTTCGCGATGCGCTGCACCCTCTCCGCTCTTCTCGCTTTGATCCCGTCGGCTCTGTGGGCGCAGGGCAAGGTCGAGTTCAATCGCGATGTGCGGCCGATTCTGGCCGATCACTGTTTCGCTTGCCACGGGCCGGACGACAAGGCGCGCAAGGCCGAGTTGCGGCTCGACAAGCGCGACGCGGCGCTGGCCGTGATCGATCTCAAGAAGCCGGCCGCGAGCGAGTTGGTCAAGCGCATCACCACGATGGTCAAGACGGACAGGATGCCGCCGGAGAAGTTTGCCAAGCCGCTGTCGGTGGCCCAGGTCGAGACGCTCAAGACGTGGGTCGCGCAAGGGGCCGAGTATCAGGGGCACTGGGCGTTCACGGCGCCGGTGCGGCCGACCGTGCCGACGGCGGGCGAGGGGTGGGCGAAGAATCCGATTGATCGGTTTGTGGCGGCGCGCTTGGCGAAGGAGGGGATGGCGCCGGGGCGCGAAGCCGACAAGCGGCTGTTGATACGGCGCGTCACGTTTGATTTGACCGGGTTGCCGCCGACGCCGAAGGAGGTCGATGACTTTGTTGCCGACACATCGGCGGACGCTTATGCGAAAGTGGTCGAGCGGCTGCTGAATTCGATCCGCTATGGCGAACGCATGGCCCTCGACTGGATGGACGCGGCCCGTTACGCGGACACGAACGGCTACCACATCGACAATGGCCGCGACATGACGCGCTGGCGTGAGTGGGTCATCGACGCGTTCCACAAGAACAAGCGCTTCGACGAGTTCACGATCGAACAACTTGCGGGCGACCTGCTGCAGGGGTCGACGATCGCGCAGAAGGTGGCGAGCGGATTCAATCGCAACAACATGATCAACTTCGAGGGCGGGGCGATCCCGGAGGAGTATCGCACGGCCTACGTCGTCGATCGCGTGAACACGACCGCGACCGTCTGGATGGGGCTGACCATCGGGTGTGCTCAGTGCCACGATCACAAGTTCGATCCGTTCACGCAGAAGGACTTTTACCAGCTCTACGCGTTCTTCAACAACGTGCCGGAGAACGGGCTCGACGGCAATCGCGGCAACGCCGTGCCGGTACTCAAGGTGCCTGATCCGCAGCAGGAGAAGAAGATCGCGGCGCTGCGGGCGGAGATTGAGGAGATCGCGAAGCGGCAAGCCGCGGCGATGCCCGAGGTTGATGCGGCGCAGGCCGAATGGGAGAAGATGCCGCGCGATGCAAAGACGGAGTGGAGGCAACTTGAATTGACGAAGCTGCGCTCGAAGGGCGGAGCGACGTTCACGCTCGACAAGGATGGCTCGACCGTCGTCGGCGGGCCGAACGCGGCGACCGAGGCTTACACGTTCACGTTTCGGAGCGACTTGCCGAAGCTGACGGCGATCCGCGTCGAGGCGTTGCCGGACGATCGGCTCAACGAAAAGGGCCCCGGTCGTTCGGTGAACGGCAACTTTGTGATGACGGGCATTCGCGTGAGTCTGGGCGATGGCAAGGACGCGAAGCCGATTGCTGTGCGTTCGGCGACGGCGGACTTTAGCCAGAAGGAAGGCACCTTCGACGTGGCGAGCGTGCTCAAGGGCTCGCCGGGGTGGGCGATTTATCCGCAGACGGGGAAGCCGCATCACGCGGTGTTCGAACTCACGGATGCAGTGACGGCCGGGCAGGACGTGACCGTGCAACTTCAATTCAATTCGCACTTCGCGAGCCATCAGATGGGTCGGTTCCGCGTGTCTGCGACCGGTTCGCCGACCCCGCATCAGGCGGCCGGGTTGCCTGCGAATGTTGGGGCGGCGCTCAAGACGGAGCCGGGCAAGCGGACGGATGCACAAAGGAATGAGCTGCGAGCGTACTATCGAGCCAACGTGTCGCCGGCGACGCGCAAACTCAACGACCGCGTTGGCGAGATCAATAAGCAGATCGCGGAGATGGAGAAGAACACGCCGGACGCGATGGTGATGCAGGAGATGCCGAAGCCGCGCGATACGTTCATGCTCGTGCGCGGGCAATACGACAAGAAGGGGGACAAGGTGACGGCGGGCACGCCGGTGGCGTTGCCGGGGTTGCGCGCTATGCCGCAAGCGGCGAATCGGTTGGATTTGGCGCGATGGTTGGTGTCGGCGGATCATCCACTTACGGCGCGGGTGACAATTAATCGTTATTGGCAAATGTTCTTCGGCACCGGGCTCGTGAAGACCGCGGAGGACTTTGGCACGCAGGGTGAGTATCCGTCGCATCCGGAATTGCTCGATTGGCTCGCTGTCGAGTTCCGCGAGTCCGGTTGGGACGTTCGCAAGCTGGTGACGTTGATCGTCACGTCGGCGACGTACCGCCAGTCGTCGGCGATGACCAAGGAATCGTTTGGCAAGGACCCGGAGAATCGGCTGCTCGCCCGTGGGCCGAGGTTCCGACTGCAGGCCGAGTTCCTTCGCGATCAGGCCCTGGCGGTGAGCGGCCTGCTCAACGGCGAAGTCGGCGGCAAGAGCGTGTCGCCGTATCAGCCAGCGGGCTTGTGGGAAGAACTCATGTCGCGGTCCGATGGGGCCAACTGGACTGCCCAAACATACACGCAAAGCCATGGCAAAGACCTGTATCGGCGGACAATGTACACGTTCTGGAAGCGCACCTGCCCGCCGCCGTCGCTGGCGGCGCTCGACGCGCCGGATCGCGAGGTCTGCGTCGTCCGCCGATCGCGAACCAACACGCCGCTGCAAGCCCTCGTGTTGATGAATGACCCGACGTATGTGGAAGCGTCGCGCAAGCTGGCCGAGCGCATGTTGAAGGAAGGTGGCGCCACGCCGGAGGAGCGCATCGCCTTTGCGTTCAAGCTGGCGACGGCTCGTGCGCCTCAGGACAAGGAGACGGCGATCCTGAAGCGCATCTTCGACGCGCAACACGCCCGTTTCGCGAAGGACAAGCCGGCTGCCGAGAAGCTGCTCAAAGTAGGCGAAGCGCCGCGTGATGAGAAGCTGGACGCGATCGACGTCGCCGCCTGGGCGATGGTCGCGAATGCGATTCTGAATCTGGATGAGGTGGTGACGAGGAATTGATGTGTTTTGCCCCCGGTTTTTTAATCCTGTATTTCCTGTTAATCCCGTCAAAAATGTCTTCATTCAATCTGCTACAAACCCGTCGTCAATTCTTCGGCCGCTCCGCTACCGGCATCGGGGCCGCGGCTCTGGCATCGCTGCTCGCCGAGGATGCTCGTGCCGCGGACGATCCGCTAAAGACCGCCGGCGCGTTGCCGAAGCTGCATTTCGCTCCGAAGGCGAAGCGCGTCATTTATCTGTTCATGTCCGGCGGGCCATCGCACATTGATTTGTTCGACTATAAGCCGAAGCTCAAGGAACACTTTGGCGAAGACCTGCCGGCTTCCATCCGCATGGGCCAGCGAATCACCGGCATGACGTCGGGTCAGAAGACGCTGCCGGTCGCTCCGTCGCTCTTCAAGTTCGCGCAACATGGCAAGGCGGGGACCTGGGTCAGTGAATTGATGCCGAACGTCGCGATGATTGCCGACGATATTGCCGTCGTGCGGTCGCTCAACACCGAGGCGATCAATCACGATCCCGCGATCACGTATATCCAGACCGGCAGCCAGCAGCCGGGCCGGCCGAGCTTTGGCGCCTGGCTTTCTTACGGCATCGGCAGCCTGAGCAAAAACCTGCCCGCGTTCGTCGTGCAGATCTCGCAGGGCAGCGGCAACAAGACCGATCAGCCGATTTTCTCGCGCCTGTGGGGCAGCGGCTTCTTGCCGAGCGAGCATCAAGGGGTTCGTTTCCGCTCGGGCTCCGATCCCGTGCTGTATTTGTCGAACCCCGATGGCGTGGACACGGAAAGTCGGCGCAACATGCTCGACGGCGTCAGCGATTTGAACAAACTCGCGGCCGAGTCGTTCGGCGATCCGGAAATCAACACACGAATTGAGCAATACGAGATGGCCTTCCGCATGCAGGCGAGCGTGCCGGAGCTGACCGATCTTTCGAAGGAGCCGAAGAAGGTCATCGATGAATACGGCATCGACGACAAGATGGTCGACGGCGGCTTTGCCCGAAACTGCCTGCTCGCCCGGCGCATGGTCGAGCGCGGCGTCCGCTTCGTGCAACTCATGCACCGCGGTTGGGACCAGCACAGTGCCCTACCCGGCCAGATTCGCGGGCAGTGCAAGGACGTCGACAAGCCGGCCGCGGCGCTGGTCAAGGACCTGAAACGGCTGGGGATGCTCGACGACACGCTCGTCATCTGGGGCGGCGAGTTCGGCCGGACCGTCTACAGTCAGGGAGCGTTGACGAAGGATAACTACGGCCGCGACCATCATGGCCGCTGTTTCTCGATGTGGATGGCCGGCGGCGGCGTGAAGCCGGGCATCACCTACGGCGAGACTGACGACTTCGCTTACAACGTCGTCAAGGATCCGGTCCACATCCACGACTGGAACGCGACAATTCTGCACCTGCTCGGCATCGATCACACGCGGCTGACGTTCAAGTTCCAGGGCCGTGACTACCGGCTAACGGACGTTCATGGAAATGTGGTAAAGGGCCTGCTCGGTTGAGGACCACGAGAGGATTGTCATAAGGACGGCGACATTGGCCGGTCAGGCCGCGTGCGCGTCTGCTTCGAGGCCAGGAGACGTTGGCTTGCCCATCTTCGTGGGGCCTTCGGGAATCCAATTCCGAGCAAAGAGGGCAACCATGAGGCCGGCCCAAGCGATGCCACACATCGCGCCCGCGCTGGACAGGCCGATGATGTGAACGACGCGCACATTGTCTGAGGCATCCAGCAGCTTTTCCGAGTATTTGAGCAAATTCGTCACGCCCATGAGAAGGAAGAAGGGCATCATGACGAAGAGGAATCGTCTTGGGCGTCGCATAATTGCTCCTATTTGGACTTCTTGTTCATGAGTTCGTCCGCTTCCGCGCGGAAGCGGTGTACGCGTAGATCGCTTGGCTTGTTCTTCGCCATCCATTCAACGGCCTGGTCGTACCGCTTGCGGGCCGCCGCCTTGTCTCCCAGGTGCCAATAGTCCATGGCCAGAACGAACCAATAGAAGGAATCGCCCCCGGACTTGCGCAGCTCGATCGACTTATTCAGGGCCGTGATGCTGTCTTGCCAGGCGCCGGCTCGAAATTGGGCCCAACCAAGTCCCCGCAAGTACCACTCCGATTTCGGTGCGCGTTCCACCGCCTTGGTGGCCAACTCGACGGCGCGCTTCGGGTCGCGGATTTTGGCGTCCGGGCAAACCGCGAGCAGTTCTGCGAGTTGAATCAAGTCATCCAATGCGTCAGGCCGATCGGAGTCGGCTTTGGGTCGCTTGGCGATTGTCTCCTCGCGGATCTTGAGTTCGTCGCCATATCGGCCGAGCGCGGCGTAGGTATTGGCCAGAGCCGTCATGTTGGTCAGCGTGACGGAGTGGCCGGGACCGAGTATCTCCTTCATGAGCGGCAAAATCGAATCGTAAATCTTGACGGCCTCCGCAAACTCACCGCGCGTGTAGTGAATGCTGGCGAGCGTATCCATGCACACCAGTGTGACGCGATTCCTGAGGCCAAGCCTTTTCTGCGAACGTTCGACCGTCTCCGTGCTGAGTTTGAGTGCGTCGTCTAATCGGCCGAGGTTGCGGTAATCACCCGCCAGGTTGTTCATAGTGCCAAGCGTGCGGGGATCGTCGGGGCCAAATTTGCTCTTCTTGATTGCCACCGTTTCTTCGTTGAGCTTCAGAGCCTTTTCCAGCTCACCAACGGTTGCGTAGCTGATTGCCAGATTGCTGATGGCTCCGAGCGTCAAGGGATCTTCGGGGCCGAGTCGCGCCTTCATGAGCGCCAATGTTTCTTCCTGGAGTTTGGTCGCATCGGCTACACGGCCCATGGCGTAATAGCAGTTCGCGAGGTTGTTCATGCACGCGAGTGTGTCGGGATGGTCCGAAGCAAGATGCTTGCGCCGAAGCGCCAGGGATCTCTCGATTTGATCGGTGGCGATCTTGCGCTCGCCGAGGTTGGCGAACGACGTCCCCACGGTAAAGCGCAAACGGGCTTCGACGAGCGGCTGATTGGCGAACCGTGGCCCAATCTCCGGGAGTGCGACTTCGAGCGCCTTGCGAATCGTGACCTCGCGACCCAAACCTCCCGCCTGGCCTTCCGGCCGCGCGGCCGCAATGATCTTCTCGTCCACAAATTGGAACAGGGCTAGCGCTTCTGCCTCCCGAGCCTGGGCAAGTTGCCTTTCTTGCTTCTCGGCCGCGGCGGCAGCAATGGCCTTCGTTTCGTTTTGCTCAGCAATCTGCCGCTGATGCTCGGCCCGGACAAATCCCGCTGTCGTGCCAACGACACCCACGACCAGCACCAGCAACAACAGACTCGCCGCCAGTACTGGGCCCTTGTGCCGGCGGGCGAACTTCCGCAGCCGATATGCGGCCGATGCCGGATGAGCGTGAACCGGCTCATGCAGCATGTAACGATGCACATCCTCCGCCAGTCCACCGGCCGTTTCGTAACGCCGGCCACGGTCTTTCTCCAACGCCTTCATCACGATCCAGTCGAGTTCGCCGCGGATAAGCTTCGTCAACTTCGCCGGCTCCGTCCCGCGGTTGGCGGCTAGCGTCGGCAACCTCTCGGCCGTGCTCAGCTTCGTGCTTGGCTTGGATGGCTCTTTTTCCCGAATCACGCGCAGCATTTCGAGCATCCCCGCTTTCTCGAGATCGCCCTTGGCGAAGGGGGGACTGCCGGCCAGCAACTCGTACAAGAGCACGCCGAGTGAGTAGATGTCGCTCCGCGTATCGATGTCGAGCTGGTTGAACTCCGCCTGCTCTGGGGACATGTATTCGAGAGTGCCGACGATGGCGCCGAACCCGGTGACGAGTGTCTTGTCGGTCAACTGCTGCCCGGTCGCCTTGGCGAGGCCGAAGTCGATCACCTTGGGCACTGGCTTGTCGTCGTAAAGAGCCACGAGCACGTTGGATGGCTTGAGATCGCGATGGATGATTCCTTTTTGATGAGCGTGCTGCACGGCCTGGCAAACGGCGATGAACAGTTCCAGCCGCTGCAGGGGCGTGAAGCGATGCTTGTCGCAAAACTTGGTGATCGGCAGGCCCTTGACCAGATCCATGACAAAGTAGGGTCGGCCGGCGGGTGTCGTTCCTCCGTCGAGCACGCGGGCGATGTTTGGATGGTCCATCAATGCCAGCGCTTGCCGTTCGGCCTCGAAGCGGGCAATGACCGACTTCGAATCCATGCCGGCCTTGACAAGCTTCAACGCCACGAGTCGCTTGACTGGGTCGGTCTGCTGGGCCATCCACACGGCGCCCATGCCGCCTTCGCCGATTTGCTCGATGAGCTTGTACGAATCAATCATCACGCCCGGTTGCTCGATCGCCTTAGCACTGGCGACGGCGGCAGGACGCGCGATTTCGGATTGGAATTCACTGGTGACGTCATGGCCAACCGCCGGTTTCTCGAGAAAGCTTCCGGCATTGCTCGCACGGTCAAGGAGGTTCTGCACACGTTGCAACAACGGCTTGTCGACTCCACAGACGCGATCGAGGTACTTGGCCCGTTCAGCCGGGTCTGCAATCTCGGCCGCGGCAATGAATAACGATTGCTCGTCCATGGGTACCCACAGGGTGAAATTGCCGCCAACTGCAATGCGACATCGGCGGGCATTTTGCGCACGGAAAAATGAAAAAACAGCGAATCAATCGGCGCTTTCGAGCCGTTCTAGCAGCCAACCGCGGGCGTAAGCCCAGATCTGGTCAGCCCTGCGTGGCGAGACGCCAAGCACTTCAGCCGCCTCCCGACCGGTCATGCCTCCAAAGTAGCGGAGCTTGACCAGTTCGGCGGCTTGAGGATTCACCAGCGCGAATTGGTCGAGTGCCTCGCTCAGAGCGACAAGTTCCTCGTCCGCATCCGGCGCCGTCGGTGCGACGGAGTCAAGGTCGACGCGCTGAAGGTTTCCGCCGTGCCTTGCACGCGTTCGGCGGCGCGCATTCTCAACCAGGATGCGGCGCATGGCTTCCGCGGCGGCGGCGAAGAAGTGGCCCCGATGATCGAACGCTTGCGCGCCGACGAGACGCAAGTAGGCTTCGTGAACGAGCGCCGTCGGCGTCAGCGAATGGTCCGGTCGTTCGGCCGCCATTCGCACCGCGGCAAGGCGACGCAGTTCCTCATAGACCAGCGGCAGCAGTTGAGCAGGAGCGCTTGGATCGCCCTCCCCGATAGCGGTCAGGATTCGCGTCACGTCGGACATTCGAGCCAATGTATCGTAGAGGCACTTGCTTGTCGCTTCCACAGGCGACATGTTCGGCGGCGAAGGTGTTCTGACAACGGCTGCTCGTACGCCAATCGATTATTGGCTCTTCACTTCAATTGGGTACATTGCAAAACAACGCGCTACCGACTCGCTCGTTCGATAATCGATTTCCGTAAATCGATGCCGGCGGGCGGCGCCGACAGACTGGGCTGATTGAGCACTGCTTTCGCTTCCGACCAATCGTTGGCGAGTTCCTTCAGAACAGCGCGTGCCTCGAGCGTACCGATTTCCTCGAGGACCGCACAGGTTCGATAGCGCTTGAGCGCTGAGTCCGAGCGTCGTGCACTCACATCGCCCATCGCCCGCACGAGCTGACTGGCCCGGTTACGAGCTTCCTCCGATGTGCTTGTCGACACGAGTTTTTGCAGTTCATTCTTGGCACGCCAATTGAGCTGCGCCAGTTGCCGGCCGGCCCGTTCGCGGTCGGCAAAGCGCGGCTTCTCGAGATCAACAATCAGGTCGCCGATGATCTTGCCAAGCAACTCGGCCTCGGGCTTCATACCCGTCTTGAATGCACGCAACGCCTCGTCGGGATTGTGTACCAGACGGGCCATCGCGATGTGAGCGAAGGCCCCGTCGCTGTCACCGAGCAATGACCACGCGATGATCGCTTCATTCGGGTGCTTCACGACGGAATCGGGGGAAGCAAGCCACCTTGATCGAAACACATACCCTTGCCAGTTTGCTGTGAACAGTTCACGGCCATCCGGCGAAAAAAACAGCGATGTGAGCGGGCCGGGTTGATCAGGAAGACTGGCGATTTCCTGCCCCGTCGCCAGTTCATGAACTTGTACGGTGGCCAGCATGCGTTGCGTCTTGGCTTCCGCATGATTCACGCCAATCGCCAGGAGGCGACCATCCGGAGAAAAGCTCAAGTCGGCAACAGCGTGGTTGCTCCGGGTGGTGCCATACACCTTCTTCCCCGTCGCGGCGGACAGAACGATGATCTCGCCCGCGGCATTCCCGGCCGCGACCCGTTGGCCATCGTGATCAATGGCAACCGTCGTGACACGGCTGCCACCGGCCTCGATGCGCCAAAGATCCTTCCCTGTGAATGCGTCTCGACATCGCACGCTGCCATTGCGTGTGCCCACAACAAATGACTTCCCGTCGGGCGTGGCGACCGCGCAATGGCCGCCGTGGACGAGTCCAGAATCCTCCCACAGTACCGTACCGGTCTGCGTATCGATTCCACGCGACTCGAACCCAGGTCCGCCGACGTAGAGGACCTTATCTTTTGCCCCAAAGGCCAAAGCCGTCGGTTGAACGATTTTCGGCTCGCGAAGGAGCGTCCGACTAGATAGGAGGTCAATCCATGCGATCCGTCCGCGCCGATCCACAGCTAGCGCCATGGTGCCATCCGCGGCCAGGATGGGACGCGGGTCGTTCGACAGCCCGTCGATCCGACCATGTTTGAGCAATTGCCCGGATTCAATGTCCCAGATGCAGAAGTCCGGGTCCACGCCCATGCTCACGATCTTTCGTCGATCCGGCGTCATCGCAGCGCTGAAGATCGGACCTGTGTGACCCGCAGGCACCGCGATTTCCTTGCAGGCTTCGATGTCCCAGGTCCGAAAAGCGACGCGGCTCGAAGCTCCGAAGACTGTTTTACCGTCCCTTCCGAATACCAGATCGCCGGCCAACAATCCCTGGAAATCCAGCCAACCAACTAATTGTGCCGTCGCCACCTCCACGATAGCTGCTCGTTGCGGCGACATCCGAATCACCGCCCGCCGTCCGTCCGGCGAAAAGAGTACGGAGGCGTCCCACTCGCCTTCGCGCGGCAATGGGAGGCATGCCAGAAACTTGCGATCCGGAACTGCGTAGAAGGACACTTGGTTGGGGCCAGCGACGCTCAAAACTCTGCCATCCGCGGTGTAGGCAATGTGCGTCACTCGTTCCGCGGTGGATTCGAGATTCAGAATCGCATCGATCTCTTTGGTCGCCAAGTTGATCAGCTCGACGGCCCCGGCCGAACGCGCGAGCGCCACGGTCGTTCCGTCCGGGGCCAGGGCGCAGGCCCCGCGCTGACGTGCGCCGCTCTTGCTTTCCCACAAGGTTTTGCCGGAGACGACGTCCAGCAATCGCTGGGTGTCGTCGTCTAGCAAGGCAAGCAAGCGCTTGCCATCGTTGGAAAAGGTAAGGCGCTTCGCTGCTGCCAGTTTGATCCCGGTTTTCTGCCGCTGCCGAGTCTCGGGGTCGATGATCTGAAATCCCGAGTAAGCTCTGATCAATCCGATGGCTGCGGCGCCAGGAACCCAAGCGGCGACTTGGATGGACTCGGCCCATTTGCCGCTTTCGAGATGGTCCAACTCGGTGGCTAAGAGCGTTGGATTTCCGATGGCAAAGCCAATGGCATGGGAGCAACGCTGCGTCGCGCGGTCCCACGCGCAAATCCGATCGGAATGGACCGAGTACAGCTTTCGTCCGTCGTCTGAAACCAGAAGAGCCAGCGGACACGATTCGACAAGCCGGCATGGGCCGTAAACCGCCTGGACGCCATCAGGCGCCCAACGCGGGGGCAACTCCTGGGCGCTTGTGCCGGCGCATACGGAGGTCGCGATTGCCAGGCTTAGCCATAAGCGCATTGGCAACTCCTCATTACCCTGCCCCAGCATATTCGTTCGCGATGCGATTCGCCAGAACTTGATTCGACATCAGCGGTGAGCGTATGAGCAACTGAAAAATTGGAGGAGCGTTTGTAAATAATCGAAGTCGATTTCCTGAGTTGTCGAAAAGGCTTGCCCAATGGGAGGGTGCGCACGACCCCATTTTTTCTCGCGTTCTTATTGCTTGGCCGGCATCAAGAACCAATCGACGTACGGCTTATCGACAACTCCTTCACGCGGTGTCTTGTTGCCGGTGATCTGGTCGATGGCCCAACCGCAGGCGTTGTTCACCGGGTCGAGCGACGGCTGCTTGGCGATGTAGAATTCGCGGAGCGATGGCAATGCCGTACTGGCCTTCATCCGGCCGAGCGAAATCGCGGCCATCGTGCGGACGCGGTGAACCTCCACGTCGCCGGGATTGACCGCTCGGAGTCGGGCGATGAAGGAGCGAACCAACTCAGCGTCCGGCTCGCCGTCGTGCCATTTGCCCATTGCCCAAAACGCAGCCGCCCGCGTTTCGGCGCCCAGGGGCGTGGTGCCCTCCACGATACCCTTCTTGTTGGGCGGTAAGTTGACCGGAATCCACGCGCGAAATAGCGGCAGCGATTCCTGATACTTCGCCTGGCCCATGAACTGGCAGAGCTGTGCCAGTTGCAAATCGAGTGCACCCGTCGCAAGGCTCAGCCGGCCGCCATCGGGGCCGGAATCCAAGATGGTGCGATACTGGCTCTTGAGGTATGCGTGGATCGGCGCGAGCGTCGCTGGGACCGCAAGTTTGCGCAGTGCCCAGCCGGCCGCGACGACCGTCTGCGTTTGATCGCTCGACAGCAACTCCACAATTCGGTTGGCAGCGGGCTTGAGATCCAGTTCGGCCGCGAGCAAGGCGCCTTGCTCGTGGCCGCGCCAGTCCGTGCTTTCCAGTGCTCGGGTAGCTTCGCGGGCGCATTGCGTCGCCAATTCGGGTTTGGCCGACAGCGACTTCAAGCATGCGCGTGCGCGCCGACGATTGGTCGGGTCTGCATCGTGCAGTCGGTCGCCTAGCTGACGAACACGTGCATCGGATGGATGGCGCAACAGCACTTCGATCCCGATCGCCCGCACCTTGGCATCCAGGTTCGTCAGGAGGCTATCGCCCAGCGGTTCGACCAACTTGGAGTCGATTTCCATCAAGCGATCAAGAGCCAGCACCGCTACGGCGGGGGCCGGGTCTTTGGCCAAGGCCTGTAGCTGCGTCACGGCCTTATCGCCCGCGTGATGGCGCAACAACGTCGCGGCCGCGACTCGGTTCACCAGCCCGCTCGGCCCCTTGTCCGAAGCAAGCCGGGCGGCGTCCGCTTCGCTTCCCTGTGTGCGGACCACTCCCAGCACCCGCGCGGCTTCCATCCGTACGACTGGAGATATGTCTCGATCAAGCACGATAGCGTGCAGGCGATCAGCCGCGCCGCCTTCCTTGACGGTCGCCAGCGCCTGAATGGCCAGCACCGTGCCGCGACCGTGCGCTGACTCGTCAAGCCGCGCCAGCCAGGTCGCTCGCGCCGGTTTGAAATCCCATTTCGCGAGCACGGGGTCAACGAGTTCGCGCAAATCGACATCGGACGCGGCCGTGCGGTGAAGGTCCGCGGCCGTTTCTCGGGCGTCGAGTGCAATCAGCGCCTTCGCGACGGCCAATCGGACTGACGGATGCTGCTCTGCGCGATTCAATTCTCGGAGCAAGGGAGTTTTGGCAACCGACAAGTTCTTCATGCCGCGCTCGTTGGCCTGAACGATGGCCAGCGCCGCACGCGCACGCATTTCCGCCTCCGGTCGATCGAGCGCGTCCAGCCAGAGTTGCAGCAAGCCGGGAACTTCCTTGAATTGGGTTCGGGCCAGCGGGACGAGCGGATCGTTGTCCATCGCCGAATCGATCACCGGATCCTGTGCGGACGTGGCTGGAGCGCAAACGAGCAGACCGAGCAGCGCGCATCGAAGGACGAACAGCATCCGCATGGAACTTACTCCGGGCGGTACAAGCGCCGCGTTCGCACGACGAGCAGCACGATCAGGCCGAGACACATGGCGCCCATCACCCACCAGTTGACAGGCAGAAGTTCGTATTCGGCGAAGCCGCGCGTTTGCGATGCATGCAGCGCCGCCGCGAGCGGGCTGATACTTAACACCGATTCGACGGTGCCTCTGCCGAAGGGTGCATCGCGTCCGAGCCACGCGAGCAACGGCGCCACGCAAATGCCGACGAGCACCAAATACGCCGCCACCGTCGCGGAAGCGGTGGAGCGGAACAGGCTGCTCGCAGCCGCGCCGACCAGGACGGCGAACAGCGCCATAACGACCAGACAGACCGCCACACGCTGGGCCTGCGGCGACAGTTGTGGATCGATGGCGATCATCACGAGGTAGCCGGGCATGGTGGCACAAAGAAGCAGCAGCAGCGGAAAGATTGCGCTCGCCAGCTTGCCGCGCAAGATCGTCCCGGCCGAGAGCGGGGTCGTTCGCAACAATTGCCAGCTGCCGCCTTCACGTTCGCTGCTGATCAAACCTGCCGACAAGCTCGGCGCGAAGAGCAACAACAGAATCGTCTGCAGTATGACGAGTCCGCCAGCGATTTCCTCATGGCCCCATTCGAGAGCGCCGGCGGCCGCGATGCAACTCAGTGCCAGCGAAAGCAGGGCACTCAGGGCGATCAACCGCAGTGTCCAGTGGGAACGACCGAAGCGCCGGGTGCGAAACTCTTTCGCCATGACCGGATTGACAATCAGGCTGATGTTCCGCGACCGCCGATTTGGATCGACGAGAAAGAACATGCGCCTTGCCGCGCGAGTCCCAATGGAGAGGTCATCGGTCATCACACCGGCCGGCCGCGAACGATCCAGCGGTGCGCTACTCAACCGCGCGATCGTGGCCATGGCACAAACCCAGCTCGTGCCAAGTGCCAGGATCGCGTAACGGCCAATGACGTCGGTCCCCGCGTCCATGCCGTGCGCCCCGCGCCCGCTCTGGCCGATGACTTCCAGCACGGCCGGAATCGGCGACAGACAACGGATCCACGAGACCAATTCACCGAGACCGCCTGCCTTGCCTTCGAACAGTGCATACGGAACGAGCGGCAGCACCGCAACCGCGAGGACGAGCGAATAAGTCAATCGCAGGGACGTATCGACGGAGTCCGCCCGACTGCTGACGAGCAAACCGAGCGTGGCGAGTTGCAGCACGGCCAGGCCGAGAATGGCGTATAGCAGCCCGATGCCGCCGCTGACCGGGACGCCGCCGAGCGCATAACACGCGCCGGCCGCGGGCAGCGTCATCGTCAATAGCAAAGCAGCGAAGCCGAGGATGCCACCGAGCTTGCCCAGGTAAATCGACGTGGCGCTCATCGGCGAATTCAGCAACAGCGCCAGCGTGCCGCGCACGCGTTCGCGAACGATGGCCGACGCTGGGTAGGCCGGCACGAGAAAGAGAATCCCGGCGAGCAAGCCGTAACCAAACACGCGCAGCACTTGCATGGAGCGCGCGCCGTTCAAGTCGCTGACCCCGCCCGTCGGCCACCGGACCAGGACAAGAAGAATGCAAGCGGCCGCCAGGGCGATTTGCGCGGCCAGCGCGCCGCGGGTGCGCAATAGTTCAACCAGTTCGCGGCGAACGATGGGGTTCATCCGTTCGCCTCGCTGGTCGCGGTTGACGATTCACCGCCGGCCACGGTCATGAACGCCGCCTCGAGATCAGTTTGCACCTCGCGGAATTGCGTCACGCTCGCGCCGGCCGCCACCAATTCCGCGAGGATTCGGCTCAACTCTTCCTCGGCGAGCGCTGTGCGAAAGCGCACGGCCGCCTCCGTGGTCGACGCCGTGACGTCGGTGCCCGGCTCCAACTTGCGCTGAACGATCTCCACCGCACGCGCTACGTCCTCACGACGCGCGAGCAGTACTTCCATCGTGCGCTGTGGATTGAGCTGCCGGGCAATCTCCTCCATCGTGCCGTACGCGCGCAACTTGCCTTTTGCCAGGATTGCGATCCGATGACAGACGCGGGCCAGCTCCGGCAGAATGTGACTCGTAACGATCAGCGTCTTGCCGCGGTCGGCGAGATCGACCAGCAACCGGCGCATCTCAATTCGGGCGGGCGGGTCGAGCCCGTTGGCAGGTTCATCCATGATGAGGGCAACGGGATCATGCAACAGCGTGCGCGCGATGGCGACCCGTTGCCGCATGCCGTGGCTCAAGCCTTCGACGAAAAGGTCCTTGAACGTAGAGGCACCGGCCACCTCCAGCACCTCGTCGATGCGGCGGACGCGCTCTTTGCGTGGAATGCGAAAGGCGGCGCCGAAAAAATCGAGGTACTCGCGGACGCGCATATTGTCGTAGGAGCCAAACGTGTCCGGCATGTAGCCGATCAGGCGCTTGACGCGGCGCGCCTGGCTGACGCAATCGATGCCGGCGACCGTGGCCGTGCCCGCGGTGGGACGTGCGAGACCGACAAGGATTTTGATCGTCGTCGTCTTGCCGGCCCCGTTCGGGCCGATGAAGCCGAGAATCTGGCCGCGCTCGACTGACAGGGTCAATTCATCGAGCGCGAGGAACGAGCCATATTTCTTGGATAGGCCGTTGATCTCGACCACTGCTGTGCCCATCGTCAAAACTCTCTCGGCGCCGGTCGCGCCGTTATTTTGGCTCAAGCGTTTTGCCAATGACATCCAGCCCCATCGATTCGATCGTCCATTGACCGGCGCCCTCGCCGATCTTGACGCGCAGATCCAAAGTGCCCTGCGCGTCCAGTTCCAGCAGTTGGCGATCGGTGATTTCGAGCCGGATCGGCTCGGGTGGGCTGTCGACCGCGAGCAGAGATTTCAGGTTGCCGGCGGTATAGCCGTCGACCGAGAACTGACGCGATGGACAACTTACGCGAACATGAAACGTCGCACGTTCGATTGCCAGTGGCAGCACGCTGGGCGGAAGCTGAAAGCGCAACCTCATTTCCAGGGCGGACGCAGCCTCCAGCGTCGGTTGTGCCACGCCGTTGCCCACCACGCGGCGCAAGGGGACAAACGCACGCGGGATCGCAACGGCTGTGCCCGGCGGCGTTCGTTCGAATTCGAGTGGCACCCGCAGAAGCGTACTGCCGACGATGCGTGCGCCAGGTTCGGGTACAAGCGGCAAGCACTCCGCGCCGGCCCATGCCAGCAGATAATCACGCCCCTCCAGATGCGGCGGTATCTTCTTGCTTCCGAACAATTGACGATAGACGGTCAGGCGGTGTTGCTGGCGATCGCTCAAGACGGTGCTGGCGAGATACTGCCCGGCGGCAAGCGCATCAGATGGTTTTGCTGTGAATCGACCGTCCGAAATAAGCCGCGGCGCGACTGCTTCCCGCATCGACGAAATCAGCACAGGGTCTTCCAGGTTCTGGAAGCGATCTCCGTCGATTCGTCCTTCAAGACCATCCGGGCCAAAACGCGCGACGGCGGCTGTGCGGCCGACGCGCATTGTGGAGCGGAAGGCGCCTGAACGTACTCCGGCGGGCAGCGACAGTTCGTCCCAGTGCCAAGCGCTGGTGTCCGACTGCACGCGGCGCAGCGATTGGCCGGCGAGCCCCTCCGCATCCAGGTTCAAAATAGCACCTTCCTGGCTTGCGAGTTGAACGGGCCCCGAATTGGGATGATAAACGGCGATCAATCCCGACACCGCGGCGTCATCGCTGCCGGGCACGACATCGACCTCGGCGGCGATCGCCATCGTCGGGGGGACCGATTGCCGCGATTGCAAACCCAACAACAGGAACACGCACATGAAGCCAATGGCTGCGGCCGACCCGACCCAGCCGACGATCTCCGGTCGCCGCGACCGTCGGACCAGGATCCCGATGACCAGAAGCGCGACAATGAACAACCCCAGCACGAGCGTTGCGGTCGAGCGCCGGGTGACGGTGTAACCAATGTCCTCAGTGAGAATGGGCCGAAAATCGAGCGGCTCTGGGGCGTCGTTCAGCGGACGCGGGCGAATTTCCGCGGCAATCTCGTCGAAAGCCCCGAGTGCAATCGGTTGCATATTCTTCGTTCGGCCCATCTCGCTCAGCTTGCGCGGCCGAGACCAGGCGCGCGCCCCGAGGGTCGTGAACAAGATCTGGCCGCGGCCGATGCGGCGAACGAACGACGCGGGCCAGCCGCCGATGGTATGCAGCACGCGGTCGGTTGGAGCGGGAACGACGCGAACGAAGTCGACGGGCCATTCGAAATCGCGGGCCGCCCCCATCGATGAGCCATCGAATCCGCGGGAGAACTCGACCGACGAGAGTGCGACGCGATCCACGACGGCCACGTCCGCGTCGTCGCCGAGCAGCGCCGCCACTCTAGACGGATCGACGAGATCAAGCATGATCCAGAGCCGGCCGCCTTGTTGGACCCAACGCCGCAAGGCCGCGACCGACGTGGGGTCGCTGCTGAAACGGTCGCTCATCAAGATCAGCGCGTCGACGCCGTCATACGCCTCGAGCGTCGGAGGCACATAACCCCCGGGTGCGACCAAAGCGCGATCGTTCGCTCCCCCGACGGCCAGGATACGTGTGAGTTGAAACGCCTCCGTCACCGGCGACTCGAGGCCGAGGGGCATTGCCGGCACTTCCAGGTCCGCGATCACCACCATCATCCGCTCGCGCGGCGAATAGGTCAGGCTCCGCGCTCGTACCTTTTCATCAGTAGTCGGTCGGATCAGTGTGTTTTGCCCGTCCGTGCGATCGAAGAGCAGCATCTGAATGTTGCGCCCCGTTTTCACCGCTTGCGGCGGAGCGGGGCCGACCGTCACCGTGCTCGAGAGCCGCGCACCGGCCGGTACCCGCAGGTCGCGTGCATACTGCACGTTGGGCTCGCCATCGTAAAAGACGACCACGCGAGCATCACGCGGCATCGAGTCGGAGTTCGCGACAACGATATTGAGGAGGGACCAGCCTTCGGTGACGGTCGGTCGAATGCCGCCGACATTGACGGCCAGCAATGTCAATTTCGACGGTTCGTTTTCCTGTGCGGTCGCGCGCGATCCGCCGAGGATCAAAGCGAGCAACAGGACCGTGGCCCGAATCGGAGAGAGATTCATCCCGCGCTGCCCAGGTGTGGAACTAGTTGGCAATGCGACGGCGTCCGCTCGTTATACGAGTTCGTGCTCTCGCATTAGGCCCGCGATCGCGAGCGGGTCGGAGAAGTTGATGGCCCTAGCTCGTACCAGCACGCGGTTCGTGTGAGCGGTGGTTGATCGGATTGCGATTGGACTTTTGTCGCGGTCAATGTTTGTATCTCGGGATCGATACAGTAACCTCCGCGATCACTTGTCCCTTCTACTCTCCGGAAGGTCGGTCATGAATGCGATCACTCGTCGAAACTTTGTTGCCGGCGCTGCCGCGTCCCTGCCGCTGATCCTGTCGCGATCGGCTCTGGGCAACGACAAGAAAGATGCTCCCAGCAATCGCCTCGGCCTCGGGTTCATCGGCATGGGCACGATGAATCGCGGGCATCTCGGCTTCTATCTCGGCCAGAAGGACGTTCAGGTCCTGGCTGTCTGCGATGTCGACGCGAATCGTCGCGAAGCTGCCAAGAAGTCGGTCGAGCAAAAGTACGCCGACGCAACCAAGAGCGGCACCTACAAGGGCTGCACGGCTTATACAGACTTCCGCGAACTGGTCGCGCGCAAGGACATCGATGCCGTCGTGATTGCCAGTCCCGACCACTGGCACACGATCTTGAGTCTCGAGGCGATTGCCGCGAAGAAAGACGTCTATTGCGAGAAGCCGCTGACGCTCACGATCTTGGAGGCGAAGACTCTGATCGAAGCTTCCCGCAAGCACGAGCGCGTCTTCCAGGTCGGCAGCCAACAGCGCTCGAGCAACGAGTTCCGCCAGGCATGTGAACTGGTTCGTAGCGGCCGGATCGGCAAGCTGAAGGCCGTGTATGTGAACGTCGGTAGTTCGAGCAAGCCGTGCGATCTGCCGGAAGAAAAGGATGAGCCCGGCCTCGACTGGGATAACTGGCTGGGGCCGGCCCCGAAGCGGCCGTACAACTCGGTCCTCGCCCCGCGTGGCGTGCACACGCACTTTCCGAACTGGCGAAACTACCGCGAATACAGCGGTGGCATGATGACCGACTGGGGCGCCCACCACTTCGACATCGCCCAGTGGGGCTTGGGGATGGACGAGTCCGGCCCCGTTGAAATCATTCCGCCGAGGGACCCCAAAGCCGAACGCGGCTTGAAGTACATCTACTCCAATGGCGTGCCGGTGATTCACGCCGAGGAGTACGAGCAGGGCAAGAAGGTCAACGGCATCGCGTTCATCGGCGAGACCGGCAAGATTTTCGTGAACCGCGGCTATCTGGCGAGCGATCCGGGCGACATCATCAAGCAACCGCTCGGCGAAAAGGACGTGCATCTTTACAAGTCCGTCGGCCACCAGCGCGACTGGCTGGAGTGCATCCGCTCGCGCAAGAAGCCCATCTGCGACGTGGAGGTGGGGGCGCGGTCGGTGACCGTCTGTCACCTGGGTAACATCGCGTACTGGACGCATCAGTCATTCAAGTGGGACCCGAAAGCCTGGGCATTCGTGGATGCTCCCGCGGAGGTGAAGAAGTGGTACGACCGCGAGCGCCGCGATCCGTGGCAATTGCCAAAGGTTTGATTCGGGCATCGTGGCATAAGATTCCGATCTTGTGCTTGGTAGAGCGCACAACATCGGAATGTTATGCCACGAGGACGTGACCGCACGATGGCATTAACCGACAACCCGAATGTCCGCACCGGCCGGATTCGATTTACGTCATGATCGCTTTGACGACCTTGCCATAAACATCCGTCAGACGATAGTCGCGGCCCGAATGTCGGTAGGTCAGCTTTTCGTGATCGAGGCCGAGCAGATGCAAGATGGTCGCGTGCAGATCGTGAACGTGGACGGGGTTCTCAACCGCGTCCCAGCCGAACTCATCGGTCGAGCCGTATGCCATCCCACCGCGAATGCCGCCCCCGGCCAGCCACATCGTGAAACCGTAGGGATGATGGTCGCGGCCGTTGGTCCCTTCCGCCGTCGGCGTGCGACCGAATTCGCCACCCCAGATCACAAGCGTATCTTCCAACAAGCCGCGCGCACGCAAGTCTTCGATCAAGCCAGCGATTGGTAGATCCGTGGCCAGCGCGTTCTTCGCGTGTCCGCCCTTCAAGTCGCTGTGCTGATCCCAGGGCTGGAAGCCGCCGGTCGTGTGATAAAGTTGAACGAAGCGCACGCCACGCTCCACCAATCGGCGTGCCAACAAGCATTGCCGGCCAAAGGTCTCCGTCTCCTTGCGATCGATGCCGTAGCGCGCCTTCACGGCGTTGGTTTCACGGGTCAGATCGAACGCATCCGGAGCTTGCGCTTGCATGCGGTACGCCAGTTCAAACGATTCGATCCGGGCATTGAGCCGGCTGTCGTCGGTCCGATCCACTTGATGCAGATTGTTAAGACGCCGCAACGCGTCTAACTCCTCGCGCTGGCGACCGGGGCCGACGCGGTCACTCTTCAGATTGCGGATCGGGTTTTGCGAATCGGAGACGAACGTGCCCTGGTAGGTCGCCGGCAAGAAACCGGCGCCGTATTGGCGAGCCCCTTCGATCAACGGTCCAGGCCCGATCGCGATATAGCCGGGGAGGTTCTGGTTCTCGGTCCCGAGGCCATACGTGATCCAGGCCCCAATGCTCGGCCGCGTCGCCACACGCTCGCCCGTGTTCATTTGCAGACAGCCGCCTGGATGATTGACGTCGTCGGCCACCATCGAGCGCACGATGCAGAGCTGATCAACGCATTTGCCGACGTGCGGAAACAGTTCGCTCACCTCCAGTCCCGAGCTGCCCTTCTTCGTGAATTTCCACGGTGAGGCGAGCAGGTTCCGCTTCTGACCGAGATAGAGCTTCGGCGATGGTTTGCCGTTTTCGCGCGTCAAAGTCGGCTTCGGATCGAACGTATCGACTTGCGATGGGCCGCCGGGCATGAAGACGAAGATCACGCGCTTGGCTCGCGCGGGGAAGTGCGGCGTTCGGGGCGACAAAGGGTTGCTGATAGTTGGCTGTTGCCCAGCGGCATCGTCGGCAAGCATGGCCGCGAGCGCCAGCGAGCCGAAGCTGGCGCCTGTGCGGCGCAACATCTCGCGACGATTCGGTCGGGCGGGGAAGGTGTGATCTGGCATCGCTCCGCTCTCTCGATCAATCGACGTAAATGAACTCGTTCGCACACAGGAGCAAATGGCAGTAACGTTCCCACGCGCCTGCTTTGTCGGATTGCGTCAGCAGTTGCTTGCCAAGCTCAAGTTCCGCGGACGTCGGCGGCCGACCCAAGACCAGCGCATACAGCCATTCGATGCGAGCCTGTGGATCTGTCGACGACTCGCGGGCAACTCGCGCGGCCAGTGCAACCGCCATCTCGTTGACGAACGGATCATTGAGAAAGAACAACGCCTGCGGTGCGACGATCGACTGGCCACGCTCGCCGACGATTGATCCCGGATCGGCCCGGTCGAACAGCCGGCCGAAATCCGAAGTATTGGCGCCAGTACGCGCCGACAGCAGATACACAGTGCGCCGCGGGTTGTTTACTTCGGGGAATGCAGGCCCGCCGCCGGAGTGATCGAGTTTACCTGACACGGCGAGCAAATTATCGCGAATGGCCTCGGCATCGAGTCGCTGGCGATTGAATCGGCCGAGCAAGCGGTTCTCCGGATCGCCCGCCACGCGTTCCGCACGAGCATGGCTGCTCTGCTGATAGGCGCTCGACAGCATGATGAGCCGATGCATCGACTTGACGGACCATCCCGAGGTGACAAATTGTTCGGCCAGATAATCGAGCAGCTCCGGGTGCGTCGGCCGGTCGCCACGTTCGTCAAAGTCATTCGTAGTGCGAACCAATCCTTCGCCGAAATGGTGCTGCCAAATGCGGTTGACCATCACGCGCGCAACGAGCGGATTGTCCGGCCGCGCGAGCCAGTCGGCGAGTTGCAGTCGGCCGCTTCCCGACGTGATCGGTTCGCGGCGTTCGCCGGTTAACACTTGCGGGAAGGCGCGCGGCACCGTCTTGCCGAGCCGCTTGTGGTCGCCACGCACGAAGACGGGCGAATCCTTGAAGCCTTCGTGGCGTGTATTTTTCGGCCCGCCCTCGCCAACGGCGACGGCCTCGGGGATTTCCACGGGTTTTTTCTTCTTGAGCAAATCGAGTTCCAGAGCCAAACCATCGAGACGACCTCGAACCGCTGGATCAAGCAGCTTGATCCGCTCCGGCGGCGACACCCAGAACGGCCCGCGCGACGAGAGCAGTTCCTGGTACAGATCCACCAATGAATCAACTGGATCGGCTTTCGTTGGAACGACTTCGAACCAGTTGTTCCGCAAGTCCGCGTGGACCATCTTGCGTTCGTCGTCTGTTAACTGTCGATCGTAAACGCGGACCTCCGCCACATCGCCAACAAACCGCGGGCTGCCGCCCGAACCCGGTCCGCCGATTCGCAACGCGGTGATGGCCGGATCGGACGACAGAGCATTGATCGACTTCGATTCGCCAACAGCCACTTCGTCGCGTGAAAGACTCGTTCCGTTAGGGCCCCAGTTGATGCAGACGATTTCGAATCCGCGATTTGTGCTCGTGTGAACGATATCGCCGGACTGGCCGTTGTTGCGCAAGATCGCATGCATTCGTCCGCCAGAATCGAGCATCAGCCCGAGTCCGTGCATGCCAACGTTCGCATCCTCCCAGCCGACTAACCGTTGACCGGCGTTCGACTTGTCCGCACTCCGGAACACGATGAACAGGCCGCCGGCCGGCGGCGCCCGGCCGGGAGCTTCGAGCAATGCGCGACCATCGAACCGCAAGATCTGTTTCGCATGACCGTTGATCGTCGTACTCGCCTGCAGTGGTCCAACCTCCGAAACCGGCGGCTTTGCGTCGTCAGATAGTCCGCATCGATTTGGCCAGAGTGTCACGCGGCCATTCGCATCCGTGATCATGTCCGCATCGTCGGCCCGCAAGCGTAGGATCGCTTGAACCTTGGCTTGTTTGCCCGATGGCTCGGCATCGATTCGCTTCGCCACTAAGGCAATCGATTCTTGAAGCTCTTTGGCAGCCTGGTGCAGTTCGTTGCCCGCGAGCTTGCCGCTCGCAGCATCGCGCAATGCCTGTGGCCGACGCAAATTCACTTGCTTCTCAATTCGCGCTAGATACTCGACCCATTTCGCGAGCAAACTCTCTCGCAATTCGTGCTTCTTCGCCACTTCAGCTAATGGCGCCTTCGCGGAGCTCCGACATTCGCAGGCCGCAATCAGATACTTGGCCGTCATGTCGCGGACGAGCGGTTTCACAAGGGCCAGATACTCGCGATCGACGCCGGTACGCAACTCCGTCTCAATCTCCGATCTTCGTGCCTTGTCAGCCGCTTCTTGTGCCTTGACTTGCTTGATCTCCAACTCGGATAGCAATGGCACGCGCACCAGCGGTGTGTTGCCCGCGACCGGGCCGGGCACCAGGCGCGTGCTGAAGAAGATGCCTGCCAGGGCGTAATAATCCTCGGTGGAAATCGGGTCGAACTTGTGATCGTGGCAGCGCGCGCAGGCCAGCGATAACCCCAGAAACGTCCGGCCAACAACATCAATTTCATCGTTGACGTAGTCGGCGATCATCTGCTCCTTGTCGACGTCGCCGGGCACGAAGTCCGCGAGAGCCAACATGCCGGTCGCGATCAAGCCATCCTTGTTAATGCCCCCAGGTTGCGTCGCCGGCAATAAGTCGCCGGCTATCTGGTGGCGAATGAAGTCGGTGTACGGCAGGTCGCGATTGAACGACTCGACGACCCAGTCGCGGTAGCGCCAGATCTCGCGAAAGTCGCTGGCCGGCGGCAACTGAATCAGATCGCGTGCATCGGCATAGCGAACGACATCGAGCCAGTGTCTCCCCCAGCGTTCGCCATATTGTGGTGACGCCAGTAGCCGGTCGACCACACGCGCAAACGCTTGCGGCGAATTATCCTTCAAGAACGCGTCGATCTCGTCGGGCGTCGGCGGCAGACCGATCAGGTCGAACGTCGCCCGACGCAACAGCGTTCGCTTGTCGGCCGGCGCAGCAGGGGCAATGCGCTTGGCTTCCAGTCGCTCCAGAACAAACGCATCGATCGGCGAACGGACCCAGGACGCATCGCGAATGCTTGGGATCGCGACCGCTTTGACCGGTTGGAAAGACCAGAATTGCCGTTGCTTGTCCGTGATCTTGAACGCGCGATCGGCCGGCACCAGTTTGGAGGACGACGTAGGCCACGGCAGGCCGGTCTTCACCCAGCGTGTGAATGCTTGGACTTGCCTGTCGCTCAATTTGTTCTTGGGCGGCATGCGGAGTTCGCCGTCGTGGCGTAACGCCCGCACCAGCAGGCTCTCGTCCGGCTTGCCCTCGACGACCGCGACTCCGCGCTCGCCGCCCATTAAGAGGTCGGCTCGCGACGTCAGCTTCAGTCCGCTCTTCGGCTTGTCGTTGCCGTGGCACGACAGGCACTGCTCCACCAGCACCGGTCGGATTTCCTTCTCGAAGAACTCCGCGTCGGCCGCCGATGGTTCCGCAGCATTCGACCCGCTGCCGTGAAGCAGGATCGCCGTGAGTCCGATGCAAGCCAATGTCGCGGAACGCAACATGAACTCCTCGATCAACGTGAATCCGACGCGGCGGGAAGATTAGGATAGCACGAATCGACGCGCAAGTCGCCGTCCGTTCGAACGGCCTCGGCCAAGGATCGGCGGGCTCTGCTGACCTCGCATCCGCCCATCCCGCTGTGTCATACTCACCCGCCACCAGATGGTGGGCGGCATACACGCACACCCCCTCGGGCCGTTGCTCTGCATCACATCGCATCGCATTCCATTTCCGGAGCCGCTCATGATCAAGTCCAACCGCCGCTCGCTCATATCCGACCAGTGGATGGCCGAAATGCCCCCCGCGACGGACGTCAACTGGCTCTGGCACGGCATCCTCGCGCCGGGTTGCATCACACTCCTCACCAGCCAGTGGAAGACCGGCAAATCGACGTTGCTGGCCATCCTCCTTGCCACGATGCAATCGGGCCAGCCGCTCGCCGGCCTCGCAGTTCGGCCAGGCATCGGATTCGTCGTCTCCGAAGAGCCGAAAGTCCTCTGGCGGCAGCGCATCCAAAAGTTCGGACTGCGCAAACACCTCATGCTGCGCCGGCCCTTCTCCGGCGTGCCCGATCGCGAGCAATGGCAACAACTGCTCGACCACATCGCCGACATGCATGCCAAGCACAACCTGAGCCTGCTCGCCATCGATCCGTTGGTGATGTTCTTCCCGAGCCATTCGGAATCAGACGCGTCCGGCGCCGCCCAGGCCCTGGCCGAATTGCGTTCGCTCGCCGACCGCGGCATGGCAGTGCTGGTTCTGCATCACCCGAAGAAGGGCGACACGAAGGAAGGCCAGGCGGCCCGCGGCATCGGCGTGTTGAACGCCGAGGTGGACATCATTCTGGAGATGACGAACTTCTCCAGCCCCGCGACCGACGACCGCCGCCGCCGGATCGTGGCCTTCTCGCGCTTCGAAGAAACGCCGCGCCGCCTGCTGCTGGAACTGAACCACGACGGCACCGACTACAACGTCCTGCCGCCGCATGCCGCCAATCCCCACGACCTGACGCTGCTCGATCTGATCCGCAGCTCCGACCGCCCCGCGACGGCCGCCAGCCTCCAAAAGGCCTGGCCTGACGAACACACCCGCCCCGACCTCACCACCATCCGCCGCTGGCTCGGAACGCTGGTGGAACAGGAATTGATCGTGCAAGTGGGGAGCGGGAAGAAGAATGATCCGTTTCGGTATGTGGTGGAGAAGGGGGCCGATTGAACTGAGAAGGTTCAGTCGACAGGAACAGTTTCTATGTTGCGTCCAGTACCGAATTCGGTACCATGTCAATGGACGACATGCGGCCCCATTCATGCGCGAGAGAACGGCGATGCTCGTCATCACGCGCATTCCGACGCACCGCAACAACGGGACGAAAGTCAGTCGCCGCGAATTGCGAGGCATCCTCAACCGAGTGTGCAACGCCTTTGGCGGTTAGACCTTGGAGGGGCCGTTCCAGGGCGCCTGGGTAGCGGACGACGGCAAACGTTACGAAGAGACCAGCTATCGCCTGGAAGTCATCGTCGCGCCCGAAGATGTCAAGGCAGCCCGCGAGTTGTTCGTGAGCGTTGGTTCGCAGCTCGGGCAGCGCGCGATCTATTTTGAGGTGCGGGATGGGGGCGAGGTCATCGATCTCGAGTAATGGGGAGGCATCACGATGGCAAAACGAAGCACGAAAAACGGGGTGCATGAGCTATTGACGCTCGCGCGCAAGCTGTCAGAGACGCCGGGCTTGACCTGGGTGGAAGCCAACAACGCAATCTTCGGTCCGGGCGGACCATTCGTGCGGCTGTTTCCAACCAAATCGGACCGCGCGGCCTTTGCAGGCACAAAGGAACGCGGGCAGATCGACGAATTGATCGATAGCCTGCCCGACCCACCGGTCGGCCCGCAGCGCCGGGAATACAGCGGCAAGTTCAACGTGCGCATTCCCAAGTCGCTCCACGCCGCCCTTGCCAGCGAGGCCGAGGCCGAAGGAGTGAGCCTCAATCAACTGGTGTTGGCAAAGCTGTCGCTGCATTTGCAGATGCGATGAGGCTGAGGTCGCACTCGAAATCTAACCGCCAGCACTTAAGTAATCTCCCGATAAGGCACACCGGTCTCCGCCCCAAGAGCAACGCAACGCATGTTGCGAGATAGGATTTCATTCCATCGCCTTCTGTTTCAATCGAACGATACTCCGCCATTTTCTTAAACGAGTGTCGATCCTCTGCCGTTGGTATCGTTCCTTCATCACTGACCTTGAGGCAAATTGTGTTGCCCCGAGATGTGTCCGGCCAAACCGCGTTCGTGGGCCCGGTATTGATGTACCTGGAGGCCGGGGACGACGCACTAAACCTGGCCGGAGCGGCGGACGCCCAACAGTCGGTGGTAGTGGCTAACACGTTCGTTGCCCGCACGGGCACGGGGGCCTTCAGCTTCTCCACCAGCTCCAATGTGGTGTTCCTGTTCGGCAATCAGCTTCAGACGCCACTATAGACGACCAGCCGCCGCCCAGTTGCGTTCCTCTTCATTCTCCAAACGTTCGGCTAGAACCTGGTCCCCTCGTCGGCAACCAGCGCACTCAAGTTGGCCGCGACGAAGCCGCCGCGGGTTTCCCAGTTCTTGAAGATCTTGTCGTTCGGGTCGAAGGGCGGAGTCAACACTTCGAGTGCATCGGCCGTAGTTTGCGGGCCGCCGTCGATTGAATGTTTGGCTGCCGACAGCGTGACCTGATTGCCAATCATCAGCTTATCGTCGCCGATGCCGCCCTTGACCGTCAGCTTGGCCCCGAAGGAAGTGCCAAGATTGTCCGGATTCGAGGTGTGGCCGATGCCAATGACGTCGTCGCCTTTGCCCAGGTCGATGCTGACGTTGCTGCGGAACAGGTTCGATCCAAAGCCTTCGAACCGGCCGATCAAGACCTTGTCGTTGCCGTCGCCCATCTTGATGTTCGTGCCCTTGATGACGTCGATACCGGACGCAGCAAAGAAATCGTCGCCCGTGCCGGCGTCGATGTTCAAGCCCGTGATGCCAAAATTGCTCGTGCCGAAAAAGTTGTAGACACCGAACAGGCCGATATCGTCGTTCTCGCCTTTGGTCCGAATGGTCAGGCTGCCTTGCACAGTGGTGGCTCGCACTTCCACGTGGTCCTTGCAATCCTTGGTGAGAACGGTCACGCCCAACTGCTTTGGCGGGCTCTGCCTGCCGTCGAAGCCCAAATTGCTGTTGAGAATTTTGATGTTGCTCCCGAGCGGCCCCTTTGTCTGATCGACGGTCGATATGCCGTTGCCGGCATGGAAGTCGATCGTCGCCTTCAGACCGTAGACGTTGTTCACGGTCACGACGCCGCCGTTCTTGCCTTTGATGAGGAGGTTGCCGCCGAGGAAGATGTCATGGACGTTCACGGTGTCGACGCCTTCGGTGCCGCGCGGGTCTTGCACGGTGGAAATGGCGGCTTTCTTCAGGTCGATCGTGAGCTTGCCGACGGCATCGCCCGCGGGCAGCGGGTCGTTGATCGTGACGCCGGTGCCGTTGTTGCCGACGATGTGAAGGGTGTTCGCCGTGGGATTGTTGTCGACGAAGACCGAGATGTCGTTCTCCTGATCGTCGCCGGTGATCTTGACGCTGCTGCCGGTCACGTCGACCACGACGGTGCCCGCGGGCGTCAAGCGGCCTTCGAGTGGTTCGCAGCGGAGTCGGGCGGTTGAGGCGCGGCGGTTCAACATGGCATTGGCGCTAGCGAATGAGGTTTTGGTCGGTTGCGAACCGAAAAGAGTCGCGAGTTCGGCCCGCTCGTCTATTGTAATAGCGGTTCGAAGATGCCGCAACGGGGCATTCAAATTGCCGTCGCGCACGTTTTTTTCACACTTGTAACAATCACATTGCACGACGGCGCGCCAAAAACGCCTTCGCGGGTACTACATTCCATGACCACGCTCCGAGGCCAGGAGGGGCCATGACGAAGCGAGCATCGAGCGCGACGTTGAGGTCGGTTGTCGGGTTGCTCGAAGTGCAATCGCTGCGCTCGGCGACCGATGAGGCGTTGCTGCGCCGATTTGTTCAAGCGAACGACGAGGCCGCCTTTCGCGTCATCGCGGAGCGACATGGGCCGATGGTGCTGGGCGTGTGCCGGCGAGCATTGCGCTCCGCACACGATGCCGAGGATGCGTGTCAGGCGACGTTCCTGGTCTTCTCGCGGCGGGCGTCGTCCATTCGCAATACCGCTTCGCTCGGCAGTTGGTTTCACGGGGTCGCAATGCGCGTGGCCATGAACCTGCGCCGCGATCTGACGCGACGTCAGCGTCGCGAGTTGTCCATGCGGGCCGTGAACAACGAGAACGATGCCGGGACGATGACGTGGGCGGAAATCAAGACCGGGTTGGATGAAGAGCTGCAACGATTGCCCGATCGCTATCGCACGGCTCTCGTGCTGTGCTACCTCGAAGGCCGAACCCGCGACGAGGCGGCGCTTCAGCTTGGGCTGACGCTGAGCGCCTTGCACGGCAAATTGGAACGGGGCCGCAAGTTATTGGCCGCCCGGCTGACGAAACGCGGGCTCACGCTGTCGGCCGCCTTTCTGTCGGTCGCCCTTTGTCCGGATTCGATGCTCACCACTGTCCGTGCGGCAGCAATGTTCGCGGAGCGGCAGTCGATCGCGACGATGGTCGCGCCGAGCGTTCTCTCACTGACCAACGAAACATTGAAGGGGATGACCATGAAAACGATGAAATGGGCGATCGCGTCGCTGGCCTGCTCGGCTATGCTGGCCGTCGGCGTCGGCTTCACGATGGCACAGCCCAAATACGAGACCGCCGGTTCGCGTCTGCCGCTGAAGCCGACGAGTCCTGTCAAGACGCCGGACGCCAATGAGAACCTCAAGAACACCCTGCTCGCGATCGACAAACAAATGTGGGAAGCCGGCGCCAAGGGCGACTGGAAGGAACGTCAAAAGTTCCTGGCGGACGACCTGGTGTCGATTTCGGTCCTTGGCAAGTACGGCAAGGCGGATGCGGCCGCCTCCGATCAGCGCTTGCGGACTACGGATTGGACGATCCGCGATGCCGAGGTTGTCCGCGTGAGCAAGGACGTCGCGATGCTGACCTATCTCTACGACTGCAAGATCGTCGATGTGGAAGGGAAGGTGCTCGAAACGCGCAAGGATTGTCGCGTGGTTTACACGTGGGCCAATCGCAATGGCGGCTGGTTAATGGTGTTCTGCCACGACGACCATGGGCGACAAGTCAAGAACCAACTCGATAGTGTGTGGCTGGAGCATTCCTTTCTTCGGCCGGGCGAACCATGGACGACTACGCTGATGCCTTACGTCGACTTAGATAATCGCATCAACAAGAATGTTTGGGGCGTAACCGATATCTATCCACTGCCGACAAACGTATTGCAGCCATTCAATCCCAAGAGTGCCGGCACGACGATCGATCTCGATCTGCTGAAAACCAAGATCGAGCTTGCCAAGCTGGACGTCAAGGAGAAGCAACTGCGCCTGGATGACGCCGTGCAAAAGAAGGCCGATCGCAACCAGGTTGAGTTGTTGAAGATTGAAGTGGAACGTGCGCGTCTGCTCGTCAGGGAAGCCGAGTTGAATCTGGATGCGGCGGTCCGGGCCAAGCAAGGGAAGTAGGTGATGGATAATTTTTCAGTCTCGGGGAAAGACGGAGTTGGAGTTCCGCCTTTAGGGGGCTGAAGCCGGGACTCCGACGCAGATTGTCGAGTCACGCCCTCATTTCGTCGCCGCCTGTCTCCCAAGACAGGCGGATTCAAAAAAGCAATCCGGTTGAAGCATTCACGTCCTCACCCTTTGCGATCGTTCCGCTAGACTACCCCTCCCTCAGAGCCACATTGCGGAGCGTTCATGTACCGCCTCTCCTTTTTACTGCTTGCGCTGTTGCCGTTGTCCCTCCTGGCCGCCGATGAAGGCGTGTTGCCCATCGGCAAGGATGGCAAGCCGCTCAATCTTGACTTCGAGACTGGCACGCTCAAGGATTGGACCGCCGAGGGCGACGCCTTCAAGGACCAGCCGATCAAGGGCGACACGGTTCACCCGCGGCGCGGCGACAGCTATAGCCGGCACCAGGGTCAGTTCTGGATCGGCGGCTTCGAGCGCTTCGGCGACAAGCCGACCGGCACGCTGACGAGCGTGCCCTTCAAGGTGACGCATCGGTGGGCGAGCTTTCTCGTCGGCGGCGGACCGTGGAAAGAGACACGCGTTGAACTGCTCTCGGGCAAAGAGGTCTTTCATACCGCGTCCGGCATGGAAGAAGAGGACATGCGCCGCGAGGTGGTCGATCTCATCAAATACATGGGGAAGGAAATTCAGGTCCGCCTGGTCGACAAGCACACGGGCCACTGGGGGCACATCAACTTCGATGACTTCCGCTTCCACGAGAACAAGCCGACCTTCCCGGCGCGTCCGAAGGCGGCTCCGCCGTCGCCGCCCGACGTGTACAAGAATGCCGGCCTGACGCCCGAGAAGGCCGCGGCCGCGATGACCGTGCCCGAAGACTTCAAGGTCACGCTTTTCGCCGGCGAGCCGGACGTCCATCAGCCGATCGCGTTCTGCATCGACGACCGCGGCCGGCTTTGGGTCGCCGAAGCCTACGCCTATCCGAAACGCCTCCCCTTCGACGGCCCGCTGCTGCCCGAGGCGCAAAAGAAAAATGGCGACCGCATCCTGATTTTTGAGGACACGAAGGGCACCGGCACGTTCGACAAAAAAACGGTCTTCATCGAGGGCCTGAACCTCATCAGCGGCATCGAGATCGGCTTCGGCGGCGTGTGGGTCGGGGCCGCGCCGTACCTGATGTTCATTCCAAACAACGACGACAAGCCGGGTGTTCCCAAGATCCTTCTCGATGGCTGGGACGCGACGTCCGACACGCACGAGACGCTCAATACCTTCTGTTGGGGCCCGGACGGCTGGCTCTATGGCTGCCACGGCGTGTTCACGCGGAGCCGCGTTGGTAAGCCAGGCACGCCGGACAAGGATCGCGTTCCCCTCAATTGCGGCGTCTGGCGCTATCATCCGACGCGGCACATCTTCGAAGTGTTCAGCGAAGGCACGAGCAACCCGTGGGGTCTCGATTACAACGAGAACGGCGAGTTCTTCATCGAAGCGTGCGTGATCCCGCACTGCTTCCACATGATTCAGGGTGGTCGTTACCTGCGACAGGCGGGTCAGCACTTCAACCCCTACACGTACGCCGACATCGGCACGATCGCCGACCACTTGCACTACATCGGCGCGACGCCGCACGGCGGCAACAACCGCAGCGACAGCGCTGGCGGCGGCCACGCCCACTGCGGACTGATGTGCTACCTCGGCGGCGCGTGGCCCGAGAAGTACAAGGGCCAGCTCTTCATGGGCAACATCCACGGCCGACGGATCAACATGGACATCCTGAAGCCCAAGGGCAGCGGCTACGTCGCGAGCCACGGACCGGATTTCTTGCTCGCCAATGACGAGTGGGCACGCTTCATCAACCTGAAGTACGGCCCCGATGGCAACGTCTACCTGATCGATTGGTACGACAAGCAAGCCTGTCATCGCAACGAGCCGGAGATCTGGGACCGCACGAACGGCCGCATTTACAAGATCAGCTATCGCGGCACCAAGCCGGCGACGGGGCTCGATTTGCAGAAGGCGTCGGACTTCGAACTGGCGAACTATCAGCTTTACGACAACGAGTGGTACGTCCGGCACGCTCGCCGCATTTTGCAAGAACGGCACACTGGCCCGGATGCCGCCGAGAAGGTCAAAGAGACCGAGGCGACCGCTCGACGCATCATCCAGTTCACGACGGACAAGGATCCGACCAAGCGCCTGAAGGCGCTCTGGGCGCTCAATGCCCTTGGCTACGTCGGCGACCTGGCGGACGAGACGGACCCAGTTGTCCGCGCGTGGGCAATCCGGCTGTGGATCGACGACTCCACCGTGGGAACGAAATCAAAGCCCTTGGCGCTGGAGACGTTGGTCAAGGCCGCGAAGACAGACTCCTCGCCTCTGGTCCGCCGAGCGCTCGCGTCCGGTCTGCAGCGACTTGCCCCGAAGGATCGCAAGGACGTGCTGGCGGGGCTTCTTGCGCACACGGAGGACGCCGCGGATTTCAACCTGCCCCTGCTGTACTGGTACTCCCTCGAGCCGCTCGCCGGGGAGGATCCGCAAGCTGCGTTCCTGTTGGCTATCAACGGCAAGATCCCGAGTCTCATCCAGTTCACGTCCCGCCGAATTGCGGCAACTAGCACCGTTCAGCAAATCGACGACATCTTGCCCTTTTTCGTCAAGGGGCCGCCGGCAAAAGAGATCGGCCTGGCCGCGTTACGCGGATTCAATGAAGGCGTGAAGGGTCGACGCGACCTGAGCATGCCGCCATTCTGGGACGCGGTCGTGGACACCTGGTCGTCGAAGAATGAGCCGGAGTTCAATTCGCTATTAAGTTCGCTATCGATCGCATTTGGCGATCCGAAGGCCTTTGCCGCCATGCGTAAGGTGCTTGCCGATACGAAGGCGTCCACGGCCGATCGACAGGCGGCGCTGGCGGCGCTGATCAATGGCCGTGATAAGGAACTGCCGCCGATCCTGCAAAAGCTCGTCGCGGAGCCGAGCCTGCGTGCCGCCGCGATTCGAGCGCTCGCTGGATACGACGACCCAAAGTCGCCGGGTGTCATCCTCGCTCAGTGGAAGAGCTATTCAACGTCGGAACAACGTGACGCGTTGAACACCCTTGTCAGTCGGCCAGCATTCGCCAACGCCTTGCTCGACGCGGTCGGAAACAAGCAACTGCAGCCGTCCGACATCTCGGCCGACATCATCAAAGCGATGCGCAATTTGCCGGACACGTCGCTCGGTGACAAGATTGCCAAAGTCTGGGGGGCCGTGCGCGACACGCCCGCGGACCGCGCGAAGGACATCGCCGCGTGGAAGAAGAAGCTGAGCGTGCCGGGCAAGGATGACCTCATGCTCGGCCGGGCGCTTTACGCGAAGACGTGCCAGAACTGCCACACGCTCTATGGCGTCGGCGGAAAGATCGGGCCGGACATCACCGGCTCCAATCGCGCGAACCTCGACTACATCCTGGAAAACGTCTTTGACCCGAGCGCGGTCATTCCGAAAGATTACGCTCAGAGCGTCCTCAATCTGAACAATGGCCGTACGATCACCGGCATCGTCAAGGGGGACAACGGCGTAGCCTACACGGTGCAGACGCCGAATGAGGTGCTCATCATTAACAAGGGCGACGTGGATGAATTGAAGCCGAGCGCGGTGTCCATGATGCCTGACGACCAGATGAAGCCGTTCAGTGAGAAGGAAGTGCGCGCGCTGTTTGCGTACCTACGGCACAATCAGCAGGTGCCGATGCTCGCGACGACCGAGAACGCCAAGGACTTCTTCAATGGCAAGGACCTGACCGGTTGGGTCGGCGATCCGAAGCTGTGGAGCGTCGACAATGGCGAGATCGTCGGCAAGACGACGGGCCTGAAGAAGAACGAGTTCTTGATGAGCACGATCGCCGCCGAGAATTTCAAGCTCTCGTTCAAGGTGAAGCTCGTGCCGAACGCCGGCAACAGCGGCATGCAGTTCCGCAGCGAGGGCCTGCCGGACGGCGAAATGAAGGGCCCGCAAGCCGACATCGGCGTCGGCTGGTGGGGCAAGCTTTACGAAGAGAACGGTCGGGCGATCCTCGAGAACGCCGGCGGCGAGAAGTTTGTCAAGCAGAACGAGTGGAACGACTACACGATCGAAGCCATCGACGGCAACGTGAAGCTGACGATCAACGGCAACGTCTGCTGCGACCGCAAAGACGACGCCCAACTCTCCCGCCGCGGCATCTTTGGTATGCAACTACATAGCGGCCCGGCTCAAGAGGTGCGCTTCAAGGAGTTGAAGCTGGAGGTGCTTCCGAAGAAGTAATTTGGTTAGAATGTAGCGAAGGAGGGATCAAGATGAGCTTGTTGCCGCCGAAAATCGCCCGCATGATTCGGCCCCGATATCCACTCCTCGATAATGGCGACCGAATGAAGGCGGCTGAGTTCGAAGCCCGGTACTCGGCCATGCCTCACGTGCGCAGGGCGGACCTACTCAACGGAGTTGTCTACTTGTCTTCACCTGTTCGCCAGGAGTCGCACGCTGCCCCGCACGGAATTGCCGTCACATGGCTCGGCAATTATTGCATGCTCACGCCGGGGGTGAATTTTGGTGACAACGGCACGATTCGACTGGACGACGACAACCAGCCGCAATCGGACGTGTGCCTGCGCATTCCGGCTGCGGCGGGCGGTCAAAGTACTATTTCGGATGATGATTATGTAACAGGTGCGCCAGAGTTAGTCTGCGAAGTAGCCGCGAGCAGCCGAAGTTTTGATCTGGGGGTGAAGAAAGACGTCTACGCCCGGTTTGGCGTCCGTGAGTATGTTGTTTGGCAGGTCGAGGAAAATGGAATCGACTGGTTCGTTCTTCGCAATGGCCAATATGTTTCCGTTGACCCGGATCCCGATGACCTGTTCCGCAGCGCAGTATTCCCCGGCTTATGGCTCGATTGGAAAGCACTATTGACTGGCGACCTCGCTGGTGTGTTTGCCGCCTTGCAGCAAGGCTGCGCCGCGCCCGAACATCAGGCATTCGTCCAGCGGCTGGCTCAATCACATCCTTGACCGCCGACCCGCGGAGGCCCGGCCGTGCCCACCGGTGATTCGCTCGACATCGTGCTCAAACTGCTCGGCTACATCGCACCGGTGTTCGGCGGCCTCGCGATCTGGGCCGTCACCAAGTACATTCGCCTTCTGCACGTCGAGAAAGAGTCCGAGAAACTCCGCAAGGACAAGGAATCAGTCGACGCGCAACTCGCCGAAGCGCGACAACAACACGACGCAACGCGGCTCGACCTTCTGGAGCGCCTCGATCGCAATCGTGCCAAGTATCAAGAAGCACGCGACAAGTTCTATCGCATCCGTCAGGCCTACTTCGATCTGAAGAACGAACAGGCACAATTGTCGCCGGCAACTGCAGAGTCGGTGTCCACCGGTCAACTCGCGCAATTGGAGATCGAACGCGACCAGGCACGCCAACAGGTCGAGCGTCTGGAACAGCAGATCGCGGAGATCACGCGCTTCGACGGGCGGCTCTGGCTACGACCACCCGTTGGCAATGTGCCAACGTTCCGGCCACTCGTCGAACGCAAGGCGATCATCATTTCGGTGCTCAATCTCAAGGGTGGCGTCGGCAAGACGACGGTGACGGCGAACCTCGCGGCGACATTGGCCAAGCCCAAGGCGCCGGCGTTGGTCGTCGATCTCGATTATCAGCGCTCGCTCTCGATGTTGTTGGTCAGCAACAAGGATCGCGTCCTGCTGCACCGCGGCGGCCTGACCGTTCAACGATTCCTCGGCGGCACGACGCACACGCGATCGGACCTCGTTGTCAAACTGAAGGACCTTCACCCGGACATCGCCAATTGTGCCGTCCTGACCAACAGCGACGCACGTACCGGCGAACAGACGGTCGATAGCCTCGAAGAAACCGAGAACCGCTTGATGGTCGAGTGGCTGACCGATCGGACGCGGCCCGATCCGCGCTTCTTCCTCCGCGAAGCGCTGCACGATCCCAACCTGGAATTTGGTTATGTGCTTCTCGATTGTCCGCCGCGGCTCACCACGGCGTGTGTCAACGCGCTCGTGGCGAGCGACTTCGTGTTGATCCCCGTGGTGCCGGACCCCGTGTCAACACGGGCCGTCGAGAATCTGCTCCGCACCTTGGCACGCTTTCGCGAAGAGTTGCTGCCCGAGTTGGCGATTCTCGGCGTCGTGCCCAACATGGTGCGCCTGCACAAGGGCGAACCCGTCCGTGTACAGGCCGATGCGCTGGTCGAACTCAAGACCGCCATTGGGCAAGTGTGGGATGAGCCGGTGCCGATCTTCGATACGTGCATCAAGCACGATTCGTCGTTCAGCGAGTCGGCCGCGATGATGGATGTGTCTGGCAAACTCAAGCTGGCTGTCTCTGATTCAGAAGTCGGCGCCGCGTTCGACGCCCTCGCCCGCAACCTAGAAAAGGAAATCCGCCGCCATGCAAGTCGCCGCTCTGCAACTGTACCTGCGAAGCTTGGCGCCCGCGTTGGAAGCCGGTGACGCCGTCTCGGCCGCCCGATCACTGAGCGCCGCAGTTCAAGCACTTGAACCGTTCCGCGCGCTTGGCGTCGCCGAGTTCGCCGCATTCCTGCACAAGGCCGACGAGTACCAGCGCACCGGCCTCGTGCGCGTGCCCGGCCCCGGCGACGTTCACGCGACACGGCTGTTCGACGCGCTCACGCGGCTCGACTCGGGCGATGCGGCGGCCGCGCAACAAGAAGTCGCCGCCCAACTGGCCGGATTAGCTGAAAGCGCCGGTTTGAAGGGTACTCTGAAAGCCGATCCTAAATGGGCGGAGGAACGCGCGGTCCGCGCTCGTGCCGCGCCGCACATTGCCGCGCTCCGAACGCTGGCCAACCGCATTGCGAGCCCCGAGCACTATGCCGACGAATCCGTTCGTTCCGAATTACTGCGACTCGAATCCGCACTCGATGCGGCAACACTGCGGATCGTCGGCGCCGAGTTCGGCGTCAGTGCCACGGCCCGCACCGCGCCCGCCAAGGTCATCGGGGACGTGCTCGCCAAGCTCTCCGGCCACAAGCCCGCGAAGGCGACCAAGAAAGCGGCGAAGACGGAGCCGCCCGTGGATCCCGCCGTGGTCGAGGAACACACGCGACGACTCAGCACCTTGGTCGCACGGTCTGCTGACCCAGATTCCGTCAGCGACGCCGACGTAGACGCGGAACTGGCGGACTTGAAGAAACTGCCGAAGTCGACGGTGTACGAGGTGGCGACGCGCGCGGGCATCGACGGCCTAAAGCCTGCGGACTCGGCGAAGGCGATCCTCGCACGCATCACGCTGCGCCTGACCGCCGCGCGCCGGGCCCGCGAACGAGCGGAGGTCTAATTCCAACCTTGGGATTGCGTCGCAGCGTCGAGTACAATGACTTCATCGATGTGGAGTGCCAGTCATGTCGCAACCGTTGCTTTCCCTCAACGTGCTCCACGTGCCACGCCCATGTACGGTGCCCTGGAAATCGATGACCGGGACGGAACGCATTCGGCACTGCAATCAGTGTGCTAAGAACGTCTACAACTTGTCCGCGATGACCGCCGACGAAGCGAACCATTTCCTGGCTTCCGCGGCCGTGACTCCGTGCGTTCGCTTCTATCGTCGTTACGACGGCACCATCGTCACTGCCGAGCGCTGCGGCAATCGATTCGCGCGGACTTGGCGCTGGTGCGCGGGCGCGATCGCGGCAGCGTTCTTCGGCCTCTTGTCATTGGCGGGTTGCGATCGCTCCGCGCACTGCATCGCCGGCGAACCAGTTCCGACAAACTTGCCAAAGTCCACGACTACCGGCACGCCAACGTCCACGTCAACGACAACGACCATCACGAGTGACCCAAAGAAATAAAGCGAGCCAGAGTATTCGTCGTCACTCTTCCCACACACTGCCATAAGCTCCGATCGATTCGACGTACGTGAGCAGCCGCTGGTAGAACGGATGGTTCGCCAGCGTCGCGCTGTCGCCGACGACGATCAGCGCCCGACGAGCGCGAGTCAAAGCGACGTTGGTACGCCGCACATCAGCCAGAAAGCCAACCTCGCCTTCTGGATTCGAGCGCACCATCGAAAAGATGACGGCTTCCTTCTCTCGACCCTGAAAACCGTCAACGCTGTCAATCTCCAGGCCGGGCATGGCAAGCATGTCGCGCAGCAGCTTGACCTGAGCAGAATACGGAGCGATCACCGCGATTTGCTCGGGCGACACTCCGCAATCGACGAGAGCCCGCACCTGCTTCGCAACGAGGGCCGATTCCTGCGTGTTCCGGCGACTCTCGTTGACCTCGTCTTCGTCGTACCCAGCGCCAGCAGTGTCGATGAAGTGCATAGGCGACTGCGTTCGCGGCTCGCTTGCCACGCCCGGCAAGTCGCACAGGCGATGCTCTTTCACTGAGTCGTCGGCAATCAAATCGGATTCGTAGAACTCGGCTGACGAAAAGCCGGCGATGGTTTCGTGCATGCGATATTGCACGCGCAGGCGTCGCGTGACTAGGCAGCCGAAGCGTGCGACGAGCCGTTCCATCAAGCTGACGCTCAACCCTTGTCGAGCGGCTTCGAGCGACAACACCGTTGGCGGCAATTGGCAATGGTCGCCGGCCAGCACCAGCCGCTTCGCCCGGCCGATTGCGATCCAGCACGCCGGCTCCGGCGACTGGCACGCTTCGTCAATCACGACCAAGTCAAATGTGCGCTCGCCAAGAAGTTCGGCGTTCACCCCGGTAAGCGTTGCACAGAGGATCGAAGCGCCGTCGAGAATGCGCTCGACAGCCCGGTCTTCGAGCTTGCGTGCGTCATCGATGAGCGCTCGACCTTCGCGACGCAGCTTGCCGCGTTCGCCCGGCTCCGGCTTGGCGCGCGTCCACTTGCCGGCCTTGCGGAACAGGGCGTGGGCCTCCTTGTAGAACTTGCGCGCCTGCTTCGCGTCCGGATGGCGCAGGGCCAGTTCATCCAAGGTGTGCTCGCGCAGCGCCTCCGACACCCGGGCCGGATGACCGAGCCGCACGGGGTTTTCGCCAATCGCGAGCAGCTTTTCGAGGAGATTGTCGACGGCCAGGTTGCTGGGCGCACAGGCCAGCACGCGTTCCCCGCGAGCGACGGCTTGTCGAATCAACTCAACGACGGCCGTCGTCTTCCCGGTCCCCGGCGGGCCGTGAATGATGGCGAGGTCCTTGGCCGCGAGTGCGAGTGCGATCGCTTCGAGTTGAGACTCGTTAAGGTCTTGTTGGAGTTCCGCCTTTAGGCGGCCTTCGCCTGCACCGCCGAAAGGCGGGACTCCAACGGTCGCAATCTCCGGCTCGCGCCTTCCCATCAGAACGTCGCGCAACTCCGCGAGCCGGGTCCGCTTGGCATTCCGCGCCGCCTGCATCGCCGCCTTTTGTCGTCGACGCGCCAGTTCATCCGCGGCCAACTCGATGCGCCAGGTCTCGTCTTCGGGCAGCGTCTCATCGGAATCATCGATCGCCACACGCAGCGTGTTCGCATGGCGCGCGAAGACGATACCGCGGATCGCGAGTGGCTGTCCGTCGTTTGGGCACTTCAACAACACCGGCGACCCCGGCTGCAAGCGTGTCGGCGGCAATGGCTGGGACGTGTCGCGTTTGCCAAACGTCAACAACAGCCGGCCGCCGAGGCCGGCGTCCTCGTCGCGGACGATGAGCCCGGTGAGCGCCCGGCCTTCGCCATCGCCGGTCTGGCGGGCGGCTTGCTCACGCTCGGCGTCGGCCTCGAGATCGAGCAACCGACTCAGGCGATCGAAGTGATCGTCTTCCAATGGCAGCATGGCTCACACATTACGGAACGGCGAACGGAGTCCGCTATAACAATAGCAATCTTCCGGAGGTTCGCGGCATGCTCCAGGCCGATCAGCTCGCCGAAGTGGCCGAGCTGGCGGGTGGGTTCATTCACGAAGTCAAGAACCACGTCAGCACGCTCAATCTGAATCTGCAGCTTCTGGCCGAGGATTTTGCCGACCCGCAGACGCCGCGCGAACGCCGGGCGCAGCAGCGCATCGAACGCGTCCGCAACCAGTGCGAAAAACTCGTCCAGGTCTCGAACGAGTTCCTTCGTTTTGTGCGTTCACAAGAACCGAAGCGTGAACCGTGTCGACTCGACGACCTCGCGGCCGAGATGATCGACTTCTTCGCGCCGACGGCCAAGTCCGCGAACATCAATATCCAGCTCTACGCGTCGCCGGGCGTGCCGCCGGCCTTGGTCGATCGCGAACTCTTCAAGCAAGCCGTTCTCAACCTGATGTTGAACGCCGAGCAAGCGATGCCGGACGGCGGCGACATCGTCCTTCAGACACGCTCCGAAGGCGACCTCGTTTGCCTCGATGTGATCGACACCGGCCGGGGCATCGAGCCAACCGAATTGCCCAAGCTCTTCCGGCCGTTCCACACGACCAAGCCGGGCGGCACTGGGCTCGGACTGCCGACGACGCTCTCCGTGGTGCGCGCTCATGGCGGCGAAATCGACGTGCAAAGCGAAGTCGGCCGTGGCACCAAGTTCACGATCCGCCTGCCGAAGTTGGTTGAAGCGATCCGGTAGCCCGCCGCGTGCACAGTTGTGTTTCGTTCAAAAACACACACCCCAGAAACGCAATTTGACGTGACGCATGAATTCGACTTTGTCGCAGCGCTTTGCAGAATACTTGAATCAGTAAGCACTTACGACACAACCGGAATTCAATTTAATTGTCGCCGAAACGTCATGATGTCGGTTTTGGGCTGTCGATCAGAAACGCAAGCCGATTCGGGAGTCTGCTCTAATGGATCACCCGAGCCCAGAGCAGCCCAAACAAAGTGGCCCCCAGCACCAATCGATAGATGACGAAACCGTACGTCGCGTGCTTCTTCAAATAACCGAGCAGCCAGGCAATGGACAGGTAGCCGACGATCCCCGCGACGGCGGCACCGACGAGCAGATTCGCAGCTTGATCACTATTGCTCGCGAGTTCTTTCCGATTTTCGTAGAGTTCAAAGAGCCCCGCTCCCAGGATGCTCGGCAACGACAACAGAAACGAAAAGCGAGCGGCCGCCGGACGCGACAGACCAGCAAGCAAGCCCGCAGTGATGGTGACACCGGACCGCGACGCGCCGGGAATCAAGGCGAGCGCTTGAAAGCACCCGATCAGAATAGCATCGCGCCAGGTTACCTCGTCTTCCCCGCGGCCCGGCTGACCCGCGGACGTACGCCGCCTCGACCACATCTCCGAAGTCAGCAACAGCAGCCCGAAGACGATGGCGGCCGCCGCGATGGACGACGTGTCGTAGAGCGGGCCCTTGATGAACGGCTTGAACGCGAATCCGCAGACGACGACCGGCAGTGTACCGACCACGATCTTCCACCCGAGTCGCGCGTCCGCGGTAGTCCCCGGCCGCAGCGCCCGAATATCGGACACGAGGGCTTTCAACAAGCGAACAATGTCCGCGCGGAAATACACGAAGACGGCTACGAGGGTGCCGAGTTGAATGGCTGTGGTGAAGTAATCGCGCGGATTGGCATGCCCCATCAACTGCCGGGCGATCAACAAATGTGCGGTGCTGCTGATTGGCAGAAACTCGGTCAGACCCTGGATGACGCCGAGAACGACCGCTTCCCACAACGACATGCCGACCTCCGTGAAGAGCGGCTATTGTGGGGAGGCGCATGACACCGGCAAGGCTGCCGCAGCCAATCAGCGGGGCCTGACTTCCGGGGATTCATAGACAGAGGCGCTTTTTTCCAAAGCGCGCGGCGCCGGCCGCAAGGTGTACGAAAGCGACCCTAACATTTGTCCGACTGAAACGTCATGGCACTGCTGGCAGGTGCGGGTCGCCCGGACTGCCCCGAGCATCCGAACCGTGTCCCCCTTGCGGGCCAGATAAAGGTCCTCTCCATCCTTCAAGGCAGCGAGTCCCGCGGTTTCGAACAGGTCGGGGGCTCTCGTTTTTCCCTCTCGAATCTGCTCCATGCTCGGCAATCGATCGGTCAGGTACACCACGGGCGACTCCTGGCGCATCATCCCGATCAGCAAGATGTGCTGCACTCGCCAACGCCACTTCTCGTGCTCGGCTACCCCCAAGTATCGGAATCCGTGCGCCTGAAAACCGGCGACTTGGTTGCGGTCTCTCATGTAGCCGAAGCCCTCGGGATACAGAAAGTCGCTCAGCCCGCCGTCATGGTAAAAGTGAAACTCGGCAGCCGAGGGCACGGTCGTGAGCGGCTCACCGGGCGAAGCCGGGAAGTCGGCTGGCGGACCGGGTTGTGACGGGCTGCTCAAATCCACCTTCTCATCGAGGAGGATTGACTCGTCGGTTCGCATCCAGACCCGCCCGGACCCAGCCCCGGGGCTGTCCAGGAATAAATCGCGAGTCTGTTCGTGCAAGGCACGGAGAGCATCGGTCCGCTGCCTGCCTGCGGCAGCAACGTTGCGGTCGAAGATCTCCCACCGTGCCGTCGCCTCAGGCCCGAGCGGGCGTGCCGTCGGAGTCTTCCGCTCGCTTGGGAGCCTTTCAACGAGCGATTCGAATGGCCACCGCTCCCGCGCGGCTGCTACCTTCGCGGCGCGGGCCGATTCGGCTCGGCGTAGAAGCGCGTCGTCCGCTGATGAAGTGAGCACGGGAGCCGATGGCGGCACAACCAGCCAGGCAACCAGCGCCAGCCCGCCGATCGCCAGGATGCCTCCTTTGACGATGAGACCGACTCGGCTTGAAACTCGCATGGCAAACACTCTTTTGAGGATTGCGCGACACATTGCGGGATGGACCGCAGGGCACGTTATGGATACATGCGATGCCGTACCCAGTGGAATCGCGCGAGGATTTGCCGCGGGCTATTCAGATCGAGAATTGCTATCGTCACTCGCCCGGTCGCCGTCAGGGGCACGAGACTTCCGTCATCTTGGTCAAAGCGAAAGTGCTCAACCCATCGTTCCGTTCGCGGGTTGAACAGTCGGACCAATTGGCCGGTTACTTCGTCAAAGATCTCGGTGCGCGAGCTTACGGAGATTGCATGCCCGACACGCAAGCGCCAGGTTCGACAACTCATCGCCGCCGCCAAGAGCTACAGGGATTATGTGGTCAACTTCGAATTCGCAATTGGCAATCGACTCGGGAGCCCGGCAATACTCGCAACGCTGCCCGGCGCGTCGTGAAACGGTTGGATGAAGCGGGTTCACGGCTTCGTCGGTTCACCCAGTGCCTTCGTCCGTTCGATCATTCCGTCCAACTCGGCTCGAACGAGATCGTCGAGTTCAGCCTGTTCTTCCGGCGGCAGCGTGTTGCCGCCGTTCAACGCTGCCCGCCATTTCGCCATTAAATCCTTGAGTCGTCGAATCTGCTCCGCATTGAAGAATCGATCCGGTTTCATTGGCTGCACAATGATCAGCGTCGTCTCTTGAGGACCGTTCACTTGATCCGTGACTCCGTTGACGGCGTCGCCGACCGTGGGGCCGATGGCTTCACGGTCGCCCGCTCGCGCACGATACATGCAAGCCGACGCGGCGGCCGAATCGGGAATCACCGTAATTGTTGACATGGAACTCCCTCAACATGTTGCCGATGACACCGATCTCATTTTACCACCCGCACCGTCACCCCGCTCGCCATCTCCGGGCCGCGATAAACGCGGTGCGTGGCTTTCTTGAAGGCGTCGTCCTTGCACGTGTAAATGTCGCAAAACGTCTGTGGGTTGCGATCCGCGAGCGGGAACCATGTGCTTTGCACCTGCACCATGATCCGGTGGCCGGTGCGGAAGCAGTGCGTCGTGTCGGCCATCGTGAACTTGATTTCGGTCGGCTTGCCGGGCCCGAAGGCCGTCGGCTTGTCGAAGCCGGCGCGGAACTTGCCGCGGAAGATGTCGCCGCGCAACATCTGCTGGTAGCCGCCCATCTTCACGTTGGTCGGGTTCGGATCGGGATCGGGATAGTCATCGGGGTAGACATCGATCAACTTGACCACCCAGTCGGCATCGGTGCCGGTCGTGCTCACGTGCAGCTTCACTTCGATCGGGCCAGCGATGGTGTAGTCCTCGGTCAGCGGTTCCGTTTGGAAGGTGAGCACGTCGGGCCGACGTGAGGCGAAGCGCTGGTCGGCGACCATGTATTCCTTGGCCATGCCGATGCCGATCGAGTCGATGTACGGCACCGGCTTGTTCGGATCGCTGACGAACTCGTCGAAGTTGTCGCCAGTGGACGGTTCCAGGTCGAGTTGTCGTGAGCGCGTGAGTTTGCCGTTGGCCTGGAAGAAGAGTGTTTTGTCCTCGGAGCCCTTGGGCGGCCAGGCGTCGTACTTGCGCCAGACATTGGTGCCGGTCTCGAAAACCCAGGCTTCCGGCGCCTTCCAGTTACCCTTCCCTTTCAGGTGGAACTCGAAGAACGGGAACTCGATCTGCTCGCGATAGAAGGGAGCGGTCTTGGCGTTGAACTTCACGTCGCCGAGTTTGTCGCCCTCGCCGCCCGACCAGCCGCCGTGGACCCAGGGGCCCATGACGATCGTGTTGATCGTACTCTCTGGGCTTTGCTTCTTCGTGTTCTTGTACGTCTCGAGCGCCCCGAACAGATTCTCGGCATCGAACCATCCCCCAACGGTGAGCACCGCGGGTTTGATGTTCTTCAGGTGCGGGCGGAGGTTACGGCTCTTCCAGAAGTCGTCGTAGGTGCCGTGGCTCATCGCGTCGTTCCAGAACGCGACCTGGCCCTTCAAATATTTCTTGTCTGCGTTGTACAGCGGGCCCATCTTCAGAAAGAAGTCGTAGCCGTCCGGCGTGCCATGTTCAAATTGCAGGTAGCCAAACTTGGTCGATGGCTCCGGCCGCGGCTTGCCAAAGTTGGCCATGAAGTTGAAGCAATGGGGCAGGAAGAGCACGCCATTGTGATGGAAGTCATCGCCAACGAACCAGTCGTTGATCGGCGCCTGCGGGCTCGCGGCCTTGAGGGCCGGGTGGGCGTCGATCATTCCCGCGGCCGTGTAGAAGCCAGGGTACGAGATGCCCCACATGCCGACCTTGCCGTTGTGGTTCTTCACGTTCTTGACGAGCCAATCGATCGTGTCGTAGGTGTCCGTGCTCTCGTCGATGTCGAGCGGGCCCTTGTTGGGGTTATGCGGGCGCATGTTGACAAACACACCCTCGGACATCCAGCGGCCACGCACATCCTGGTAGGCGAAGATGTAGCCCTCTTTGCCAAACAACGGCGACGGCCCGAGGTTGTCCTTGTACTTGTCGATGCCGTAGGGACCAACGCTGTACGGCGTGCGATCGAACATGATCGGGTACGGCTTCGAGTCGTCCTTGGGGACGTAGACGGAGGTGAAGAGCTTCACGCCGTCGCGCATCGGGATGCGGTACTCGTATTTGGTGTAACCCGCAAGGATTGCCTCCTTACCCTGGCCGAACACTGGCAGTGGAAGCACGATTGGTAGAGCGGCAAGAAGCCAGATCAGACGCGACATGAGCGGAATTCCTGGGGTGAGAAAGAAATTGTAGGTAGCCCGGGGATTTCTTGTCACAGCCGCTGGGTTCGACGGTAGTGGCGGTGTCAGGATGCGGGGAACCGGCGGATGCAAATTTACTCTTGCAATCGTTCCGGTCGACCGCATACTGGTAGACATCCTTCCTCAGTCCGCCCTGGGACGTCCTCAGGGGCTCGGTCCGACTCACCGTCGGCCGGGTAATACTCGCCGGGCCTGAAGGGGAAGTCTCACCCCCCAGACGAGTCGCAATCATGGGTCTGTTTTCCCGCCGTCAGGCCGCGCGCCCGGCCGGTTCCACCGTTCGCTTGACCTGTCAACAATTTGAGTCGCGGATCGTACCCGCGATGACGTTGCACAAGAGCGCCGCATTTCCGCACGGTTCGTTGCTGCCGCACGCCGACGTGCAAAGCGTCTACATGGGGGCCGGCTGGACCAACGACCCGGATCGGGTCGATGACATTCGCTTCTTTGAAGGGTTCACGAAGTTCATTGTGTCGTCCAAGGCCGGCTACATGGCGATGCTGACCAAGGCCAAATATGGCGTGGGCGCGGGCAAGTCCGAGAAGGGGTTTGTGGATTCGACCGTCAACATTGTCAGCTCGTCGATCAGCGACGCGCAGATTCAGGCCGAACTGCAGGCGCTCATCACGGCCGGCAAGGTGCAGCAGCCAAACAAGAATCGGCTCTACCAGGTGTTCGTAGCACCGACTATCCGCGTGACGACTCCGTTCGGCAATAGCGTCGCCCAGTTTTGTGCTTACCACAACTCATTCGCCGGAACGGATATCAAAAACAAGGCTTGGCCGGTCATCGCCTATTCGGTGATGCCTTATCAAGGAACAGGGACTGGGTTGAACGGTATTAATGCGCAGAATCCCGATTTCGCCTCGGGTTTCGCGGTTAACCTGTCCAAGGTCGACGCGATCACGGTGGCGGCTTCACACGAGTTGACCGAGGCAGCCACCGACGCTCATGTCGGGGATGGTTGGTGGGACGAGAACACTGGCAATGAAAACGCGGACGTGGTCAACGCTCAGGACTGCGTCCTGGGCGGCTACGTAGTGCAGAAAAATGTCGCCCCCGATCTGACGCCCATTCAGCCGAAGAATGGCATCCCGTACACCTACAACGGCGGCGGCCCACTCGCAGCCGTGACGTCTGGTTTGGTGTCGGCATTCACGCCGGAGTCACTGGTCTTCAATACCAGCTTCGGCACAAAGCCAAAGGGCATGAACTGGCTCGTTCCGGGCGCGATCTTCTCCCAAAACCCCGCCGAGTGAACTGCCTAGATTGATCGTTTCAAATGCTGAAGCCTCGACGGCGAGTAATGGCCGTCGAGGCTCTAATTCTTGGCACGCAATGTGCGGAATGTGTGTTGCCTCGCGGGCGGCCGCGGCCACATCGGCCACGTCCTAGCCGCAATGGAGGGAACGTACATGCCCTTGCTCAGCAAACCGGCCTTTGGCCCGCGCACGGCCATCATTTACATCACCGTCGGCTCGTTGGTCGACGTGTGGACCGCGGTCTGGTACTTCGTTTACGCCCGCGACGATCACGGCGCCATATCGCGGAACACTTGGTTTTGGCTCGTCGGCCTCTTCCTTTCGGGCTTGACTGTCATCGCCATTGGCTTCTTCCTGGGCCGTATCGGCCAAGCGGCCCGCAAGGCGGAGTTGCCGCCGAAGGAAGCCCAGCAGCAGGAAACGAACATCCAGGAAACGGCCGCGGCACATCCGCAACCGGTCATGGCCGGCGCAATCCCGGGCGTCGGCACGGCAATGGCGGGTGCCGCGCCAATGATGAGCAATGCCATGCCCGCCATGCCTGCTCAGCCACAGTTGATGCCTCAGGTGGCACGGCGATAGTTCGAATTACCAAGCAACTTGCTGCCCGACGACTCCTCCTCGGGAATCGTCGGGCAGTTTCCATTTCCGCGCTGAAAGTGCCGCGCGCTGCCGCGCCACGGGGTACAACAACCACATCTCATCGTGGAGGCACTTCCATGACCAAATCTCTTCCCAATGGCAGCATGACCCAGCTCCGGCTGCACGCCGTCCTGGCCGAAGACGTGATGACGCCGAATCCCGTCTCGATCCGGGACGAACTGACCGTTCACGAGGCCGTCGTCTTCCTGACCGAACGGCGCATCTCCGCCGCCCCGGTCATCAACGAGGCGGGCCGCCCGGTCGGCGTCGTGAGCGAGGCCGACATTCTCCGCCATGATCGCGAGCACACCGAGCACCTCTACTGGCTGCCGCAAAAGGAAGTCGACCGCGAACTGACGCTCGGCAGCGGCGAACACCTGAGCGGTAAATCATTCGAAGTCGAGGTGCCCGACGTGAGCCGGGTCAAGGACATCATGAACCCGGTCATTTATGCCGTGCGCCAAAACACATCCATTCACGAAGTCGTGAGCCAGCTGGTCAAGCGGCGCATTCACCGCTTGTTTGTCGTGGACGATGACAACAGCCTGGTCGGCGTGATCACGACGCTGGATATTCTGCAGCGGCTGGGAGTTTGAAAGGCGAGCGGAGTCCCGGCGCGCCGGGACCCGATAGTGACAGCATCGGGCGGCTTACGCCGCTCCGCTCGCCTTGTATAATGGACGACGCCAACCTGCCTTCACCTTCCTCTCAATATGCGCATTACTCTCTCCTGCTTGCTCTTCGCGCTCCCATTGGCCGCCGCCGAGAAGGCGCCGGTCGATTACACGCGTGAGATCCGGCCGATACTCGCCAACTCGTGTCTCGCCTGCCACGGGCCAGATGAAAAGGCACGCAAGGCGAAGCTGCGGCTCGACGTCCGCGACGAGGCCATCAAGAAGGCCATCGTTCCCGGTAAGAGCGCCGAAAGTCCGCTGCTCGTCCGTGTCACATCGAAGGATGCCGACGAGGTCATGCCGCCGGCGCACAGCAAGAAGCCGGCCATTACGCCGCAACAGGCCGAGGTGCTGAAGCGATGGATCGACGAGGGCGCTAAGTATGACCAACACTGGGCGTATGTGAAGCCGGTCCGCGTTGCGATTCCGGACGTGAAGAACAAGACCTGGGTCCGCAATGCGGTCGACGCGTTTATCGCACAGGGGCAAGAGGCTCACGGATTCCAACCGGCTGCCGAAGCCGACAAGATCACGCTCATTCGTCGGCTGTCGTTCGACCTCATTGGCCTGCCGCCGAGCCCTGCCGAGGTCGATGCGTTCGTCAAGGACAACTCGCCGGAGGCGTACGAAAAGCTCGTCGATCGGCTGATGACTTCGAAGCACTTCGGCGAGCGCCTCGCCCTGATGTGGCTCGACGCCGTGCGCTACGCGGACACGGCCGGCTATCACAGCGACAATCACCGCGACGTTTGGTTGTTCCGCGACTACGCGATCGACGCGTTCAATAAGGGTAAGCCGTTCGACCAGTTCACGATCGAGCAACTCGCCGGCGACTTGCTGCCGAATCCGACCAACGAGCAGAAGATCGCGTCCGGCTACAACAAGATGCTCATGACCACGGAGGAGGGCGGCGCGCAGGCGAAGGAGTACACCGCCAAGTACGCGGCCGACCGGGTGCGCAACGCCTCGAACGCCTGGCTCGGCGCTACGATGGGTTGTTGCGAATGTCACGATCACAAGTACGACCCGTACCGCACGCGCGACTTCTATCGCTTTGCCGCCTTCTTTGCCGACGTGCGTGAGGTGCCAGTTGGTCGGCAGCAGCAAACGCCGATCATGACGGCGGAGCAGGATGTGGAGTTGAAGAAACTCGACGCCGAAGTCATTCGCCTCAAGGGCGAGATCGCGAAGGTAAAGCTCGTCGACGACAGCCAGACCAAGTGGGAGATCGACGCGAAGAAGAACCCCAAAGGCCTGCCCAAGCCGGTCACGGATGCGCTTAACATTGAAGTGGCCAAGCGCAACGACGCGCAGAAGAACGTGCTGGCCCAGCATTACCGGGACAACGTCGCTCCCGAGACCGCCGCGCTACGTAAGGATCTAGCGGCCGCAACGGCCAAGCGTGATGCTTTGCAAAAGTCGATTCCGACGACGCTGGTCGCCATGACCGGGCCGCCGCGGCAAATCCGCATCTTGCCGCGCGGCAACTGGCTCGACGACTCCGGCGAAGTCGTGCAGCCGGGCATCCCCGCCTTCCTCGGCAACGTCGCGGACAAGGCGACGCGGCTGGACCTGGCAAAATGGATGGTGTCGCCGGAAAATCCGCTGACCGCCCGCGTGTTCGTCAATCGCCTCTGGAAAATCGCATTCGGCCAGGGCCTCGTGCGCAATCTCGACGACTTCGGTACGCAGGGCACGCCGCCGACGCACCCGGAATTGCTCGACTGGCTGGCCACCGAATTCATCCGCATGGGCTGGAACGTCAAGGACGTGCTCAAGCTGATGGTGATGTCGAACACATATCGGCAGACCTCCGTCGTGACGAAGGCGGAACGCGAAAAGGACATCAACAATACGTGGCTCGCCCGGCAAAATCGCTTCCGCATCGACGCCGAGTTCATCCGCGACAATGCCCTTGCGGTATCGGGCCTGCTCACGACCAAGGTCGGCGGCCCGAGCGCTCACCCATATCAGCCGGCCGGCTATTGGTCGTGCATGAACTTCCCGCGTCGCGAATGGGAGTCGGACAAGAACGACGACCAGTATCGCCGCGGCATGTACACCTACTGGTGCCGGAGCTTCCTCCACCCCAGCCTGGCCGCCTTCGACGCCCCGAGCCGCGAGGAATGCACGAACGAACGGCCGCGTTCAAGTACGCCGATCCAGGCGCTGGTGCTGCTCAACGACCCCACCTACGTCGAAGCCGCCCGAGTCTTCGCCGCCGCCGCGATGAAAGACGGCGCCACAACCGCGGACCATCTGAACGCGATGTATCGTCGCGCCTTATCGCGACCGGCAAAGCCGGAAGAGTTGAAGGTTCTGGAAGGCCTGCTGGAGAAGCATCGCGCCGAATTCAAAGCCGACGCGGTCGGAGCACAGGCCCTTATCAAAGTCGGCCTCGCGCCGGCGCCTGCCAATACGGATCCGGCGGAGTTAGCCGCGTGGACGTCGGTCGCGCGCGTCGTGCTCAACTTGCATGAGGCGGTGACGCGGAATTGAGAGGCGACTGACGGCGGCGACATTGGTTAGAATGCAGGGGTACCGCGTCGTCACCGAGCGAGTCGTTCCATGAAGAGCCTTGCTGACGGTCTTCCACCGGAAGTCGCAGCCCAGATCCACCCGGAGTGGCGCGCGAACGAGGCCAGGTATTGGGCCGACCGAGATCAGCTTCTCGAACAGTACCGCGATCGGTGGGTGGCGTATGCTGCCGGAAAAGTAGTTGCATCAGATGTTCGGCCGGGCGATGTGCTGGCGGCCGCCCACCGGTCGGGAACACATCCATTCGTCGTTTGCGTCGGCCGCGAGAATCAGCCCATCGCACGCATGCGTCGCGCATCCTTTGCTTACGACACCGCCTACCCGAACCGGGCGCTTCCGCAGATGTCGGCGGAATTCCGAGCGACAAGCGGTTCCACGGGCCTGACCTTTGACCAAGTCATTCCGGACACTGGGTCAGACGCCTCGGCCCTTCCATGGTCGGACTGTCAATCGCTCGGTCTCAATGCAGCCAACGGGTCAGCAGGCGTGATGGCCGGTGTGGGAAATACCTCGGTGTTGACGCTGTCCTTCACGATTTGGGTGTGGCTGGATGGGCGGGAATATGAGTGTCAGTTGCAGGCAGATTTTGGAAGCACGGAACGCATACTCGGACGCGATGTGTTGAACGGCCTCGACATCCTCTTCCGCGGTCCGGCCGGTGAGGTTGTGGTGAACCCGTGAGGGCAAAGAGTTCATTCACGACCCGCCTGCACCTGGAACGCCAGTTGTTCGAGTTGGACCGTGAGGTCGACGTTGACCACGGCGATGCCGGTAGGCAAGCGCAGCACGGTCGGAGCGAAGTTCAACACGCCGCGGATTCCTGCGGCGGCCAGTGCTTCGCCGACTTCCTGGGCGGCCTCAGCCGGCACGGCGATGATGCCCAATTCGGCGTCGAGCAAGCGCAAGCGCGGCCCGAGTTCGGCCATGGAGAACACGTCGACGCCCGCGATCTTCTCTCCGACCTTGTGATCATCGACATCGAAGAGCGCCGCGAGCCGAAAGCCACGCTCGGGAAATCCCTGGTAGCGAAGAAGAGCGCGAGCGAGATTTCCGGCCCCCACGAGCACGGCCGGCCATTCGCGGTCGATGCCAAGCGCCGTACGAATTGCGGCGGCGAGGTTGTCGACGCTGTAGCCGACGCCGCGACGACCCAGGCTGCCGACATGGGTCAGATCCTTCCGCACCTGGGCGTCGCCAACTCCCAACGCCGCGGCAAGGTCACGGCTCGACGCGGTCGCGCGACCGTCGCGCCGCCAGTTTTCCAGACAACGAAGATAGAGGCTCAGACGGGCTGCACTGGCCCGCGACGGTCGCTGCTCATCCGCCATCAGCGCTTGGCGACCATGGCCTTCGCCTCGGTCCACTCGCCCAGGGTCATCGCGTTCGCATCGTAAGCCCGCTTCAAATCCCCGAGTTCGGTGTCGAGGTTCGGGCCGGCCATGCCAGGCGAAGGTAGTTGCGCAATGAGCTTTGTTTTGACCTGTCCCCATTCGCCGAGGGTGATGTCGCTGGCGTTGTAGCTGCCGTGCAAATCGATCATCCGCTGGCCGAGCGTCCGCCGATCCGTTGGGAAAATCGTCTTCGGGATCTGCTCAATCACCTTGGTCTTCAGCGTGCCCCATTCGCCGAGCGTGATCGCCCCTTTGTTGTAGTTGGCATGAAGAGTGGAGAACTGCTTTTCGATGCTCGTGGTCTCGGGCGCCGGCAGCGGCAAGGGCTCAGGCCTACGGCCCGCGATGAGATCGAGTTCGGCTCGGGCGCGAACGAGTTCGGCAGTTGTCCGAACTAACTCGGCGCGAAGTACCTCCATTTCGGCAGTGGTCCGGGCCTGTTCAGCCCGGGCGGCATCCGCCTCAGCCTTGAACCGATCACGCTCGGCGTTCCGGGGATCATGGCAGCCGGTCAAAGCGATGGCGGCCACGAAGCTCACCATTGCGAATGGAAGTAGACGCCTCATGACTGTTCCTCGGGTGAAGGTTGGTTTGAAGCTATCACATCCCATCCAATAAATCACGAAAATCCCGCGCGATCGACAACGTCGAAATACGATTCATCGAACCTCTTCAGCTGACATCGACACGCAGCTTAAGTGAAAATCAAGTCGCGATGATTGAGTGGAATATCCGTTCACGAAGACGGCGCGCACTCCGCCCGCGACCTGGATGCGCGTGCATTCCAAACTGCTGGCGCGATTCAGGATGGGACATTGCCGTCCTGTCGGGTCACAACTTTCGCTTGTGCGCTGGACCATCAGCTTGTTTCCCGATTTCTTCAAAATCTTGTTTCGCTTCGACCCCTCCCATCGCTATCTTCCTACCCAACGGCCTGACACTCGCTGCAATCCAGTCGCTTCTGTCTGAAGCAAAAGATTACAGTTGTTCAGTGCTATACGTTTGTGTTATTCTTAGGTTGTGGCAAACGCGAGGGAACGCACATCTGGCCGCGGCCGGAAGCAATCACCCCGCCTGTTCGGCACCAGTCGAACATTGGCGAAAACCCGCGTTGCCGATCATTTTCCTTCCATGAGGGACGGTTTTACTCCATGCGCATCAGCCGCCATTACACGCGCGAAGGGCACGACGCTTTCGCCGGCCTCAAGTTCACGTCACGGGCCTCGCGGATCGTCAATCCGAACGGGTCGGTGGTCTTTGAGATGAAGGAGGTCATGGTCCCCGACGGCTGGTCCCAGGTCGCGGTCGACATCCTGGCGCAGAAGTATTTTCGCCGGGCTGGCGTGCCCGACATGTCCAATCGAATTGCAGAAGAGGGCGTCCCGGCATGGCTTCAACGCAATGTTCCCGCAACCGGCGCCCAGTTGGTCGGCGAGACGGATAGCCGGCAGGTGTTTCGCCGCCTGGCGGGCTGTTGGACCTACTGGGGGTGGAAGGGCGGTTACTTTTCTTCCGAAGGCGACGCGCGCGCGTTCTTCGACGAAGTCTGCTATATGCTGGCCGCGCAAATGTCGGCCCCGAACAGCCCCCAGTGGTTCAACACGGGGCTGAACTGGGCGTACGGCATCGAAGGACCTCCGCAGGGCCACTACTTCGTCAATCCGTTGAACGCTCAGATTGAGCGCAGCACCAGCGCCTACGAACGGCCGGCCCCGCACGCCTGCTTCATTCAGGCTGTCGATGACGACCTTGTCAACGAGGGCGGCATCATGGACCTTTGGGTCCGTGAGGCGCGCATCTTCAAGTACGGCAGCGGCACCGGCTCCAACTTCTCCGCCCTGCGCGGCGAAGGTGAGCCTCTTTCGGGCGGCGGCAAGTCATCCGGCCTGATGAGCTTCCTCAAGATCGGCGACCGCGCCGCCGGCGCGATCAAATCGGGCGGCACCACGCGCCGCGCGGCCAAGATGGTCGTGCTCGATCTCGATCATCCGGACATTGAGGAGTTCATCAACTGGAAAGTGGTCGAAGAGCAGAAGGTCGCGGCCCTGGTGCAAGGGTCGAAGCTGCTCAACAAGCACCTCAACGCGGTCCTCCGCGCGCTTCACGAAGGAACCGACGCCGACAAGTTCAATCCGAAGAAGAACCCCAGCCTGCGCAAGGCGATCATCGCGGCCCGCGCCGCCCTGGTTCCCGAGAACTACATTGCTCGCGTGATCCAGCTCGCCCATCAGGGATTCACGTCAATTGAAGTCGAGGAGTACGACACCGACTGGAACTCGAAGGCCTATTACACGGTCAGCGGCCAGAACTCGAACAATTCGGTGCGCATCAGCAACGATTTCATGAAGGCCGCCAACGAGGATGGCGACTGGAACCTGTACTGGCGCACTGAGAAAGAGAAGGCGAACAAGGAACAACGCGCCCCGAAGCCCTGCCAGACGATGAAGGCACGCGAACTCTGGGATGAGATCGCCTTCGCCGCCTGGAGCTGTGCCGACCCCGGCGTGCAGTTCGACACGACGATCAACGAGTGGCATACCTGTCCCGGCGACGGGCGCATCAATGCGAGTAACCCGTGCTCGGAATACCTCTTCCTCGACGACACGGCATGTAACCTCGCCAGCTTGAACCTCCTCAAGTTCCACGATGCCGCGAGCGGCCAGTTCGACGTTGACTCGTACATTCACGCCAATCGGCTTTGGACGTTGATCCTCGAAATCAGCGTTTACATGGCACAGTTCCCGAGCAAGCCGGTGGCGCAGAAGTCGTACGACTACCGCACGCTCGGCCTCGGCTATGCCAACCTCGGCGCGCTGCTGATGGTCCAGGGCATCCCGTACGATTCGCACGAGGGCCGGGCCCAGGCGGGCGCCTTGACGGCGATCATGCATAGCGTTTCCTACGCGACGTCGGCCGAGATCGCGGCCGAGGTCGGGCCGTTCCCGCGTTACGAGGCGAACAGGGAGGCCATGCTCCGGGTCGTCCGCAATCACCGTCGGGCCGCGTACAACGAGCCGCCGCATCAATATGAAGGGCTGACGGTCACGCCGGTCGGCATCGCGCCGCTGTACTGCCCGCAGTATCTGCTCCAGGCCGCGCGCCGTGAGGCCGACCGCATGGTCGAACTCGGCGAGCGCCACGGCTTCCGCAATGCCCAGGTAACCGTTGTCGCGCCGACCGGCACGATCGGCCTGGTGATGGATTGCGACACCACGGGCATTGAGCCGGACTTCGCGCTCGTCAAGTTCAAGAAGCTCGCGGGCGGCGGCTACTTCAAGATCATCAACGGCTCGGTGCCGCCGGCCCTCGAACGGCTGGGCTACACGGCGAAGCAGGTCGACGACATCGTCCGCTATTGCCGCGGGGCGGGCACGCTCGTCGGCTGTCCGCATATCAACCCGGCGTCGCTGCGGGCCAAGGGCTTCACGGATGACGTGCTGGTGAAGCTCGAAGCCTCCATGAGCGGGGCGTTCGAAATTCAGTTCGTCTTCAATCGCTGGACGCTCGGCGACGACTTCCTGCGCGACAAGCTCGCCATCCGGCCGGAACTTTATGAGTCACCAACGTTCGATTTGCTTGCGCACCTCGGCTTCACGCGCGAGCAGGTCGCCGAGGCGAGCGAATTCGTCTGCGGCACGATGACCGTCGAGGACGCTCCGCACTTGCGGGCCGAGCACCTGCCGGTATTCGACTGCGCCAACAAGTGCGGCAAGAATGGCAAGCGTTTCCTGACGGCCGAGTCGCACATTCGCATGATGGGCGCCGCCCAGCCGTTCATCAGCGGGGCGATCTCGAAGACCATCAACATGCCTCATGACGCGTCGGTCGAGGACGTCAAGAAAGCGTACGAGCTGAGTTGGAGCTTGATGACCAAGGCCAACGCCCTGTATCGCGATGGGTCGAAGCTGAGCCAGCCGCTCAACAGTGTGTCGGATGCTCCCGAGATGGAGACGCTCGCGGCCGTCGCCGACGAAGCCACACCGGCCGCAGCGACGCCCGCGGCCGCCGCCAAGCCGGAAGCCGTCAAAATCGCGGAGAAGATTGTCCATCGCTACATCGCCCGCCGCCGCCGGTTGCCCGATCGCCGGGCCGGCTACACACAGAAGGCCCGCATCGGCAACCACAAGGTTTATCTGCGGACCGGCGAGTACGAGGATGGGGCGCTCGGCGAGATTTTCATCGACATGCACAAGGAAGGGGCCGCCTTCCGGAGCATGACGAACTGCTTCGCCATCGCCGTGTCGCTCGGTCTCCAGCATGGCGTGCCGCTCGAAGAATTTGTCGATGCCTTCGTGTTCACCCGCTTCGAGCCGAACGGCATCGTGGCCGGCAACCCGCACATCAAGATGGCCACGTCGATCATCGATTACATCTTCCGCGAGTTGGCGGTGACGTATCTCGGCCGTTACGACCTCGCACACGTGGAGCCCGACAGCCTGCGCGGCGATTCGATCCATCGCCCCGAGCCGGACTTCGACGGCGAAGAGATCGTCGCCGAGCGGATCATTGAGTCGAAGGCCCCGCGCCGCTTGGCCGTGCCGAAGTCGGCGCATGTCGGCGGCAATTCGGGCCCGTCGGTCAATGGCGGCAGCGACGGATCATCCGCCAAGGGAAAGAACGGCAGCCAGGCGAAGTCGACGAATGGCGGGTACGCCGCCACCCCGGCCGCGAAAGCGGCCGCCGCGACGGCAACGGCGGCTGACAGCGGCATGTTGCTCGCCGATCGCATCAAGCAGGCCCGACAGAAGGGCTACGAAGGCGACCCCTGTTCCGCCTGCGGCCAGCTGACCCTGGTTCGCAGCGGCGCCTGTGCCAAGTGCGACACGTGCGGCGAGACGAGCGGATGTAGTTGAGGCATTCACGATGGTGATTAACGTGCGGCCCCGGTCCGTCGACCGGGGCCGTCTGCATTGGCGAAGATGAGGAGCAGTTCATCGGGCCAGGGATGCTCGGTAGGCCCATGTCGATACGATGGGAGCATCGTTCGCAACCTTGGAGTGCGGCGGCTCGACGCCGCTTTCTTTCTTTGTGAGCGCTCGAAAAAAAGAAAGCGGCGTGAGCCCGCCGCACTCCAAAGGGTCGTTTCGGTACGCACCATGTCCACACGCTCCCTTCTCGGCCTCGTCGCCTGCATCGCCGCCGGCTGCGGCAAGGCGGCCGCGCCGACCGAAGAGACCGCTCCGCCGTCGACCGTCAAATGGGAAGGCCCGGCACTAACGGCCCTCGAGGAATGGACCGAACTCTTCGGCACGACGATTCCCTTGCCCGATCGGGTCGCGCGCGTCACGGCGCCAGTCGAGGGTCGCGTGCAATCGATTTTCAGCGACACTGGCAGCAGCCCGGTCGTTGAGGGGCAGCGCGTCGAGAAGGGGACCGTTCTCGTTCAACTCGATCCGACCGTTGTTCAAGCTGCTCTCGCGAAGGCCGAGGCGGGTCAAGAAGTGACCAAGGAAGAACAACAGCAAACGCAATTCGCGGTCGAGCTAGCCAAGGCCGAGATCGAACGCTTGAAGCAACTACAAGCGATGGACGAGAAAACCCCTGGCGGCCCGCGCGGGCTCGTCACGCCGATCGCGCGCTTGCAAGCCGAATATGCCTTGAAGGACGCGGAATCGAAGAAGGCTGCCGCCGCCGCCAGACTGGCCGCCGGGATCAAGGAGCAGGAATCGCTTCGCGCTCAACTCAAGCTCCACACGCTGGCGGCGCCCATTGCGGGACGAGTAGGCCGCATCCTCGTGGTGCGTGGGCAAACCCTCTCCGTCGGTACGCCGGTCGCGGACATCATCGATATCGACGACCAGATCGACGTCCTGTGCTTTGTGCCCCCGAGCCTGGTCGGCAAGTTGAAACTCGGGCAGGCTGCCCGCACGGGCGGCTTCGACGCCGGGCCGGTGGCGACGGTCGAAGCCGAAGGCGAGATCGTCTTCATCGCCGAGCAGGCCGAGCCGGAAACGGGCAACTTCGCCGTCAAGGTGCGATTGTCGAATAAGGAAGTTCATCTCCGCGCCAACCGCGTCTTGCGCATCCGCGTGCTGACTGGGCCGGGGAAGGAGTGCCTGAACATCAAGGAGTCGGCCATTCAAGAAGACGACGAGCAGCCGACGGTCGTCATCGTGACCGACGTCAAGACGCAGACCAATGCCGACGGCAAAGAGGAAACCGTCGGCATCGCCCGCCGGTTGAAGGTCACGCTCGGCATGCGCGACCGCACGCTCCATCAAATCGAACTCCTCGCCGTTGACGACCCGGAGAAAGATCCGGCGAAGAAGTGGTCCGGCATCATCAAGGATGCACTGTTCGTCGTCGAAGGCGGCCAGGGCTTGCAGACCGGCGACGCCGTCAAGCTCGAAGTGGAAGTCGATTGAATGACCAGCATCGCTTCCAAAGTTCGACCGTACTTCGGGGCCGTGGTCCTCAGTTGCGCCCTGCTCACCGTGGGCGGCATCTATAGCGCCATGCGGATGCCGAGCAGCGTTTACCCGGAGGTCAGCTTCCCGCGGATGATGGTCGTCGCCAAGGTGCCGGACCGCGACGTCGTCAACATGGAAGCCAGCGTCACGCGCAAGCTCGAAGAAG